>VGKU01000017.1 GCA_016882235.1 Candidatus Parcubacteria bacterium
CTCACACCCGATGACCTGCTCTCGCTGGAAGGGTTTGCGGATGTTGCCTCGCACAAACTCGTGGAAGAAATCCAGCGTCACAAAACGATCAACCTCCCGAACTTTCTCGTGGCGCTTGGGATCCGCAATGTCGGCGAACAGACGGCCCTGGATCTGGCCAACCATTTTGGTTCGCTGGAGGCGTTACAGTCCGCGACGCTGGAAACTCTGCGGGAGATAGATGGCATCGGAGATATCGTGGCAAAGAGTGTGACGGAGTTTTTTGGACAGGCCCACCATCGGGCCCTTCTAGAAGACTATCGTCTGGTCGGTATTCACGTGAAGGACCAGTCCAAGCGCACACAAAATGTGTTCAATGGAAAAACCTTTGTCCTCACCGGGACTCTTACCTCATTCACACGGGAACAAGCCATGGAACGCATCCGCGCCTTGGGCGGCCAGGTGTCCGGATCCGTCAGCAAGAAAACAGATTATCTTGTGGTTGGCGTCGAGCCGGGGAGCAAGTATGAAGATGCGCGAGGCCTCGGGGTACGCCTGTTGTCAGAGACAGAGTTTGCGGATATGCTTGGGGAGTAAAAAACTATGGATATCAAACACATTGCCAAGCTTGCACGGTTGGATTTAACAGGCGAGGAAGAAAAAACATACGGGGAACAACTGGGCTCTCTATTGGCATATGTGGATACGCTCCAGGAGCTGGATACTCGGGACGTTCCAGAGCTTCAACACGCGATGGAGGTCACCAATGTCTTTCGAGAAGATGCGGTGGAAGGATGTGAACCGGATGTCCGCGAACGAGCGCTGGCAAATTTTTCAAAGCGGAAAAACGATTTGTTGCAAGTCCAAGGAGTGTTTGACGTATGACGATTGCTTCAGCGAAACAACTCTTACAGAGCGGGGAACAAACGGCAGAAGGATTGGTTTCGGATTGCCTGGAACGCATTCAAGAACAGAACAAAGAATTGAACGCTCTGCTGTGGGTATCGGAAACGGCGCTGGAGGAGGCGCGCGAGCTTGATCGCCGGCGCGAAGCTGGCGAGGAGATCGGGCCGCTTGGCGGCATCCCCATCGTCATCAAAGATAATATCCTTGTCAAAGGATGGCCAAACCAATCCGCTTCGCAGATTTTGGAAGGGCATCGTAGTGCGTACGACGCGACCGTTATTGAACGGCTGAGGCGTGCCGGAGCCGTGCTCATCGGATGTGCCAACATGGACGAGTTCGCCATGGGTTCTTCCACAGAGAGTTCCCATTTCGGTGCCACGAAAAACCCGTGGGATACCCTGCGCGTTCCGGGTGGTTCAAGCGGTGGTTCGGCCGCGGCGGTCGCCGCCGGATTTGTGCCGGCCGCGCTCGGCTCGGACACGGGCGGTTCCATCCGTCAGCCCGCCTCGCTCTGTGGCGTCGTCGGCCTCAAGCCAACGTACGGCCGCGTGTCGCGTTTTGGCCTTATGGCCATGGCTTCCTCACTGGATCAGATTGGCCCGATCACGCGCACAGTAGAAGATGCGGCGCTCGTCATGCAGGCGATGGAAGGAAAGGACCCGCGCGACGCGACAAGCGTTGAGCTGACCCAAACGACCTCGCCGGAGCTTATAACGGATTCGCTTAAGGGAGTGAAGATTGGCATCCCGGACGAATATGTTCTTGACGGGATGGACGAAACCATCAAGCAGCTGGTGATGGACGCTGTCGCACAGCTGAAAAAGGCTGGCGCCAAGATTGAACACATTTCCATGCCGCACACCAAGTACGCGCTCGCCGCGTACTATGTGCTTATGCCCTGCGAGGCGAGTTCCAACCTCGGCCGCTATGACGGATTGCGTTTCGGCTACCATTCACTGGGCGACACGTTGGAAAAAACCTACGCGCGTAGTCGCGGGGAAGGGTTCGGATCAGAGGTGAAACGTCGCATCCTGCTCGGCTCGTTCGCCTTGTCCGCCGGCTACTACGACGCCTACTACCGCAAAGCGCTCCAAGTGCGCACGCTGATCAAGCGCGACTTTGACGAGGCGCTGAAACGCGTAGACGCGATTGTCACCCCGACGAGCCCTTCGGTCGCCTGGCCGATCGGCGAAAAGTTCGGCGATCCGCTCACCATGTACTTGTCGGATATTTACACGATCACCGCGAACCTCGCGACCGTTCCCGCGATGTCCATTCCTTGCGGGTTTTCGCAAGGGCTTCCGGTCGGGATGCAAATTATGGGCCGGCCCTTTGATGAGCACACGCTGTACCGGATTGGGATGTCCTATCAGCACGTCACCGATTGGCATACACGGACACCCTAAACGAGGTCACGGCGAGGCCCGAAGAGCCAAACTTTCTCTGTAGGGGATCGCTTCGTCGCAACGCGATGGGCGGGGCTCCTCGCTTGACCTGTGTACATGATTCCTTACTTCCACTTCACCACGATCCCACTGGGCCCGATTTCCATCCAGGTGTGGGGCACGATGGTTGCGCTTGGAATTCTCGCGGGCGCATGGGCGGCCGCGCGGATGGCAGAACACCGCGGTCAGAATCCAAAATTCATCTGGGACCTCACCTTTTGGGTGGTTCTCGGGGCGTTTTTGTTCGCCAAGCTTTTCATGGTGTTCTACGACCCCTTAGCCATCCTCGCGACGAGCGGATTTTCCCTCATCGGCGGCTTCATAGGCGCCATGCTGTTCGGTATCGTCTTTCTGCGCAAAAAGCAGGTGGACGTCTGGGCTTATTCAGACACGGCGGTCTTCGGCCTGCCGCTTGGCCTCTGCATCGGACGCATCGGGTGTTTCCTCATCCATGACCACCCCGGCACACTCTCTGATTCCATCCTTGCCGTCGCATATCCAGACGGCGATCGGCTGGATCACGGGCTTCTGCTGTCCATGAACGGCCTTCTCTTATTTCTCGCGTTCCTTCTGCTCGCCAAGCGCCGCGCGCAAACCGGGACCTATCTGATCGTGTTTCTCATCTGGTACGGAATTGTTCGGTTCATCCTGGATTTTTATCGCGCGGTGGACGGCCCCATCGTGGACGCGCGTTTCTTCGGCCTCACTCCCGCCCAGTATGCGAGTGTGGTGATGGGATGCGTAGGTCTGTGGTATCTGTGGAAGAGAAACCCGTGGCGCCAGAGGTCAAACGTCTGATGACCACCCGTGTGGTTCACAGATCGTGACACGCTTCCAAAACCGACCTCTGATTTCGTCCGCACACAGACCCCGTCGCTTTTTTTAAACGGCCGTCTCATTGACAGAAGTTGCCGAAAAAATATTGACAAAATGATCCGCGCGGAGTATCGTGAACGCGCGCATTTTTTATCTTACCCACACCTGCGTCCATTTTTTCTCACCTCCCATGAGCAAACCGCCTACACTGTCAGACAGGACGCTTGCAGCCGTCGGGCTTCGCAAGAAGGATTACCAAGTCTATGTGACGCTCCTCAAGCTCGGCACAGCGCCGCTGAGAACGGTGGCGCTTGAGGCCGGGCTGAACCGCGGCACCTGCTATGACACGCTCAAGCGTCTGATCGATGTCGGATTGGCGTCCTATGTAGACGCGAAAACCCATCGGTTCTTTGTGGCCGAGGATCCCCGTAAGCTGACGGGTGTAGCAACACGGCGCGAAGTGGCCGCGCAGGAAGCGCGCCTGGAACTCCAGGAAGCGGTTCCCGGCCTGCAAGAGCTGATGGGATGGAGCATGCATAGGCCGTCCGTCCGGTACTACGAGGGCGAGGTGGGCGTGCGCGATATTTTGGAAGATGTGCTTCACGCGTGCGCCCACGCGCCTGACAAGACCTATCGTGTCTATTCCTCCGCAGGCGTACGCGATCTCATTCTGCACGCGTGGCCGGCCTTTACCAAAACGCGCATCCGCAACCATGTGCGCGTGCGAGCCATCGCGATCGGCGAGGGCGGGCGCACCTCGGGTCTGGACGAGCGCCGCTGGCTCTCGCGTGACGATCGGTCACCCGCGTATATTTTCATCTATGAAGGCAAGACGGCGTTCATCTCACTGGATGCCAAACAGGAATTGTTTGGTGTTGTGATTGAAGACACGGCGATCGCCGCCACGCAGACACTGATTTTTGAAGCGCTGTGGAAGGGATTAAAGGAGTAACGTAGCCGTGGGCTTGAGCTCGCGCCGATGGGCGCGCGTTCACGCCTGCGGCTACTGGGCGCCGCAGAAGTCACGTACGGGGAAATCATGCAGCTATCACAAGGATGTGAGTCGTCGAAGGTCGCGCACGTTCGGCACATGCAGCACGGGGATGTGCGCAGGTTTGACCGGGAGATGGTGCTGCGGGATGACAAGGTCGTCATTCCCGCCAAGCACGAGGGCAGAACGATCGCCCGCACCCTCACCTACCTTCTTCACGATGTCGGATTCGCGCCCGAGCAGATCATCGTGCTCGTCAACGGCGACACCCATGACGCAGATGGCCGCGTGGATGACACGGCCGTGCGGGCTCTGGAGGTGAGCACGGCGATCGCTGTGCGCCACCAGAGCGATCTGCTCGAGCCGCTCATGGCGCGGCTCGCGCTCACCTACGGGATCGCACAGGAGCGTCTGCACGGGAAGGGAACAGCCTTGTTCTCGGCCTGTCTGGCGCTTGAGTCGCTGGATCTCATGCCCGAGGCGCGGGTGTTCTTCCTGGATGCGGACATCCAGAACGCCGTGGAGGTTGAGCCCGTGCAGAGGCTGATGGTCGGGGCTCTGAACTTCCAGGAGGCGCGGCTCGTCAAGCTGGCCTCGCTCGGGCGCGACAACGCCGGCATCCACGCGTTCCTCGCCACGCTCGGCTGTCCCTACAACGCGATCGGCGCCCTGCGCTGGCCGCTGTGCGGGCAGGCGATGGTGCATTGGGGGGATCTGCGGGGCATGCGCCTGGCGGGCGGATACGCCGTGGAGATGGCGATGATGATGGACCTCATTGAGCGCGCCGACGGCGATCCGAAGATCTTCGCGGAAGTGGAGATCAATGTGCCGCTCATTGACAAGCGCAACACGGACCAGATCCATGTGCGCATGTACTTCGAGATCATGGAGTTCATCTCCCGCGTCCGCGCGACCAGAACGCCGTTGTGCGCGCTGACCGATGAACACCTGCGTTCCATCAACGGGATGGACATTGCGCGGCTGTGGGTTCCCGTGGCCCAGCAGGGCAACGGTCCCAACCAGCTGGAACACCGCTACCCGGATGTCATCTTCCCCTCGGTCGAGGAGCTCTTCCCCTAGCGACGTCTGTTCCTGCTTCGCGACGCGCCGTGCTGGCGCGTCTTTTTTTTCTCTGTTACGATCCTTCGCATATGGACCATCTCACGATCGGGATTATCGGGGCCGGCTACATCGGACGCGAGCACGCGCGCTGTCTGCGTCTTCTCAAGCCATTGTTTGATGGCCGCGTTAACGTGGCGGCGATTGCAGACCAAAATCCGGAAGCCGCACAGCAGGCCGCGGCGATGTTTGAGATTGACATGGCGACCACGGATACGAACGCAGTGCTGGATCATCCGGAGATCAATGTGATCTTCAGTTGTCTCCCCACCAAGTTTCATCTCCAGACGGTCCGGCGGGCCGTGGAAAACGGCAAGGCGGTGTTTTTGGAAAAGCCGTTTGCGGTTTCTCTGGAGGACGCGCAAGAAATCCATCGTCTGCTCACGACCTCACACACACCCCATCAAGTCGGGTTCGTGCTTCGCTATGCACCGGTCTACCACGCGCTCAAAAAAAAGATGGACGAAGCGCGTTCCCATTCGCCCTTGCGAACGGTTATTCTGCGCGACGACCAGGTGTTTCCCATCAAGGGCATTTCTCATTTTACGGATTGGCGAAGCCGCGTGGATCTGGCCGGCGCGGGTGTTCTCATTGAACACGGCATTCACGATCTTGACCTCTTTGAATGGCTGTTCGGCTCGGCCAAGCGCGTTTCCGCGCGGATGGGGAACCATGCTGGCTATCCGGGCATTGAGGATTACATGGAAGTGCGTTTTGAGTTCGCGGATGGCGTGGCGGCCAATATGATTCACCTCTGGCACGATATTCCCGCCCATCAATCTATTCGCCACTTTGAAATTTTTTATCAGCAAGCATTGCTCACCCTGGAGACGTACGACATGCACCATTTGACCGTGCGCGATGAGGAAGCGGAAAAAACATACGAACGGCCCGACTTGTTTCGGATGGTGGCACACGATCCACTGTTCAAGGATCTCGCCAGCCGTGAGGACGTGTTGTTTGTCAGTGATTACTACGCGATTCAGGACTATTGGTTTTTGCGGAATCTGCTTGGGGGGCACTCTCTCTTTCCGACCATCGGGGAGGGCCTGCGCGCGTTTACGCTCGCCCATGCGTGTTACGAAAGCGCCAAGCAGGACGGCGCGTGGATGCCCGTTTGAAACACAACGGGGTCAGGTCTGGAAACGGGAATGTTTCCCGGTTCACGACCTGACCCCGTGACCCCGTTTTCACAAGTCTAGAAAAATCGACTGAAGAACGATGTGTTCTTTTTTGGTTTCGCCACAGGCGGTGAGGGCGGCGGAGCGGACGCCACGGAAGTGACGAACGCGGTGATGGTGTTCATCTCGCGTTCCACCAGTGGCCCGTCGTATTCGCCCGCATGCGCGCTCGTTCCCTCGTAGCTCGCCTCCTTTTGGTCCACATGCAAGTTCACCTGCATCCCGCCGCCCGCTGTATCCTCCACATAGGCGTGGTAGCGCGGGAACCGGTCGGACGAAACGCGTTTGACGTAGCTAATCTGGCCGCTGCGCGCGCGCTGTTCGCCGTAACCCATGCGGCGCATCAAGTTGCGCGCGTGGTCAGGCAGAGGGCCGGGGAAAGAGTAGCGCATACGGTTTTCCTTTCGTCAAAAAAATAACAAGTCAATAAGATTTTTAATTTTTCGCGCTGGATGATTTTTGCGCGCGCGCCGCTCGCTGCCGGCGACGTGTGGCAGAGGCGCCGTGCCGTTGAGCGTATTGGTAATCCGTTCCATTTCCTCGTTGACCCGACCGCCCGCGTAGGCCCAGGGTTGATGATGGTTTCCTTGATGGAGGATGGGATCCAGGGCGTCCACATGCAGTTCAATTTCAATCCATCCGCCTTCTTCCGCGACATACGCGTGAAAACGCGGGAAGGGCTGGTCGTTCCATGCGCGATGATAGCACGGTCGTCCATCCTCAACGCAGTGATAGCGATACCCGAGTGAAGCCATCATGGCCTGCGACCCGCCAACCAGACGGGTAGGAAACCTTTTTTTCATACAGGGCACAAGAAAATGGTACAGGATGCGGCGGAGCATGGGCAAGTTGGGTTTGAAAGACGGGATAGGTAGGAATCCAAGAAGTTTTGGATGGCCGGAAGGGTTTGATATACTGTGAGCGTATGAAGGTGATTTTGCTCAAGGCGGTCAAGGCGCTTGGCAAACAGGGAGAGGCGGTTGAGGTGACCGCCGGTCACGCACGCAATTTTTTGTTCCCCAAGCATCTGGCCGCGCCGGCCACGCCCGGAGCCATGCGCGAGTGCGAAGAACGGGAAGGTCGGCAAAAACGAGAGGCGCACAAGGAGCTATCCGTCTATGGCGATCTCGCGTCTCGGCTAGACGGGTATGCGTTGGCGCTTTCGCAGAAGGTAAACGAGAGCGGGACGTTCTACGGCGCCGTGACGGCGGCGCAGATCGCACAAGCGCTCAAGCAGAAAGGGTTTACACAGGTGGACGCCTCCATGGTCGCGCTTGAGCGTCCCATCAAGGAACCGTCCGAGCACACGGTCACCATCACCCTCCCGCACGGTTTTGAAGCGGAAGTCCGTCTGCACATTGAAGGATCATAAACCCCATTGCGATCCCTATTCTTTTTTTATGCATCACTATATTTACATCGTCGGCGGCGTGATGTCAGGCGTCGGCAAAGGCACGGTTTCGGCTGCGCTTGGGCGCGTGCTCATGAGCAAAGGGTATACCGTGACGGCCATCAAGATTGATCCCTACATTAATGTGGACGCCGGCACGATGAATCCCGTTGAGCACGGCGAGGTCTTTGTGACGATGGACGGCGACGAGACGGACCAGGACATCGGCAACTACGAGCGGTTCTTGAATACGAATATTCTGTCCGTCAACTACATGACGACCGGGCGCGTGTATCAGTCGGTGATCCAGCGCGAGCGCAATCTGGAGTATGGCGGCAAGACGGTGCAGGTGGTGCCGCACGTGCCGGACGAAGTGAACGCGCGCATTGAGCGGGCGGCCGAGCAGACCGGGGCGGAATTTGTGCTCGTGGAGGTGGGCGGGACCGTGGGGGAATATGAGAATATTTTGTTTTTGGAAGCGGCACGGTTGATGCGGATGCGCTATCCCGACCGCGTGCGCAATGTGCTCGTGAGCTATATGCCGGTGCCACAGGCGGTCGGGGAGATGAAGACCAAGCCCACACAGCAAGCGGTGCGCACGATGATGGCCGCCGGGTTGTCGCCGGATTTCGTGGTGGCGCGTTCTTCTATGCAAATTGACCGGCCACGCATGGAAAAGCTCGCGCTGTTTTCCAATGTGGACAAGGACCATGTCATCGGGTCGCCGGATATTGATTCCATTTACAAAGTGCCGCTGGTGTTTGAGAGCCAAAAGTTCGGGGACAAGGTCCTGCATTCGTTTGGATTGCATCCGCGCGCGAAGGGCGGGTTGCGAACCTGGAGAGCAATGGTCCGCGGGATTGAGACGGCCTTGCGCGAGATACGCATTGGGGTCATCGGCAAATATTTTTCCACTGGCGATTTTACCTTGTCTGATGCCTACTTGTCGGTGATTGAGGCGATCAAACACGCCTCATGGGCGCAAGGGTATCGGCCGAAATTGGAGTGGCTGAATTCGGAGGAGTACGAAAAGTCGCCGTCTAAACTCAAAGAGCTGTCACAACTGAACGGGGTGGTGATTCCGGGCGGGTTCGGGGCGCGCGGGATTGAGGGGAAGATCCGAGCGATTCAGTATTGCCGTGAGCAGAAGATTCCCTATCTGGGATTGTGCTACGGGATGCAATGCGCGGTGATTGAGTTTGCTCGCCATGTCGTGGGCCTCAAAAAGGCACATACGACGGAGATTGACGAGGCCACACCGCATCCGGTGGTGCATCTGCTTCCCGGGCAAGAGGAGAAGGTGAAGGATAAGAGTTACGGGGGGACCCTGCGGCTGGGGGCGTACCACTGTGCGTTGCGTGCCGGAACGGCGGCGCGGCGCGCGTACGGAAAGGCGGTGGTGGAAGAACGGCATCGGCATCGGTATGAGTTCAACAACGTGTACCGCGACCAGTTGGTGAAGGCGGGGTTGGTTGTGTCGGGTGTCAATCCAGAGCAAGATTTAGTGGAGATTGTGGAGTTAACAGGCCATCCGTTTTTCGTGGGCGTCCAGTTTCATCCCGAATTTCAATCGCGACCGCTGTCGCCGCATCCGTTGTTTATGGCGTTCGTAAAAGCGGCGGCCACTCCGTCCAGGCGAATTCGGCAAAGCCGGAAGAAGTCATCGTGAGTCATCGGGGACGATTGACACCCCGTTCGTTTTCTGGCACATAAACCGTGTCCTTTACTCCCCGTTTTCAAAGCGGCGGGGCAGGTCGCCCCAAACCTTTGGAAGGAGAAGACCATGCTTGATCGGAAGGAAATGGCTCGACAACATCTGGGCCGGTTGGAAGGGTTCGTGGATCGGCTACAGCTGATCCTTTCCGCCGAGCTTGGCGACGAGCTTATTAAGCTACTGCCCGAGCTCATCCATGCCGGTGCGTGTCGCTTCGAGGTGTATAACACGGCCTGTGAATGGTTCTACAGCACAAAGGTGCAGCCGGATCATTCTGGGCTGTACATTTATCTTAAGATCCACCACGAGATCGTCCATGCGTCGGTCAACTTCGCCGGACTGATGCAACAGTACGGTGACCCAGCGCTGGCCAGGCAGGTTGTCCAGGACATCATCAGCCGGAAGATCAATTGGAGCGATCTCTCGGGCGTTCTGAACGCCGGGATTACGCCCGCTGATCTCTTCGCGGTCCGTCGCTACAGCATCACTTGGGATATGCGTCCCAACGTTGAGCTCTGCGCGTTCTACCAGGCGCTCAAAGGCCCGGCTGGGGTCAACGAGGCGTGGGTTCTGCTTCCGGACATGCCATCGTCCTCCCAGATCCCATCCCAGGATAAGCTCAACCCTGTCGCCGCGCATCTGCGTCGCATGGACTTCGCGCAGATCGTCATCGACGAGCTGGTGGAGATGCTGTTCAAGGATACAGCGACCCTCGAGTCGCTCGATAAGGTGGTAGCGCTCGCGGCGATTCACGAGAAGGGTTGCGGCCAGTCGCACGAGAATATGCTCCAGTCGCAGTTCCCGCTCATTCTGGAACTGCACTTCGCGAGCAAGGACGCGCTGGTGCGTTCAACGAATATGGAATGGCTCGCGCAGAACGGGTTGGGGGAGGCATTGCGCCGTAGCAGTCAAGCGCTTGATACCCAGCTCATCCGCGAACTCGCGCGCGGCAGAATCGCGACTGTGTACCAGTTCCTGCTCCGGTTCAGAACTTCCAAACGCGACGGGGGAGACCAGCTTGATCATCGCGCGGCCGCGGAAGCCCGCGTGATCGTCCAAGGCCTGCTCATGAGCGCTTTTGAGACGGCCACGCGGGAACGTGAGTACGGCATCGCCGCGGCGCTTGCGCAGATCACTCCGGAGATCGAGGAGGATGATCGCCGACAGGCTCTGGAGCTCGCGATGATCCACAATCGGCGCATCGCCCTTGAATGGGCTCACTTCTTGGCTTAAACAGCCAACACGCATCTCTTCATTGGGATGCTTTTTTCTTACACGCACTTCCCGCACATCTCTCGGTATCGGCGGTCCATTCCCTGAGAGGTCGTGTGGACTTCCCAGGGGGTTGACGAAACCGCCATTTTTTGCTATATTTGGGATCCAACGTACATTGATCAACACGTCAACAACGCCGGATGACCGGCCACTGGAGGTTCCATGAACCAGATTCTGGAAGCGCTCGTTCTCCTGTTCGCGATGGTGGGTCTGATTGCCTGCGGGCGATGGATCTACCGGAGCGGGTGGGGGAATCTTTGGAAGGTGGTCGGTGCACTCGCGGTCGTATCCCTGTGGTGGGCGATGGTCAACGGTCCGCTCTCGGGCAGGTGGGGCGCGGATCATGGCGTCCTTACGGATCTCTTCGCGTCCTTCGGGATCGCGATCGTCGCCACCTGGGGCGTTCGCCGCGTCGGGAACGACTGGCGTCGGCAGGCCGCCGTGGTCGTGGGCGCGCTCGCCCTCATGGCCATGATGTGGATCCCTCGCTACCAAGCGGGACACCTCGCACTGCCGATCACGGTCCAGCCCTCGGTACCCACCATCCGTTCGGTGCCGGCCACTGCCCAGCACCCCTCCGTGACGGCCGACACGTTGGACTGCGACGAGCTCTCGTATGACGGAAAGATCGCAGCCGGCTGTCCGTGATCACCGTCTCACCTTCCTTGACCCCTCGGGATTCGTCTCCCGAGGGGTCGGTTTTTTTAGCACCAGCAGAACGTCAGAGAGGGATGAGTATGTTATACTTTCCTCCACGCCCATTTTCTTAGCTTTTCACTGCTGGGGTCAGGTCGTTACTTGTAGCATATTGTACATGCGACAAGTAACGACCTGACCCCACGAGCACTCCTATGTTCTCCCCCGGCCTTGTCGTGATCACCGGCCCGATGTTCTCGGGCAAAAGCACGGAGCTTATCCGGCGTCTCACGATCGCGAACATTGCAAAACTTCCGGTCGTTGTCTATAAACCCGCGCGCGACACGCGCACGGCGACCCAAATTTGTTCGCGCGACGGGTGCTGCATCGCGGCCACAACGGTCGCCCATCCGCGCGATATGCTTCCGCTCTCTGCCGATGCCCGCGTAGTTGGGATTGACGAGGCGCATTTTTTTGAAGACGGCCTGCCCGAGGTTGCGATGACACTCGCGCGCGCCGGAAAGCAGGTGATCGTTGCCGGGCTCAATCTGGATTTTCAAGAACGGCCCTTCGCGTGCATTCCGGCCCTGCTCGCGCTCGCCGAAGAGATCGTGCAGATGCACGCGCTGTGTACCGCCTGCTACGAACGGCCTGCAACGCGATCGCAGAGGTTGGCGGGCGGGATGGAGCAGTATCAAGTCGGTGATAGCGAGTACGCGCCGAGGTGCCTGGTCTGCTACCGGCCAACGACTTGACACCTGGATGTTTTGAGGATATCCTCTTGCCGTAATAAGTCACAGAGATTGCTTCGCCCGCCTGCGTCGGGTGCGCAATTACAGGAAAATATGGCACACAAAAAAGCGGCTGGTTCCACAGATCTTGGACGTGATTCCCAGAGTAAACGTTTGGGCGTCAAGATTGCGGACGGCCAAAAAACGCTCGCCGGCCAAATCATCGTCCGCCAGCGAGGCACCAAAATCCATCCGGGCAAACAGGTCCGGATCGGGAAGGACGACACGCTGTATGCGGCGGTCAGCGGCATCGTGAAGTTCACCAGCAAGCAGGTCAAGAACTTTGCCGGCGCCCTGCGCAAGCGCACATTCGCGAATGTCGAATAAAGAAAAACGCCCGGGAGGGCGTTTTTATGCTATCATGGGGTCAGACCCCAATTTGTATGCAAGACATTGAATCCCAAATTGAACACGTGCTTGAACGAGTGCGGCCGGCACTCCGGATGGACGGTGGAGGGATTGAGCTCGTGAAGTATGATCCAGACACCGGCGCCGTCTACGTGCGCATGCAGGGAGCGTGTGTAGGATGTCCGATGTCGCAGATCACGTTAAAGATGGGAATAGAAGCCGCTCTGCAAGAGGTTATTTCGGAAATCACGGAGGTGATTCCGGTGGAGAACGAACATGAGCCGCCGTCGTAAACAAGCCAAACTTTTTTTGAAGTCGCT
>VGKU01000018.1 GCA_016882235.1 Candidatus Parcubacteria bacterium
ATCTTGATCGATGCTTCCATTTCTGGAATGGGATTGGCACAGCCAATGTTCCCTTCCGAACAGACCAGGACATGCGACAACAACATCTCCTGCACCTGCTCGGTGCTCTCCAAACGGAATACCCAAATACCATCCGGCCCTTCATAGGTCGTACGCGAGACCTGTCCTGGGCGCAACTGTTGACGCCGGATGGAATCAAAGAGCTCACGCAAGGGCGAATCTTGCGTCAAGTTCTTTACCACGGCCCTTTCGGCGGGTTCACGACTGTTCTCTGAGAGGAGCGTGTCAAAATCCTCGCCGGAAAGCGCTCGGCCAAGAACGACCTGCGCTTTGGAACGATCCTCTTTGATCCGATCGTTCAACTGTTTCTGTTCCTCTTGCGTAAGCGATCTGTCCAATTGTTGACCGGGCGATTTGAACTCAAGCACGGGCGTCTTGCCGATCATCTCAATCGCCTGTTTGACATCGCTGACGCCCGCAAGTTCCACAATGAGGCGGTACGTGTCGCCAGAAGCCGTTGTTTGCACGAGCGGTTCGGATACGCCAAACGCGTTGACGCGCCGTTCAATCACATTTTTCACCCCTTCCAGCGCGTCCAGTCGTTCCACGTCGGGAATCTGGCTCATGTCCGCTTCGTAGACAAGATGCGTGCCGCCTTTGAGATCCAGGCCGAGGCGATACGGTGCCTCCGTCATGCGAAAACCGGCCGGCAGGCGCAGGGTATGAACCACCCCGTTCCACTGCGACGGGAAGGCGAAGCCGGCAAAAAGGACGGTCAGCAACAGCAGGCCGATCGCGGTGGCGCGCCGTCCCCACGGGCCCTTCGCCTTCTTGATGGTCTTCTTCTTGAGTTTCCAGGTTTGCATAGAAAAGTCGCGGGGATTGTAAATGAAACGTCAGAGGTGCGCAAGTGGAGGTGCGACTTCGTCAAACAGACGTTTGCGCATGCATGACAACGAGGATCTGTTGCCGCTTCAGGCGCCGTGGCATTTCTTATGCTTCTTGCCACTTCCGCATGGACACGGGTCATTGCGTCCGATTTTTTCCTGCGCAGGTTGCAGCCCGCGGCTTTGAGAATCGCCGCTTGCCAAAACGCCGCGCCGTTCAAAAACCGACTTCTCCAGTTCCTTCTGCACGCGCATGTCCACCGCGTGTTTGACGTATTTGAAAAAGGAATACGTGATTTCAAAATTAATCGTGCCGAGCAACTGCTGGAACAAGTTGTATCCTTCTTTTTTATATTCAAGGAGCGGATCGCGTTGGCCGTATCCGCGAAGACCGATGCCGGTGCGCAAGGCGCCCATGGCGGCCAGGTGGTCAATCCAAAGCATGTCCATGGAGCGCAAGATCACGCCGCGTTCAATCTGGGGCAGGTCTTGTGCTTCCGTAAACACGGCCGTCGTTTCATCGTAATGCAACCGCACCATCTTCATGATCGCCTCAATCAACCGCGAGCGTTTCTCGGCTAGCCCATTTTTGTCTTCCGTGTGACTTTCCTCAAGTGTTTTGAGCTCCGCTTTCTGCGCGTCCGTGAGGGGAATGATGGTCTGCACGGTTTCAATAATCTCTTTTTTGGATCCTTCCTTCGTCCCGCCGTGGGAGGATTCGTGCGAGACGACAGGCGCTTCTCCCATGTGAAACAACACGACCTGTTCCACCTCGCCTTCCACGATATCCAAAATCCGTTCGCGCAACCGCTCGGGTGCGCGGGCGAACATCTCCAACACTTCATGGCGCCGCCCGTAGATGACTTCCCGATGCTTGTTCAGGACATCGTCGTATTCCAGCAGATGCTTACGCGAATCAAAATGGTACCCTTCCACCCTCTGCTGGGCCTTCTCAATGGAACGCGTGACCAACCCGTTCTCAATGGGCATATCGTCGGGGATGCCTAGGCGATCCATCATCCCCTTGGTGCGTTCGGAACCGAAAATGCGCATCAGGCTGTCCTCCATGGAGATGAAAAACTGCGTGGAGCCCGGATCTCCTTGACGACCGCTGCGTCCGCGCAACTGGTTGTCAATACGTCGCGCGTCGTGGCGTTCCGTGCCGATCACATGCAAACCGCCCAGTTCTTTGATCCGCGCTTCTTCTTCCGGCGTCGCATCCGACCCGCCCAGTTTAATATCCACACCGCGCCCGGCCATGTTCGTGGCGATCGTGACCGCGCCATGACGCCCGGCCTGCGCGATAATCTCCGCCTCGCGCGCATGGTTTTTCGCGTTGAGCACCTCGTGGGGAATGCCAGCGCGCGTAAGCAGTTGCGAAAGGAATTCGTTTTTCTCAACCGATGCAGTGCCAACCAACGCCGGTTGGCCTTTTTGACGCCGCAGGCGAATCTCCTCCACAACCGCTTTGAACTTCCCCGCTTCCGTCTTATACACGCGGTCGGACAGATCCACGCGGGCGTTTGGACGGTTCGTCGGAATCTCGGTAACTTCCAACTGATAAATTTTGCCGAACTCCTCCGCCTCGGTCGCGGCCGTACCGGTCATGCCGGAAAGTTTTTTGTACATCCGAAACAAGTTTTGGAACGTAATGGTCGCGAGCGTCTGGCTTTCTTGTTTAATCTCCACGCCTTCTTTGGCCTCAATCGCCTGATGAATCCCTTCGGAAAATCGCCGGCCCGGCATGAGCCGTCCGGTGAACTCGTCCACGATCACGACCTCGCCTTCTTTCACGATGTAGTGCACATCGTTTTGGTAATTCGCGCGAGCGCGCAAGGCCGTATCCGCGTATCGCGCATACATCCCGTCGCCGACGGCATAGAGATTTTCCACGCCGAGTATTTTTTCAATGCGTTCAATACCTTGGTCCGTCAGCGTCGCGGTACGCATCTTCTCGTCCACATTGTAATCCTCATTCTCCACGAGCTTTGTCACCATGGCGGCGAAACGCTGATAGAGCGCGTTGGATTCCTGCGCGGGCGCGGAGATGATGAGCGGCGTACGTGCCTCGTCAATCAGAATGGAGTCAATCTCGTCCACGATCGCGAAATGCAAATCGCGCATCACTTGCGCGTCCACGTTCGGCGCCATGTTGTCGCGCAGGTAATCGAAGCCGAATTGGTTGTTCGTGCCGTAGGTGATGTCCGCGCCGTACGCTTCCTTGCGGGAAACCTCGCGCAAACCGCTTTCCACGGAAGGATCATAGACGAACGCTTGTTCCTGCTGAATGCACCCGACGCTCATTCCAAGAAACGCGAAGACCTTCCCCATCCACACAGCGTCGCGGAGAGCGAGGTAATCGTTGACCGTCACAAGATGGCAACCGTTGCCGGTGAGCGCGTTGAGGTAAAGCGGCGCCGTGGCGGTGAGCGTTTTGCCCTCGCCGGTGCGCATCTCCGCGATACCGCGGCGATGCATCACGAGTCCGCCCATCAGCTGAACATCAAAATGACGCTGGCTGAGCGTACGCTTCGCAGCCTCGCGCACAACCGCAAACGCCTCGTCGGTCAACGCGTCCAGGGGATCGCCTGCCTGAAGACGCTGTTTAAACGCGTCTGTTTTTGCGCGTAATTCTTCGTCAGAAAGCGCGGCGGTTTGCGGTTCCAACGCGTTCATCCGGTCCACATCCCGACGGAGTTCTGCGAGAACTTTTTTATTGGGATCCCCAAAAATCAAATGCAAAAGTTTAGGCATATACGGGCGATATTATGCGTCGCCAGAGTAAATAAAACAAGGGGCTTGTTCGTCCCAAATTCAATTACTCCTTGCCCGGACGCGATGCCCGCTGGGACTTGTCTTTCAACCGGTCCTTGTACTCCTTGATCTGCCTGCGCAATTGGTCCTTCACGTTATCAATCGCCTCGTATAAATCCTCGCCTTCGTGCACGGCCCGCAGTTCCTTCCCGGGCAAGACAAGATGCATCTCCGCGTGGTAGTACGGCCCTTTGGCATGGTGCTGGGTAGACTTGCCCACCTCCATTTTGAGATCGTCTGCTGGATCAAAATCGCCGCAGATCCTGCGCAGTTGTTCAATCTTCTCGTCCACATACGCGCGGATCGCGTCGGTCAGCTCCATGTTGGTTGCTTTCAACGTGGTGAGTCGCATAGATAGTGTACTTCCTCTTGTAAGTGTATCCCAAACTGATTTCGGGCGCGAGTTTTGATGAGAGCCACGAGTTGCATCACATCGTCGGCCGATGCGGAGCCGGTATTGACGACGAAATTCCCGTGCTTCTCGCTCACTTTGGCACCGCCGATTTTTGTCCCCTTCAGGTCTAGCTGGTCAATGAGCCACCCGGCAGAAAGCCGCCGGGATTGGCTCATCTCTACAGGAATATCGAGTTTCGATCGGATCCGTTGCAGTTCGTCGTCCTGTTGAATTTCGTAATTCTTAAAGAGACAGCCGGCTGAACCGGCGTCCAGCGGCTGGGTAGATTTGCGTTTGGCGAGCGTCTCGTCCAGTTCGTTTTGGAGCGCCTGTGCATCGCCTTTCTCCAGTGCAAAGGTCGCCGAAAGGATAATATCGTCATTGTGCTTCACTGCCGATTCACGATACCGGAATGCCAGATCGTCTTTTGTGAGCGTCAGGATTTCGCCGTCGCGGAACACCTCTGTGGAGATGAGATGATCTTGTGTTTCACCGCCGAAACATCCAGCATTCCCGCGCACCGCGCCGCCAATCGTTCCCGGAAGAGAGATGGCCCATGTGAGGCCCGAAAGACCTGCATGGGCTGTGGCGCGGGCAAGCGCGGCGGAGAGGACACCCGCATCGGCGCGCACGTGTGTTCCTTGAATGGTGATACCGCGCATGGCGATTTTGATAACCACGCCATTGAACCCTTCGTCCGCCACGAGCGTGTTGGATCCGCCGCCAAAGACAAAAATGGACGCGTTTTTTTCACGCGCAAATACCAACGCCTCTTTTAGCTCATCAACGCTTTTGATTTCCACAAACCACCGCGCCGGCCCACCAATGCGGAAATTCGTATGTCGGCTCATGGGTTCGTTTTGGAGAATCTTCATAGGTCGTTCCTACCTTATCATAAGACCTTGAGCAAAATAAGAGACGAGAAAAAATCATCCCGAGCGAGCGTTTATCAGTTAGCCGAGGGATCTCAAGGCATCTCTTCATCGGCTTGTCGGCCCCCTTGTCTTGACCGATAAAAAAACAACCCACTTTCCTGGGTTTTCGCCTATGGGGTCAGGTCGTTACATGTAGCATTCTATAAAATGCTACATGTAACGACCTGACCCCAACACCAAATACGAAAAAAATATGCTCTATTTGTCAATCAACGACCTCGCTAGTTCATCGATCGTACCGGCACCTTGGATAATAATCACGGAATCTGGATATTTGTGAGACAGCGTTTTAAGAATGCGCTCTGCCGTTTCAAAATCCGGCGCGTAGTGGCAGTCGGCAAGATGACAGGCGGCAGCGAGATCTCTACTAGAAACGCTCTCATCCTCCGTTCGCCCCTCTACGCGGTAAATCTCCGGCAGAACAACCGCATCAGCGAACGACAACGCCTCCACAAATTCATTGAACAACGATTGTGTTCGTGAATGTTGGTGTGGTTGGAAGCACAAAATCAACTTCTTGCCAGGAAACAACTCACGCGCGGCCTCGAGGGTGACTCGAATGGCCGTGGGATGATGGCCATAATCGGAGATGAGTTCACAACCGTTCCACCGCCCAAGCCGTTCAAACCTTCGCCAAATCCCGGGAAATGCTCCTAACGCGCGTACGCAGGTTTCAAACGGGACGCCCAGCTCCATCGCCGCGGCCGTTGCCGCAAGCGCATTGGAAACGTTAAACGCGCCTGGAACCGTCAGAGAAAGTTCCCCAAGTTCTTCTTCCGGCACCCTCCGGCGAACCGTCACGTGTTGCCGTCCGTTTTCTATTCGGCGCCCCCCGAATTGATAATGGGTGTCCGAACCGGTTCCATAGCGAACAGCCCCATCAACCGTCAGTGTTTGGGAAACCGAATCGTCCGCATTCATCACCACAAGCCCCTTCCCGGAAAGCCGATTGACAAACGTCTGAAACGCCTCACGAACATTCGCAAGCGTTTTGTAGTAATCCAAATGATCGGCCTCAATACTGGTGAGCACAATCATCTCGGGATGGAGCTGCAACATATTTGCCTGATGCTCGCACCCTTCCACCACCAAAAATCGTCCGCCGCCAACGCGGAGGTTCCCTTGCGCAAACGACGGAACGATGGATCCGACGATCACGGTAGGATCGTATCCGGCCGCTTCCAAAATCAATCCAAGCATGGAGGTCGTCGTACTCTTTCCATGCGTGCCGGTCACGACGATCGTGGAATACTGTTTAGAAAGTTCCCCGAGCGCTTGTGCGTACGAAAGGAGCGGAATGCCGAGTTTTCTAGCGGAAACATATTCCGGATCCGTTTCTTGAACGGCCGGGGAATAGATCACCAGGTCTATGGCATCCGAAACGGCTGATGGGTCATGCCCCTGCCAAACCTGGATCCCTCGACGAACCAGGTCATCTGTGATTGAACTCAAATGGACATCGGATCCGGTAAGCTGTTTCCCTTGGTGCAATAACAATTTCGCAAGCGCCGAGATGCCGATTCCTCCGATGCCAATCAGGTGGATTCGATGGATGCTTTCAAACATATCCAAGCATAGAGCATGCCAGAATATAACCGCCGCGTCAACAGGCACAACAGGCGCAAAGATGTCTCTCAACAAAAAAACTGGAATGTTTCCACTCCAGTCGTGCTAGTGCGGAGAGCCCTCAATCCGCAAGAGGACATCCGCATGAACGCCGTTGTAGGCAATGCCCTGTTCCACGATCCCCAAGTTCCACGCTTGGGGATGGGACTCGAGAAACCTGCCTCTCCAAAACACGCGGTGGAATTGCTTGTTGTCTTCAATCCACGCGGCTACTCGTCCGTGGTTGTCCACCGTGAACTCGTGCACCGAGTTCTTTGGGGTCACGCTGAACGCTGGACCGTGTTCCCCGATGAGATGGAGAACCTCCGTCTCGCCGGCATCCAGAAGACGGACGAGGGCGCCGGCGGATTTTCCGTCCGCAGACCACGCCAGTCCGAACGCGTTCATCGCGAACGCGCCTTCAAAGATCAGGCGATGATTGACATACAACCGGCGACACGGCTTTCCCTGAACCTCAAGGTTCTCCAGCCACGCCAGTCCAAGACCGGACGGTGAACACCAAAGGTGTTCAAGATGCCCGCGGATATCCGTACGACGAAACGGCATGTCCTTGGCCGCAGGTCCAAGGAACTGAATGGCGCCTCCCTCCTTCTTGGCGTCGATGCCGATCACGACCATCCCGTACCACTTCCCCATGCCTACCAGACGGTAGTCCTTGGGCAGGCCGAGCGGCTGCCAATCCGAGACGCCACACGCCCCGAGCTCGTAGCGATAGACCGTGTCGTCGAACGGTTCCACAATCAGCGCTCCACCGTCCGGCAGGCCGAACACGCGCGCGTCGCGATGCAAGGCATGCGCCCTGGGCACGGCCGGGAGAATGACCTGGCTCAAGACGCTGTCGAACGGCAGGTTTTCTCTCAGGTAGACGACGGCTCCGGTGCGACCGTTCTGAATTCCCATCAGCCCGTCGTTTTCAGAGACATGGCTGATGCGCCCGGGTCCCAGACGGAACACTCCGCTCCGTCCATCCATGAGCGTTCCGCTGACCAGATCGCCTCCCGTTTCATCCAGCGACAGGATACGTCCACCTTCGCAGTAAAACGACGGAACGGGATAACCCAGACGCGGAGAGATGGTGCCGTCCGCGGCCTGTTTCCAGGTCGCGACGCGCATTCCGTCCCGGGCAACCGCGAGCTTGCCGGCGGCCCGCAGGTACAGGAGATGATTGCGTGTGAAGGCTCCATCCAAGTGGGCCGCATGACGGTAGGAACCCGTAAAGTGTGTCTGCGTGATGTGCGCAGGCACGTGGCAACAGTCGTACATGTTTCACCTTGTGAAGAACAATACGGACATTCCAACCTAACGAGAAAACCGGCATTTGTCAAGATCCCCCTGCATCTCGTAGAATACGCAGCGTATGATTTCCTACTCTGATCCGGCTCTTGCGCAGGCGCTCAACAGAGAACTGACGCGGCAGCGCGAGGGACTGGAGATGATTCCAAGCGAAAATTTTGTCTCCGCCGCCGTGCTTTCAGCGCTTGGTTCCATCGCGACGAATAAATATGCCGAGGGCCTCCCAGGAAAACGGTACTACGGAGGATGCCAGGAAATAGACGTGATAGAGACGCTCGCAACAGACCGGGCTCAACAACTGTTTGGAGCAGAATATGTGAATGTCCAGCCCCTGTCTGGCGCGCCGGCAAACCTCGCGGCATACGCGGCGCTTTTACAGCCGGGTGATACCGTGCTCGGGATGGAGCTCTCCCACGGCGGTCACCTCACGCACGGCCATCCCATGACCTTCCCGTCGCGCATCTGGAACTTCATCCGATACAAGACGACCGCGGACGGATCCATTGATTACGCACAGATTGAAGAACTCGCCCGCGCGCATCATCCAAAACTGATTCTCGTCGGCTATTCGTCCTACTCACGCGAGATTGATTACGCGCGGATCAAAACGATTGCACAGGAGGTCGGGGCGTATACCATGGCGGATATCGCGCACATCGCCGGGCTCATCGCCGCTGGCGAAATGAACAACCCGGTGCCGCTCTTTGATATCGTAACGACCACCACGCATAAGACCCTGCGCGGGCCGCGCGGCGGGATGATCCTGTGCAAGCAGGAGCACAAAAAGGCGGTGGACAAAGCGATCTTCCCAGGATTGCAAGGCGGGCCGCATGAAAACGTCATTGCCGCCAAGGCGGTGGCCTTCCAGGAAGCTCTGGAACCGGCCTTCAAGGAGTACGCGCGGCAAATCAAAAAAAATGCCAAAGTGCTTGAGGAAGAGTTTTCCAAACGATCATACCGGCTGATGTTTGGAGGCACAGACAACCATTTATTACTGATGGATGTGACGTCCAAAGGATTGACAGGTGGCGAGGCGGAGAACGCGCTTAACCAGGCCGGTATCACCGTCAATAAAAATGTCATTCCGGATGATCCGCGTCCCCCGCTGGATCCGTCCGGCATCCGTCTTGGCACGCCGGCGCTCACGACGCGTGGGATGATGGAAACGGAGATGCGCCAAGCCGCACAGTGGATTGACCGCGCGATCGAGCATCATCACGATCCGCACGCGCTCGCCGCGATCCGCGCAGAAGTCAAAACGCTGACCGACCGGTTTCCGCTGTATCCAGAATTGAACGCGTAGCCGGCCTATGGCAGAAATCCTCGACGGACGCGCGATCGCAGAGCGCATCCGCGAAAAAATCAAACAGCGCGTCGCCAACCTACCCTCCAAGCCGGGACTGGCTGTTCTTTTGGTGGGATCGAACCCCGCATCGCATACCTATGTCAACATTAAGCAAAAAGCGTGTGAGGAGGTCGGTATCCATTTTGAAAAAACCTCCTACAGCGCGACCGAAACAGAAGAAACGCTCATCAACCACATCCGCACATTGAACGCGCGTGCGGATATCCACGGCATCCTCGTCCAGCTTCCCCTGCCCTCGCAGGATGCCACGCGCATTATTGCCGAAATCAATCCGGAAAAAGACGTGGATGGATTCCATCCGGAAAACGTACGGCGGCTCAAAGCGGGTGAACCGGCGATCGCCTCTGCGGTTGCGCTTGGTGTGATGAAACTCATAGGCCCGCGCACGGGCGATGCCGTCATCGTTTCCAGTCCATTGTTCGCCGAACCGCTCATCACATTGATGAAAGAACGGCGCATCAACGCGATCGTCGTTGATGGAGACGATCCTTCCCTGGCACAAAAAACAAAAACAGCCGACATTCTTGTCGTGGCTGTTGGTCGTCCCGAGTTCCTCACGGGTGAAATGGTCAAGCCGGGGGCAACCGTGATTGACGTTGGGACCACAAAAAAAGACGGCGTGCTCTACGGCGACGCGGACCGCGCGTCCGTAGCATCTGTCGCCGGTGCGCTGACGCCGGTTCCCGGCGGAGTGGGTCCCATGACGGTCGCCATGCTCCTTGTCAACGTGCTCAAAGCGTACGACTTACAAGGCAAACAGTTCAGCGACCATGCCAGCAGCGAACAGCAAGATGAGGATCCAAGTGAATAACGAAGGAAAGCGCAAACAGTGGTGGGTCTTGCACACGCCACTGCGGAGCATGTTCGCATACGTCAGCGCGACGAGAATCCCAAGCGCGCCGGCAAACACCGCACCGACAAATCCAATCACTTCAATAAACGCCCGTGCGCCTAACAGATACGCCGCGACCGGCACAAGCGTCACCAACGCCCAGGACAGGCCATGGCGCAGGCGGAAATCAAATTTGAGCGTGTTGAGCAGTTCAATGCCGAGCATCAAGTAAATGGATAAGATCGTGAGCGCGCCCAAAGCCGTTGCGACGACACGGAACACGTCTCCCAGTACGGGGATCAGACCGTCAAAGGCAATTGGGGTTGTTGCCGTGCCGGTGACGCCAACAACCGCCGCAGAAAACAGAGCGTACAGCGCAACAATGATTACCATCCCGATCACCACGACGCGTCCGAGATCAAGGCGTGCCCGCCGACCCAGCACATCGCGGATTTCCGGCACGATGCCAATGCCCGCGAGCGAAAACAGGATCACGCCGTACGGCAGGAAGAAATCGCCGATCGTGGTTGAGACCAAGGCAGACGGCTCCAGATGCGGAAGGCTCGCGGCGATGATAAACAGAAACAGGAAGAGAAGCGCGCCCACAACAACCACTTCCAGGCGCGCGGCAAACCGCAGACCCCGATAGATGAACGCAGAAGCCACAATAGCGATGATCAGAGCGTAGAGCGCCTCCGGACCGTCCCCCTGCGGCGAGACGAGCAAAAAGAGAAACCGTCCCCCGACGATCATGTAGGCAAGCATCGCGCCCCAGACACCAAGGGCCATCGCCACAAGCGCCAGACGCGACCATCCTTTCCCAAGGTATTCGCGCACATAGCCAGGAAGGCGGTGATGACCGCCCGTTTGAATCGCGACCTCTGCCTGCATCAGTTGCAAGACGGTGAGCAAGCCGCCCATCACGATCAACCATAAAAGGGCGGACGGAAATCCGGCTTGCGCAAACACATACGGGAGACCAAAAACGCCTACGCCGACAATGGCGCCGATCATCATGCCGATGGAACGAAACAGGTTGAGGCGGGAGGCATGCACACGGGTAAGCACAGGTTGTAAACAGTATATCACACGCGGCCGGTTGCCTGTCGCGCGCGGCGTGTTAAGATGCGGGAACATCTGTATGGAAAAACTTCCGCCACAAAATATTGAGGCCGAACAGTCTCTGTTGGGATGTCTGCTCATTGATCAGGATGCCATGGTCAAAGTTGCCGACCGTCTGCGTCCGGAAGATTTTTACCGGCCCGCCCATCAAAAAATTTTTGAGGTGATGATTGAATTGTTTGATCGGCATGATCCCATTGATATCCTTGCCGCCGGCAATCGACTGGAAGAACACGGGTGGCTCCAGCAAATCGGCGGGCGCGCGTATCTCGTTGAGCTTTCCAATACCGAACCAACCTCCGCAAACATTCTGCACTACGGGGACATCGTCCAAAAAAAGGCCACGCTCCGGCGCCTCCTGCAAACAGCTACGCAGATCGCGCAGATGGGACACAATGAAGAGGAAGAAATTGACATCACGCTTGATACGGCCGAGCGTGCGCTTTTCCAAGTGTCCGAAAAGTACAACAAGAATACGTTTATCTCTATCCGCAGCGTGCTCAACGACGCATTTGACCGCATTGACGAACTTCATAAAGTACGTGGGAAACTGCGCGGGCTTTCAAGCGGATTCAATGAACTAGACAATCTACTTGCCGGGTTCCAGCGCTCGGACCTGATCGTGCTGGCCGCCCGTCCGTCCGTCGGCAAGACATCGCTCGCGCTGGACATTGCCCGGCAAATCGGCACGAACATGAAATTGCCTGTCGGATTTTTCTCGCTGGAGATGAGCAAGGAACAACTGGTGGACCGCATGATTTGCGCGCAGGCCGGCGTGGATTTGTGGAAACTGCGCACCGGCCGGCTCTCGGACCGTGACGATGATTTCCCGCGCATCGGCCATGCGCTTGGTGAACTCTCCGAAGCGCCGATTTTCATTGACGATTCCCCCATGCTCAATGTCATGCAGTTGCGCACCAAAGCGCGGCGGCTCAAAACGGAACACGGCCTTGGAATCATCATGGTGGATTACCTGCAACTGATGGAAGGACGATCCTATAAAGGATCCGACAACCGCGTACAAGAGGTTTCGGAGATTTCGCGCGGTTTAAAACAAATTGCCAAAGAGCTTGACGTGCCCGTGCTTGCGCTCGCCCAGCTTTCGCGCGCGGTGGAACAAAGCAAGCCGGCCATCCCGCATCTCTCGCATCTGCGCGATTCCGGATCCATTGAACAGGATGCGGATGTTGTCTTATTCATCTATCGCAAATCTGCGGACCGCAATTACCAGCCGGAGGACATCCCTCCCGAAGAACGCAACATCGCCGAAGTGCACATCGCCAAACACCGCAACGGACCGACCGGCAAGGTGCGACTCTATTTTGAAGGGACCCGCGCGACCTTTCAGAATTTGCAAACGCGGCACGGGTATTCCCCGCCGCCGGCGAGCGCGGAAGAAACGAGTTTCGCTCCGTTCGCCACTCCCGCGCCCCCGGTT
>VGKU01000019.1 GCA_016882235.1 Candidatus Parcubacteria bacterium
CACAGTGGGTAGCCGACGCCCGCTCGGGATAACAGATGGGATGTCAGTTTTATGTTCCTTTGATATAATAGACAGGTACCTATGCCGATTAAGCGCGTGCCAAGGAACACGCCTCGGACGCTGACCTCCGAGCAAAAGGTTGCTTTTGCGCTTTTAGTGTTTTTGGCGTTGGGCGGCGTGTACTTCGGCTTCCGTTCGTTTGGCGCGAACATCCGACGCCCGTTTGACCTGCAAATCGCCAAGTACCTGCGCGGGGAAAAGTTCACCACAAGCTCTCAACGCGAGGCGGCGGAACTTGAAGCGTCCAAGACGCGCGACACGGACGGCGACGGCCTCACGGATTACGATGAGCTGTATGTCTACAAGACAAGCCCATATCTGGCCGATTCCGATTCCGACGGGTTTGACGACAAGACAGAGATTTTCTCCAACAACGATCCCAATTGTCCCAAAGATACTGTGTGCGGATCCGAAGCGGAAACCGTGCCGTCGCAGAACGCCGTTCCCGAACTCGTGCAAGCGCTTGGCCAGGCCTCCGCACTGCTTTCCGCGGGCGAATTTGATTTTGACTCGCCCGAAGATGTGGCGGCGTTTTTTAAGCAAGCGACGATTGAGGAGATACGCAACGCTTTGTTGCAGACCGGCATGTCGCAAGAGGAACTTGATCAAATCAGCGACGAAGATCTTGAA
Organism: Candidatus Parcubacteria bacterium; assembly: GCA_016882235.1. Taxonomy (GTDB): domain Bacteria; phylum Patescibacteriota; class Patescibacteriia; order UBA9934; family GWF2-40-263; genus VGKU01. The sequence continues at coordinate 691 of VGKU01000019.1, forward strand.
CGGTTCTTTAACACAACGCTTGACGAGGCGGCCAAGCAGGGCGCTTTTGATTCCGTGATTGACAAGCAGGAATAACTGTATGGCTCATGCGAATCGCGCAACCAAACGCTGGATCGCCGCCGGACTCGCGGCCGTGTTTTTTGTGTCCGGCGCCATTGCGTTTGTCAGCGTGCGTATGGCGAGCGCCGCCGATCCAGAAGCGGCTTCAGAACTCTTCGGAGCCCAACAAGAGGTGATTTGCGACAGTGCTCCCCTCGCGCCTGCGTGCGTTGGCCGGTCTATCAAGGAGACAGCCCGCGTCTTAGGCGATCGCATTGTCAAACCGACGTTTAAGGCCGCGCTCGTGCAGGGCCTGTTGAATATTTCCCAATTCGTCGTCAACCGCATGGCCTATGAGGCGGCGCTCCTTGTGGCCAACGGCGGCCCGGGCGAAGGGTCGCTCTTCTATAAAACCTCCGCGCTTGAGGGCTTTAGCAAGTTTGGGCTTGAAGTGGCGGGCGAGGCCGTGGCCGAGCTTACCGATTCGCTCAACAGTTCGCTTGGCACATCGCTCGACTTATGTTTGCGTCCGGATTTCGGGAGTTTCGGACTCCAGCTCGGCATTGCGCAAAAGTACCAGCCGCAAAAGCCCCGCTGTGACATTTTGGAAGTCGCCGACAACTGGGGCAGTTTCGTCTCCGATACCATCAGCGTGGTAGAGGATCCCAACAAAATCAATTCGGCTATCACCGCCAAGTTCGCCGAGTCGCTCGCTCCAGGGCGCAATGAACTCTCTGCGTCCATTCGCCTCAACATCGCTGTCACAGAAAGCGTGGAAGAAAAAAAGCAGGCGGAGATCAGGGAGCGCACCACGGAGAAGCCGGCCGTGAAGGACATTAAAGATCCCACCACCAGACAGACAAAAACGCCGGCGAAGGTCGTGGAAAATGATTTCCTTGATAAAATCAAAAAAATGGTCACCGGCGAGACCACCCAGCTTAAGGCCGCGGATTTCGCCCAATTCGGCGATGCGATGCCTGGACTTGCCTTTACGGCGGCGTCCACCTTTACCAATACATTGCTCTCCCAGATGTTCAACAAGATTTACAAGGGCTTGTTTGACACATCGCCAGAGAGTCAAGATCCTTTCAACATTGAACGGCTCGCGGACACTGGGCAGAATCCGGAGACATTTTCCCGCCTCTTTGCTCCCGTGCCATTTGCGACGGCCGAATACAATGCGCTTACGGAGTTTGTCGTCTGTCCGACCCAGGCGATCGCGAACCGCAGTTTGAACAACTGCGTGATGGATTCCAATTTCTTGGCCGCCGTGTCACGCGGCAATTCTCGCACCCCGCTGACGGTTCAAGAGGCCATTGGCGAAGGGCTTTTGAACGGGAACTGGCCACTCATTTCCTCCAAAGACCTTTCCGTGAATCAAGATCCTCTTTGTTACACATTCGGTTTCTGCTATAGCAACCTCGTCAAACTGCGCAAGGCGCGCGTCCTCCCGATCGGCTGGGAGCTGGCCGCACAGCGCAACAGCGTCTCCCAGCCCAAGACGCTTCAGGAAATCATTGATGAGTTTGATAACTGTAATCAAGCAGGCGCGGTGGACGGCGCGCATCCGTTTTGTCATCTCATTGATCCCAATTGGGTGTTGAAGTACCCCCAAACGCAATGCCGCGCGCTCGTGAACGGAGCCATCCGCCTGACGAGCCAAAGCCCGGGGCGCCAAAATACCTGCGCGGACGCGCCCAGTTGCTTGGGCGAGAATAGCAAGGGCGAGTGCGCGGATGGGTACGGATACTGCGTGCGCGAGAAGAATGTCTGGCGGTTTAATGGCGACGAATGTCCGTCGTACTATGCCGGATGCCTCGCGCTCAAAAACACGACGAGCAATCAGCCGGCCAATTACCTCATTACGACGGTGGACTTTAGCGTTTGCAGTGCGCAAAACATCGGTTGTCAATGGTATCGGACGAATAAGAGCAAAAACGCGGGAGCCACTCCCTCTTTGGACGACGATACGTTTGATTGGCTGGCGGCTGGAGAAACCTACCAGACGGCCGAGCGCGAGGATGATAGCAAATATCAACGGGCGGACGGGAGCGTGAGTGCACGGGTAAGCTACAGCGGTCTTCCGGCGCGTTATGCCTATGAGGACCGTCTCTATCTGACGCGCGCGGCCACATCCTGTTCGCAAAGCGATGCCGGGTGTTCCGAGGTTGTTCCCTCCGGTGGAGTGGTCCTCAACATGGTGAAAAACCCGAGTTTTGAGGCCGACGAAAATCAGGACGGTATTCCGGATGGTTGGCTGTTGTTTGAAGGGCTGACGGCGCAGGAGGTGGAACGGCGCGAAGGGGAAGCCGTGCGGGGGAACGTATCGGTCAGGATGACCGCTGTTGGCAATAATAAAGCCGTTGGCCAAGTGTTTGATGTTCAGGCAAATCAAGGGTACACCTTGAGTTATTTTGCTGTTTCCAACGACAGGGCGGAGCGCGATGCGCGTGCGTCCGTTCGTTTTTACAATGCACAGGGACAGGCGGTCAGCCCGCAGGGGACATCCTTGGTCGGCTGTGACTTTGCGAATTCTCCCGAAAACGGGATTGTTGCCGCTCCTCGCGCGGGCTCGGAATGGAAACGCCACGCATGTACCTTTAGCGTTCCCGGCAACGTCGCCCAGATCCGCGTGGGCCTGTTTTCCGGCGATGTGCGTTATGACGCCATCCAGCTGGAGCCGTCCGAATCGGTCAGTACGTTCGTAGAAGGGCTGGTTGGCGCGGCCGGAGTGAAAAAATTCGTCAAATTACCCCCGGATTATCTTGGCTGTACAGGCGCTTTGCAAGATGCACCGGCGTGCGCGTCCTACGCGCAGACGTGTCGCGCGCAAGAAGTGGGATGTTCGCTCTTTACACCCACCTCTGGCGGCCCGGCCGTTCCCGCGATTGCAGGCGAACTGGATGCGTGTCCATCCGAATGCGTCGGGTACGGCACCTTCAAGCAGGAAAAAACACTGTATGAATCCGCAAAGTTTCCGCTGTTTTTCATTCCCGAAAAGGCAAGCGCCTGTTCGGCGCAGGATATCGGCTGTGATAGCTTCACCAATTTGAGTTTTGCCGCCGAGGGAGGGGAGAATGTGGAGCATTACACGCGCCTGCGCGCCTGCGCGACGCCGGATATGTTGGACGGGGCGGCCAACAAGAAGGCCTCCACCTTTTTCACCTGGGAAGGGTCGGATAACGCAGGCTATCAGTTGCGCTCATGGCGACTGTTGGAATCAAACGAGTTTGACGCGGTCCATGTGACCTATGCCTTTTCGGACGTCATTGATTTGTTTGGCGGCAAAGCGCCCTGCACCAAGTGGCAAGTCTCCAACCGCGACGAGTTGATTTGCGTGGAAAATGGGGCACATTTGGATGCGCTTGAGCGTAATAAAACCTGCGATGAGCACGCGGATATTTTCACCAATCCTGACTGCCGCGAATTTTTTGATGCAGAAGGACATCCGCATTACCGCCTGTTTTCGGAAACCGTGACGGTGAGCGATCAGTGCCTGCCTTATCGCAAAGACCGTTCCGCGAACGAGGATTGCCAAGGGTCCGGCGGCTTCTGGGACCAAGTCGTCGGCGCTTGCCGCTACTTCGGCCTTGCGTCTGAAAGCGCCAGTTGTCCTGCGGCGATGAACGGCTGTCGCGCCTACACCGGCGGGGCCGGGAGGAACGCCGTCACGGCTCTTCAGGAAACTTTTGAATCCGGCACGACCGCCGGGTATGTCTCGTGGCCTGCGGCCGGCTCTGCCGCGCTTGTCATCAGCAACGAATCGCTTGCCACGGCCGGACATTCCCTGCGCGCCACCGTTGGTAACGACCTTGGGGGTTTCAAGACCGCGCACGTGTTTTTAAACGGCAATGATGGGGAGATCGCTTACGACCCGTCCACGGAGGCGCAGCGCGACCAGACCTGTTCCACGTTCGCGGGTCGGCGTGTGACGCCGGCAGGGTGCGAGATTGACGCGGACAGCAACGGCATTCCCGAGTGCATCGTCGCGCCCGGAGAACAGAGTTGCGGCACGCTCGTCAGCCGGCTTGTGAAGGGAAAGACGTATACGATTCAGTTCTGGGCGAAAGGGTCTGTGCCCCTGCACGTTGGGTTTGCGGGAGCCGGAGGGGGAGGAAACCGTTGGGAGATCGCCGGCGCGAACAATCCTGTCGCGCTGTCGGGCGGCTGGCAGGTGTATACGCTTGGGCCTATGGATACCTCCGCGCTCGCGGGTTTTGACAAAAACAGCGTGTTGTTTTTCGCCGCGCAGAGTGCTGGTGTGTTCTATGTGGACAATGTGGTCCTCAAACAGTTGGAAGAAAATGTCACGCTTATTAAAGATTCGTGGGTCGTGCCCTCTACCTGCGACCGCGCGCCAAGTGGTGCGGACGCGCCGCAGTATTACCTTGGCTGTGCGGCCTACCGTGATCAGAAAGGCAAAGACAGCGCGCTCTACCAGTTCAGCAATTTGTGTTCCGAACGCGTGGTTGGTTGCGACAAGGCGTATCGGACTTTTGAATCGGATTCGCCTTACGCGTCGCTTTCAAATGTCCGGTGCGTGCATGCGCCTGGGAATGATTTGGCCAATCCGTCCGTTGTGGATACGCCAACAGCCTGCACCGTGCAGGGCACGACCTACTGCACCATCGCCCGCGGCCGCTCGTTCTGCACGTTTGACTTCGCGGGTGTCCTGCCAGACCAACTTCCGCGCACCGCGTCGTTTGGATTGGTCATGGGGCCGGAGACGGTTATCACGCCGGCCGATCGCCCTGCGTATTTCGTGGACAACGGTAAGGCCGAGTGTTCCTCCGCGTCCGCGGGGTGCCGCGAGGTCGGCAAACCCACCTACGCGCAGGACCTCTCGCGCGTAGAAGCATTTGAGAGCGTGTATTTCATCAACGATCCCGACCAATACGGAGAGATTCTCTGCGCGAACGACGAGTTGTTCTGCGAGGAATACGCGTCCACCAAGAGCGGCAATTACCACTTCAAAAATCCGATCAACAAGACCTGTGAGTATCGGCAAAGCGTGGAAATCAGCGGAAAGAAGTATTCCGGATGGTTCCGCACGGGCACGAACGAACGGTGCTATGATCGGTATGTGGTAGCCGGTGATCAAGCGGGCATCTGGCGAAACGGCGATGCGGGCTACCAAGGATGGGTCGGCGCCTGTCAGGCGTCGTACGATCGGTGCAGTGAGTTTATTGATATCGTGGATACAGAGGGTGGACTCAAGAGAGACGGAACCTCGTACTATTTCCTCCACAACGAGCGTTTACAGGAGAGCGAAACGGCGCTCTCCGGCGCATGCAAAGGGCTGGTGAGCCAAAAGCAGGGATGTGCGCTGTTCAACGACCGTACACGTTCTGAATTGCCCTATAACGCGAGCGTCACCTATGTTGTTTCCACGCATGCCGACGCCCTGCTCAACAAGGCGCCGAACGCCTTGGTGGATCCGGTGAGTTGTCGGGATGGTGGAGGGATTTTCACCGTTGCGGGAGGGCCCGTGGATTTGTGCAAGCGTCGGTGTCAATACAATCCGGATGCCGGTGATGCCATCGTCTCCAATATGGCGCAGAACGACGGCATCAAAAAAACCTACGAGCGGTCGTGTTTCGTGAATGACGATTGTCCGGTGTTGACATCCAAGAACGGCAAGAAGCTCGCGGGGTCATGCGTGGAATTAGTCAATGATTCGTTCAGGCTGAAAAACGATTCCAACACCGTTTTGAAAGTGGCGCGCGACCGGTCCTGTTCGGCCTGGCTTGCGTGCGATTCCTCGCGTACGAGTTTCAACGAGCGCACGGCCAAGTACGAGCCGATTTGCGACTCCATTGATCTGTGCGTGAAGGGCGGGCAGGTGGGACAAAACGCCGTGTGCAAGGATTGGGATCCGCGCGCGCCGGAGATCCTGACCGATCAACTCTACTCCAGGCGTGATGTGACTTGGAACGGGCATGAGCTATCCGGCTATGCGATACCAAACCAATTACCGGTGGAATTGTACGACCAGTTTAATGTGAATCCGCAGAAGGCGTGCAAGAACAAGAACGCCGATGGATTGTTGGTGGCGTGCGAAAAGAATAACGACTGCGCGAGGTTGGGCGATGTGTGCGAGGATGCGCCCGAGGCATATCGTCTCGTGTATAACGCCGGCGCGTGTGATTCTTCGGTACGTTTCGGCGGCGCGTGCGAGGTCGGGTTTTGTAAGGTCGGCGGGGAGCCGTGTGCGGAGAGTTCGGATTGCACGGGCAACGGCAATGCGTGCGTGGTCGGCGTGTGCCGTCAAGAAGCAGCGGCGAATAATGGGCAGTGTCCGGGAGGGTTTGTCTATGAGGCGACAAAAGATGTGTGCGTGAAGTCGAGCGGTGACTGCATCAAGAACGCTCAAGGCGCGGTGCAGTGTTTGGCTGGCGGATCCTGCGTTCTTTCGGCCACCACCGCGGTGGGCGCCTGTTATAACGACCGGTGCCTGACCGACATTCTAGACACGGACGGCAACGGGTTTGCCGATCCGGTCGTTGTTTCCGGCGCGCTTGAACAGTCTTGTCGCGGATACCCAGAGGTGGATTCGCCCTATCCAACGCGCGTTGTCAGCCAATGGCAGACGCCGAAATCATTAGCTTTGTTTAAAGGACGTTGGAAAATCGCCGCCCCTGGCAAGGTCATTGGAGCTGATATTGATTCAACATCAGGGAATATTCTCTCCCAGCCCTACGAGTTTATTGCTGGCTATCAAAACGCGAAAACCTGCGGGCTCAAGAATAAGGCGGGCCAACCGATTGATTGCGAGTGTTCGTATGACAAAGTGGCCTATGGCAAAGGCGCACGCACACTTTTCGTTGAACCCAACACGGGCGATGCCGAAGTGCCACCGGGATTGTGCCTTGGTGGGCCGTATGAAGGAACGGCGTGCGAGTCGGACGTGAATTGTACCCGCGAGGTGGAAGCCGGAAGGGAGAACGGCATGGTGCAAGCCAGACAGGACGCCGGTATTTGTTTGAAGAAAACGGGTCAGGATACGCTCATCGGTTGGAAGGGGTATTGCATTGAGCGCGACACTTCCATTCAGCTCTACGGCAGTTCCGAAGCAAAAGACCGCGCTTGTTTGACATGGCTTCCGGTGGACCAGCTGACCGGCGCAACGGATTTGTACGCGAAGTTCACGAGCGCGGGGTTCTCCCCCGAGCAGGCGCTCTACTGTGCCGACATTGACGTCGCGTATGATATTAAGACGACCGCGGTGGGGTGTGGATACAGTTTGGGAGTTTGCGGTTGGGACCATGGCGATAACAGCGACAATCCCGATGCGGCAAGAGATGAAATAAATGATGATCACCCGAGCATTTTCTGCCCGACCGGTTTCTTTGCCATTATGACGATGTGCGACGAGCTTAACGAGACGGATAATCCCATCGCGAATGACAGGGGGGACGGGGATTGCGAAGCACCTTGGGGGAACAATTATCCATATTTTTGCGTTCCTTATGAATCCTTTAAGGGTGATCAAGAATGTCAGCCGCCCACTATAAATCTTCCCTATGTCATTGATGTGAAAGCCGGCGGGTACGATAATGCGAGAGCCAATCGTCCAACATTCCTATATGTGAACGGGGATTCGTTCAAGGCTGCTTTTGAGGATTACAAAGAATGTACGGCAAAAGGCGTTCTCTCAAGGAATATTCAGAACTATTTGAGGATAAGTTTTAGTAGACCGCAGAATCCTTTCCAATTTCCGGTAAAAGACGAAACGGCTTATCATGGATTGACCTACAACTTTGAACAATACGCGGCGTGTCAATCTTTGGTGGAAACTTCCGTAGGGTCTCTCCAAGCGATCGGAAACGGTTTGAATAGTTATAATGTCGCTTGGACGGACCGCGTATGGAAACAGGGTCGTTATACGGTTCGCGACAACAATCCGAAGCTTCGTTATTCTTTTGAAGCCGGACCATTCACGCCTTTTGGAGGCGCCAAATCACCAGAAGAACTGGTTGTTGGTGTGCAAGATCCAGTGCCTCACAAACTCGCCATATGTAAAGAGAGGAACGGAAGCATGACATTTCAAACACAAAATGAGCAAGGTCGGCTTGCCTGTGTGGATGCCGATCTATTGGCAGGCGATGCGAGAGGGTATTACGAGGTGGCGGTAGGAGCGTCTGGTCTTCTGGATCCAAATGAATCTTTGTGTAGGGACGGGAACTGTAACGAGTGCGAGAATGATATAGATTGCAATTTGGATACCACAATAGATGAGGACGGTCCTGCTCGTCCCATCACTTGCGGGGCGCGTGTTTGTTCAACGAACCGTGCTCGGTATTGTGCAAGCCGGGGCGATTGTGATAGCAGCAGGAGAGCGTGTTTTAATGACGGGGATTGCCCTAACGTCGGGGAAACGTGTCGCCGCGGGGAACGATGGGGAGATGGTGTTGCCGGCAAGTGTGAGGCCCAATGTGAACCAGAAAACCCCGGAGTCGCACCAGTGTGTGTGGGCGGGCCTTTTGACGGCGTCAATGACGGGGCGTTATTGGAGCCCCTTGATTGTGTGAGAAACGGGAAACCTGATGACAGTGTCTGTCAACCAAACCGGTGTGTTTTGGCGCCCGGAGTTGGCCAAAACTTCTGTCGTTCGCGAACTCTTGCGCGTGGGTCTGCGCTTACCCTCGTTGAAGTGAACGATAATTTGTCTGTTGCAAAGTCATTAGCGCGCAGTCGTTTGGGGCAGTTGTTCGCACGATCATTAAGTCTTGTGACATTCTTGGACGGCCGTGCACAGGAAGCTGATGGCAACATTGGAGATGGCGAACTTGGGGAATTTAGTCCATCACTACCACTGGAGGAAAATCAAGGGCAGAATGATCAAAACTGGTTTTGGGATGTCCGCAAGACAGGTGACGGGAATGAACAGCCCAAACCGCCCAAGGTCATTTCCCTTGGCGCGTGTTTGGGAACGAAATGCCGCGAAGGGCGTGAGGATGCGTTGACGGTGAACGACCAGGATGCAGAAGGCGTGTTTGGCACTGCCAGCAAGCGCATCACGTTGAGTTTCTTTGTAAAAGCGAATTCCAATCAGATGCCAGTGCGCCGGATCGTTACGGACTGGGGGGACGATTTCAAAGGTCAGACCCCTAAACAGTGGCCGACTGGCTCGCAGAGCGGGTCCAAAGCGCCCGACAATTTTTATAAGAACCACCGCGGGTTGGATAGGAGCGGCAATGAGATTTGCCGTTCTAGCGCCGGCGAGTTCGGGGAGTCGCCCGAGGCGTGTTCGTCCAGTTACGTCGTGTTCGCGCATGATTATGTGTGTACAAATGGGCAGGTGGACGCTCTCACGCAAGGTCGTCTCTGTGAAACCGCGTCGGATGGGCGTTTGCTTAACTCGCCGTGTACGGGCGGAGATGTGCCAAATGCCGGAGGAAAATGTGTGTTCCAGCCGCGCGTGCATGTGTTGGACAACTGGGGCTGGTGCACCGGGTTTTGCAACGCCGGGGACGACGGGACGAATGGGTGTTTTATGGGGGAGCCACAAAGGGATCACGGAGAATGTCAAATTGACAAATGTCCAGGAGGAGCCAAATGTCCCGATCGAGGAGGTAAAATCGTCAATCCGTGGGTGAACTACGACGGCTATATCGTGATTGAGCCGGAGGAGTAGAAAAGGTTATGACCCAAATATGCCCTGAGCTTGTCGAAGGGATATTCGGGTCATGTCATTAGTTGCCTTTCGACTCGCTCTCGCTCGCTCAAGGCATATTTTAAACTCTTGCTCATGGAGTTTGTGTCAATATTGCCTGAGCTTGTCGAAGGGATATTTGGGTCATGTCATTAGTTGCCTTTCGACTCGCTCTCGCTCGCTCAAGGCATATTTTAAACTCTCGCTCATGGAGTTTGTGTCAATATTGCCTGAGCTTGTCGAAGGCCATAAACTGGCTTTTGTATGAGCGAACCATGGAAATGGTATGTGTATATCATCGTGTGCGAGGATGGTAGTTACTATACGGGCATGACATGGTGTCCATCGAACAGATGGGAACAGCATGTCATGGGATGCGGGTCATCCTATACTGCAAAACACAAACCCAAAGCGGTTGTTTATATGGAGGAGTTTGAAGAACTGGACGGAGCCAGGAACCGTGAACGGCAGATTAAAGGATGGACACGAGCGAAAAAAGAGAAGCTCATCTCCGGTGAATGGGGCCAGTATTGGGATTGAATATTCCCTGCGCTTATCGAAGGGTATTTGCGCAGATATTCCCTGCGCTTGTCGAAGGGCATTTGCGCAGATATTCCCTGAGCGAGCGCCAGCGAGTCGAAGGGAAAGGTATGAATGATTGCCCTGACAAGCTCAGGCAATAGAAAAAACCCGGACGCTGTCGTGCGTGCCGGGCCGGAGTAGGGCATGTTCCTACTCGATGAGGGTCAAGGTCGAAGTGGAGCTTTCATCGTTGGCGTACGTCCACTCGAAGGTGATAGTCTTCAGATCCTCGGAGATCATCCCTTCGACGGTCGATCCGGCCTCCGTCTCCCACGAGAACGCTTGACCCTGGATTCGGCCGATGATAGATCCGTACTCCAGAAGAAGGACCCCCTCTTGACCGACCGTCGTCGAGTATTCGCTCTCGCTGTTGTTCTCGTCTCGGTACGTCCCGTTGGGCGCCAGGCCCCAGTCGCCTGGTTGGTTCCACGAGACCTCTACGGCCTTGTCCGAGTCTGGCGAGACGAACTTGGGCACGAACAGGTGGTTGGGACACTTGAACCCTGCTTCCACCTTGCCCTCTTCGGTCTCCGTGACGACCCCGTCTTCTCGGAGTCCCTTGAGCGTGTCGTCAGGAATGCGCCAAGAATCGTTCAGCAGGACCTGCGCCTCGCAGGAGCTGGTTCCGACGCAGACGGGGTCGTTCCATTCCAGGTAAAGATCCCTTCTGTTCTCGGTGAAGTAGGGTCCCCTGACGACCTCTCCGGGCGCGCCGAAGTGGAAGTCCCCGACGAAGGGAACGCCGTTCAGGTCGTTGGGCGCTTGCGCGGAGACGAGCGCGAGGCGGCTCGAGTTGTCCGCCGCGATGTCGTTGTCGCAGTCGGACCCGCCGGTCTGGCAGTCCAGCTCCATCTGGCGCTGTTCGTCGTCGCTCACGAACCCGCACCCCATCGCAAGCGCGAACAGGGAGCAGGAGGCGAAAGAAAGGAACTTGTGCACGATCTCCCTCCTTGAGCGCTCCAGGCGCTTCTGTCTCCATTTGGCCATTCTTTTGCCATTTTGTCAATGGTGTGGATGGTTTGGGTCAGGGCTTGGATTTTGCGAGATCCCTCGGCTAGATGATAAACGCTCGCTCGGGATGACACAGGGGGGCACAGTCACGCTCGCTCGGAGGG
>VGKU01000020.1 GCA_016882235.1 Candidatus Parcubacteria bacterium
CCCAAAGGCAAAGCGGACAAAAACTCGGCCGACACATTCACCACCGCATCAAAATGGTCATACCAAGTGAAGAACACTTTTTCGTTCGGAAATGCGTGGCGTTTGCCGTCACTGCCGTACAGATAAACGGCTTTGCAGGGATCATCGGCCGTTGTGTGAGATGGGCAAGATAATTTAATCAGAGATCCTTCACGCGCCTCCGGTTCGCTTGGGATGACCGTGGGAACCGACGGGAGTGCTTCACTCGCCGTTGGCTGGCTCGCTACGACCAACGAGAGGACCACGCTCTTGAGATCATCCATCGTGCCCACCGCCCAGATGGTGCCGCTCGCATCAATCCATCCGTTCTTGAATGTATAACGTTCGGTTGAAAAATCGTCCGCTGTCCACGTCGCCCCGCCGTCCGTTGAGCGCACCACCACCTTGTCGCCAACGGCGACGATGGTGTTTCCGGAGCCGCGAATGTCAAACAAGGTCTGGGACGTAAGGCCGCTGACCTTCACATCCGTCCACGATACCCCCGCGTCCGTTGTTTTGCGCAGGGTCCCGCCTGCACCGACGACATAGCCAACCTGTGCGGAAGCGAACCACACGCCATATAGATTGGCATCGGCGACCTTCCCCTTGTTCACCCAGTTCACGCCGTAGTCCGTTGTCTGCAACAACACCCCTTCGTATCCGACAATCCAGGCCGTGGCTTCGGACAAAATATGCACACGCTGGAGCGAAAGTGTGGTCGGCGAAGTCACCGTCTGCCAGAGTTTCGCGTGTGGGTGCAGAGACAAGATACGACCACCGGACCCGACGGCAAATCCATAGTTGCCGTAGGTGGCAAGGTCGTACAAGTTGTCGCCGACCCCAAGCGAGACATTGCTCCAGGTCGCGCCGTTGTCCATGGACTCGCGCATCGCGCCGCCCTCGCCCACCACGCGCAGGGTTCCGCCGTTCACATCGACATCCTGCCAGTAAATCGCGGCGTTCTTATCAGCGACCACCCAGGTCGTTCCCCCGTCGGTTGAGCGCAAAATATTCCCATTGTTGCCAGCCGCAATCAAGATCTCGCCCGTGCGCGCGATCCCCCGAAGTCCCTGCACGGTCCCCAGATCACTCGTCTGCCACGCGGCGAACGAGGAAAACGGAAAGGTAAAAAGCATGAGACAGGCGAACAGGACGAGTCCTCTGCGGTCATGGCAATCCCCGCGAGCGACGTGGCGAAATAATCTCTGCATACGCGATCATCATAACATACAGATGGCTTCGTCGCTACGCTCTTTGCACTGATCTCCTCTGAAAAATCCTCGAAGTTGTCTGTCGTGGTGTGGGAACAGGTCTTCCAAACAAAATCCGGCCCGAAGGCCGGATTTTGTTTACCCGTGGCGAATCGATAGATCTTTAGATCCACCGACTCCCCCGGCTGTGCCGGGGTCGCTCGGGATAACCCGTTAGGGTCAGATTACTTGGTCCATGTCTCGCCGGTGAGGTCGAGATTCCTAACCAAGAAGCCGTTGTGCCAGTCACCCGTCGAGCTCGCGTTTGCGGCGGACGCGTGAGCGGCAACGGACAGATCGGACCAGATAAACTCTGCGGCGGTACCGTCAGATACGTTGGCGGCTGCGCTGGTGAAGAGTTCCATGATCTCGGACTGTCCTGCGGCCTGATCCGTCTCATCGTTGATGAAGACGCTCGTGCCGTTGGTGGCGGAATCCTGTGCGAGGAAGAGGCTCACAGAGTCGCCGACCGTGTCAGCACCGGTCAAGCGGAACCCCTGCGGCGTGCCGCGCACGGTGTAGGTAACGGTCTCGCCCTCTGAGATGGTGTCTTCCGTCGTCCAGGTCACGACCAAATCTTCGTCGGATTCGAGAAGACCGTTCGTGCCTGTGACGCTGTTTCCATCCTCGTCCACCATCGTAACGGAAGACGTGATGTCAGCGCCGTTCTTGTAGAGCTTGAGCGATTCCACTTCCAGTGTGTCAGCTGTACCACCGTCGGTCCACGCCACGGTCAGCTTGAACTGCTTGACCGAGAGCGACCCGCCGGAGGAGGCCACGGAGAACTTGTAGAGATCGGTGGCCTGACCGTTCACCAGCGTGGAGTTCGTGAGATCAACATGGTTGAGGGTTGGGATGGAAGCAAACACGAATTGGTTGTTTCCGATCACCGACGCGTCGGCCCATGTGACCGCATCCGGAGCGTTGGAATCGTCCGCGGCAACAGTGTTTGCGCGGGTCGTTTCCACTCCATTGCTGTCAGCCGCCTTAATGCGCTCGAGTTCATTGCGCAAGTCGGTCTGCGAGGTCGCACCGCCCGGACCCACGACCGCAAGCGCGTACTTCAAGGTAAGAGTCTTGGAAGCGTTAGACGCAACCGCGATGTTCAAACCAGTGAAGGTACCTGCCGTGCCGGCAGTGGCGTTGGTGTCGTCTGCTTCGTCAAGCACCGTGCTGGCAAGCATGGAGCTGCCGTCATAGAGGCGAACCTCGCTGATGGCGCCAGCCGCAGCCGCAGAACCCACAGAGGTCTTGAGTTCTTTGATCGTGAAGGACTCGTTAGAGGCGCTCACGCGGTACTTGGCGACCGTCACTTCCTGATTGTCGTAGATGACGGCCGAAACCGGGTGATCATCGTTGAAGATGCTCATATCGCCCGTGCCGATCGTGACGGTTTGACCGGACACTTCGGCTGTCGTCGGGGCAACACTGGAGAGCATCGTCGTTCCGTTGACATCCACAACCGCGATCACGGTTTCAGCTGCCGAAATCGCGCTGTCAATGTCTGCATAGACATCCACATAAATCGTCTCACCCGCCTTGAGGGCGTAGTTGATGGACCAGGAGTTTCCTGTTTCTGCAACAGAACCCTTGGTGGAAGTGGTTGTCAGGTTGTTGGACGGACCGTACTTCAGATAGAGGTTGAAGAGGTCTGTCGTCGCTGCTGATGTGTCTGTGTCCAGATCGACGTTGATGTCGGTCAGGTTCACACCTTCGGCCGTTCCAGCGGTCACCGTGAAGGACCCAATCTTGTAGTTGGTCTTGGGATCAACGGTGGTCTGGCTGGCGTAGGCGTTGTTGCGGGCAACCGTAAGCGCGGCGGTACCGGCGTTGACGGACAAGGTGTTCGCAATGACCGCCGAGGTCGGTGAACTGGTGTAAGAACCAGAGGTCATGCGCTGAACATTGCTCGTCGCGGTCATGTCGGAGAGTTCCGCGCGGACGGTGTCCGCGTTCTCGATGTTGTCCGTGCCGTCGCTGTCAAAGATGTCGGCGCGGATTTCAACTGTGCGCGGGGTGCCCGGCATCACGACAAACGAGGAACCGAACGTGTACTCGGTGTAGTCCGTACCGGCACCGGCGTTGGCCTCGAGGCCAGCCGTGGAACCGATTTGGGCACCATCCAAGTACACAGCGCCGTTGCGCAGGGTCACATCTTCGCCATCGGACTCGGTGAAGGCAACGCGCAATGTCTCAATTTTCATCTTCTCGCCGAATGCCTTGACGGTCCAGCGGCCGAGCACGATGTTGGAAGCGGTTTCCACCACTTCGCCAGACGGGGAATCCCCGGTCTTCGTGAAGGTCACAGAACCTGTGGCAATGGTCTGAAGTCCAGCGTCCATCGCGGCAAAGCCGGTAGCGGCGCCGCCGGTCGGGCGGACGGGCTGACCGTAGTCGGAGTCAACCGCGACGAAATCCGCGCTGTTGCGCAGACCCGCTTGCACGGTGCGGCTTGAGCCACCGACCACATCGGCTTGGATTTTGACGGTATGGTTGCCAGTCTTGAGTTCAATCGGGCTGCCGGACATGTCAAAGGTGACATAGCCGTCTTCATCTTCCTGCGCCACTGCGCTTCCGCGCATGACGCCGCCGATGTAGAGCTGCCAGTTCTTGACATCCGTATCATCAATGGAACCGATGTTGCGGAAGCGGATCGCCTTGAGCCAGAGCTCGTTGTTGGAAACAGCGAGCGTGCGCTCCCACAGGCGAACACCTTCTGACGGGTCCAACGCGTTGTTGGCTGCCGGGGTGGTCGTATTGGCCGTTCCAAAGGAAGCTGCGCCAAATGTGGCCGGGGAGGCAGCGATCGTGTGCGTTGCCCCCTCAAGCGGGAAGGAGCCGGAAGCGGCGCCACCGTTTGAGAAGGTCATATCCGCGGCCGCGGCAAGCTTCAAGCCGACGGTCTGTCCGTTGGTGTTGGCTGCAATGTCAGAACGGACGATAAGCGTCGTTGAGGAACCAGCCGGCAGGGAAACAAGACCGGTGGAATCATTGAAGGTTGCTTTGCCATCGGAGATGGTCGCGGAATCGGAAAGGCGGACATACCCCTTAAACAGGTACAGGTTTGAAAGGGTGGTGTCAGCCGATACGCCGGTGCGGGTGAGCGACAGTTTGTTGAGCTTCACCTCGGAACCGGAATTGTTGGTGAGCGTGACGTGTGCGAGATCCGCGACACCCTGGCCGGCAATCAAGGTTGATGCGGCCGGGGAACCGGCGAGGCTCACAGAAACATCCTTGGAGGAAATCACCTCGGACGTCGTCACTTTCTGGGCGCTGTCCGCCAAATAGGCGAGCTTGGCACCGATCGCGGAACCGGCGGTCAATCCGCCAAGGTTCACGCCAGAACCGTCCAGGACGAGGCCAGACTTAAACCGGTTGGCCATCATCCCGTCGGCTGTCACCATGTTCTTTTTCCCACCCCAAACGAGGTAGGTGTCAGAACCGCTCTTGACGAGCGCACCTTCGTAGGCCGAGGCGGCGCTGGTCAAAGAATCGCCGACTGAGTAATCCACGAAGAACACGTCTGGAACATCATCGATGAATTGGTTCCAGTCGTCGCCGGCAAGGCCTTTGGCCACCGCTTCGGATTCAATCCAGTGGACGGATCCGTTTTTGGCGACCGCGTAGGTCTTTTCATCGCTGGTGATCTTGATCCATCGCGCACCAGGTCGGTACACAATGTTGCCAGCAAGCGTGATGTTGGCGAGTTCGGCATCCGACATCGTCACCACACCACTAAAATCGTTATACCAGGAGAAGAACGTCTTCTCGTTGGGGAACGAATAGCGCTGTCCGTCCGAACCGTAGTAGTACACGGTGGAGAGCGTCGTGCCCTTGATGAGGTCGCCGTAAGAAGCGGCGGACGCTGTCTGGGGCGCGAGAGCTGCGAAACCGACGGACCAGAGGATGGTCGCGGCGGCGACTGCAGAGGTCAGCGCTCGTTTTGCAATTGAATTGGTCATAAGTAAGAGTATCCTTTGCCCGGTTTTGGGGATCGGGCGAACCCTTTTAAGTGCGCGCAGCGACCGTTAAGGGATCATTTCTCTCTATCAGTGCGAGATCCACACGAGTCAGATGTATCTACAAACAGTGAGCGATGAACAACCGTGAACTGTCTGTGGACACACCTGGCCGTGGAGAAGCCGTGCTGGTATGGAGAAATGATCCCTCCAGGTCTCGACCTTTTCAGCCGCGCGTTATTTATGTCCCTTTGGAGCTGAATTCAGGGCTCCAAAGGTGAGTGAGAGGCCTATCAGGATGATCGGCCTCCGGCTCATTTCTTTTTTATTCTGCCAGCTCCCTCAATACCTGAAACGCCCTGCGATACCATCCTTGTTCCTTCAGCTCAATCGCCTGCTCCACCATCTTTTTCTGCTCTTCATTCAATCCCCGTGCGCGCACAGAGACGAGTTCTTTCTCAAATGCCGCCTCCAGTTCAAACGCGGTCGCTTCGTCCTCCACCGCTTCATGCGCCGTGATAATCACCTCTACCGCTTCATCTTCCGTCTCTTCCAACAGCGCCTGTACTTCATCCACCTCTTCTTTTACTGCTTCTGGAATGTACGCGCTCGTATTGGCCACGCTCGCCTTGTACGATCCCGACTTGCGCCCGATCTCGCGTGCAAGTTGGGTCTTTACCTCCGCCTTTGCCTCCACCTTCAGATCCTCGCGAAGGGTCTGCACTTCTTTTTTAAACTGGTGGAGCGCCAGGCGCACGGATTCTGGATTCTGTTTATAGGATGTGGCGGAAAGCTCCACCATTTCTTCCAGCCGTCGCGAGGTGAACTCTACCTGCAGTTTCGCTTTTTGCTCGGGCGCGAACGCGAGCGATAGTTGAACTCTCTCAAACGCGAGCTTGGCCGGATAGAGCTTCTGCCCAGGCAGAGATCCAAGCGAGGCATTGCCAACCCCGACCCAGCCGGTCAGAAGAAAAGCAAAGACGGCGAAGCCAGCCGCAAGCGGCCTCGCCATGGCACGGGTTGTCTCCCACAGGTAAAACTCCAGGTAATCGCGCACACCAAAACGAACGGGTTCACCGGATACCGGAAAATTATTCTGTGCGGCAAACCGATCCCAAAGCCGCTCTATATCAAAACCACCGCCGAGCTCCTGGGCGTTTTTTGACTGTTCCAACAGGTTGATAAACTCACGATCGTTCATACTTCGCTTTGAGCTTCTTGAGCGCACGGTTGAGGGTGACGGAAACGGTGTTGCTGGTCGTCCCGAGCATGTGAGCGATCTCCCGAACCGGATATCCTTCCAAATGACGCAGGATCACCATTTCCCGTTCGTTGTCATTGAGTTCGCGCAACCCTTGCGCAAGAAGCGAGACATCAATCTTCGCTTGCAAATCCTCCACGGAATCTTTTGAGGGGATGGATAACTCGTATCCGTCACGTTCTATCGGGATCACCTGCGCCTTCTCGCGGGCCATATAAAAGTTGGCCACCACCGAGCGCGCCACCGTAAACATCAGTCCCGTAAAGTGCTTTACCTCTGTGCGCGTTAAGTAATCCCACAGCTGCAGGCACACCGTTGAATAGGCATCCTCCGCGTCTTCGCGACTTGGGAGTTTGAAATGGAGGAAGCGCAGGAGGGCTGGGCCGTGCTGCTTTACCAGCACGGTAAAAGCGCTTCGGTCTTGGAACGCGCGGATGCGAAGCAACAGAAATTCTTCTTTTTTATTGTGTTCGTGTTGTTCGCGCACATTATGGTTGAGATTCAGCGTATTTCGTTAACAAACGTAGAGAGAATACGCTTATTTAACGAAAAAATCAAGCCATGTACCTCTTATTCAGCATTTTGTTGACTTTTTTCTCATTTTTGTTTACACTAGCGTAAACAATTTTATTTATCCACACTCATTTCTGCTAGAACGGTTTAAGTCCGTGGATCAAGGAAGCTCAAGGGACTTTTGCAGAGGTCCCCATCCTATGAAACCAAAGGAAACCATACGATTGAGCGTTTCGGAAGCGGCGAGAATATTCGGAGTCAGTTCAATGACGATCCGCCGCGCGATCAAAGACCAAGAAGTTACCTATGTTGTCGTCCAAGGACGCTATAAGATCAATTTTGAGTCTCTTCTTCGGTGGTCTCAGCGGACGACGACTGTGCGTCACAAGCGCGACCATGACGGGATCGGTCAGTTTGTTGAACAATGGAAAATTCGAAACCGACTTTTTTCACCTAATCCAACGATCGTAAAGGAGGATGACGTCCATACTTGAGATTGCTCTGCCCGCTGGGCTTCGCAATGACCTCAAGCCCTATGTCACGCCTCTTCGCATCGCTAGTCGTAGCGGCGACGATCGTCGCTTCCCTTCCCGGCTACGCCATCGCCAAAACGACTCCCACTCCATTTGTCCGTTCCGCGGCCGTGTATCTTTGGGGCGGCGCGGCGCTCAACGGAAATCTCAAAGCGCTGTCCAAGTTTGACCTGCTTGTTTTGGGTTCCGAAACCCAAGTATACAACAGGTCTTTTTTTGCCGACATCCGCGCGCTCAATCCAGATATTCTTATCCTCGCGTATGTCCCGACCGTCAGCTGGAACGATGCGTTTTGGAACGACCCTCTTCACCAAAAGATGTTCCCGAACATCCGACCAGAGTGGTGGTTGCGCGACGCGCAAGGCAACCAAAAATCCGTATGGCCGAACACGCGCGCGCTCAACCTGAACTCCGGCTGGACGGAGTATCTCGCCTCGCATGTCAAAAACGATCTGCTCCCGACCGGGTACTGGGACGGTATTTTCTATGATGAGGTGCAGGACTCCATCAGCTGGACCGGCGCGACCGATGTCAATCGTGACGGCGCGGACGATACGCCTGCGCAGGCCGATGCGCTCTGGGCACAGAACTACAAACGGTTGTTTGAAACCACGCGTCGGATGATCGGAGAGGAGGTGATTCTCATCACCAACGGCAGTTCCAACGCGGCCTTCGCGCCTTTCGTCAACGGCCGGATGTTTGAAACCTTCCCTTCCTCGCACAACACGCTGGCTGAATGGCAGAATCGCGCGCGGGATTATCTCGCGCTTGAGCAACGCATCGGCTACAACCCGTCTGTCTTTTTTATCAACGCCAATACGGACCACACGGGCGGCACGGGCACACAGGACGACTATCGCGCCGTCCGGTTCGGTCTGGCGACCACCTTGCTGGGCAACGGCTACTTCGGCTACGATGCCGGATCCACGAACCATGCCGTTGTGTGGCCCTATGATGAGTACGACGCCTATCTGGGCGCACCCAAAAGCGGGCCGACCAATGTCACCCATCCCCCACAACGCACCATCGGTCCGGGCGTGTGGCAACGCGAGTTTACGGACGGCAAAGTGATCGTCAACGCAACGGAATCCGCGCAAACGGTTTCACTCAGCGGTGAGTTTGAAAAACTGCACGGCACGCAGGATCCGATCGTCAACGATGGGTCCATTACTTCGCGCGTCACCCTTGCCGCCAAGGACGGCCTCCTTCTGTTGCGCCCGCTTGAACGCATCAACGATGCCATGTTTTTGAACGGCGCGTTCGCCCGCGTCTTTAGCGCGGACGGCCTCCAGAAACGCACCGGCTTTTTCGCCTACGAAAGCGCGCACCGCGGTGGTACGCAGGTCGTCCGATTTGATCTGGACGGGGACACACAACGCGAAACGATCGTGGCGGACAAACGGCATGTGCGCGTGTATGAAACGGATGGGTCGCTCTACGCCCAGTTCGCGCCCTACGGCGACCAGTACCACAAAGGCGTCAACCTAGCGGTTGGCGACATTGAAAACGACGGGTCCGTGGAGATCGTCACTGGCACACAGCGCGGCGGGGGGCCGCATGTGCGCGTCTTTAACAAGGACGGCGTGCTCATCAACCCGGGCTTTTTCGCGTATGCAAAAAACTTCCGCGGCGGGGTGAATGTGGCGATCGGGGACCTCAACGGCGACCACATCAAGGAAATCATTGCCGGCGCGGGGTTCGGTGGCGGGCCGCATGTGCGCGTGTTCAAAAAGGACGGAACGCTGATCAACCCGGGATTTTTCGCTTATGACACGGGATTTCGTGGCGGGGTGAATGTGTCGGCCTCGGATGTGGACGGCGACGGGGTGGACGAGGTGATTACCGGCCCGGGCTACGGCGGGCCGCCGCTCGCGCGTGTGTACGACCGCGACGGGAACCGGAAGTCGGAGTTCTATGTGTTTGACCCAAAGGAACGGCGCGGCCTGGAAGTCGTTGCCAGTGATGTGGATGGGGACGGCCGCGCGGAGGTGCTCGGCCTGACGACCGACGTGTTTACCTTCAGTGGATTTTAAAACATACTGACAGGGCGTGGTTGCCCTCGTGTGACCAACGTCATCTCTCACACCCCCATGGCTTCAGCACTCGCTGCTTGCCAGGACCCAAGGTATGCCTCTGACAGACGAAATCAAAAAAGGAATCGCGTGCGACAGCGTGGGCAAGCCGGACTCGGCGATCGGACGCGCGGTTTGCTTGTCCGTGCATCCGGGCAAGATGCTTCTGTTTCCCCTCCTGCACTGGTACCGCTACCACTACGCGGGCCGGTATCGTTTCGCGCGCGCGGTGTTCACTCTGGATCTCGTCCTCATTACGCTCATGCTCACGCTCGCCGCTGTCGCTCTGTACGCCCATGTGTTTCGGCCCTCCGCGTTTACAGACCGCATCACCTTTGACGCAAGCATTGCCCCGCGCGAAGTCACAACGGGCGCGTCAGCAACGATCGTCATCCGCTATACCAATGCCACAGACGAAGAACTACGCAACGTCCATGTGTCCGTCACCGAGCCGCGCTATTTTCACCGCCAAACCTTTGAGGGAGGCGGCGATATCGGGACGATCCCTCCAGGCGGAAGCGGCAATATCCATCTCAAGGGAGTGATGTTTGGCGACGTGGGAGGCGAACAGACGTTCCAGACGAAGATGGCATTCACCTACGGGAAGGATGAAGACATCGCGGGCGAAAAGAGTGACTGGCAGGTGTTCTCGCCCACGCGATCGGCGCTCTCGCTCACACTTGAACTCCCAAACCGCCTCGTTCCGTTCCAGCCAATGGAAGGCGTTGTGCGCTTCCATAATACCTCGGAGGTGGCATTTCCGGTTGTCAGTATCCTCCCGGAATGGCCGGCCGGTTTTACCTTCACCGCCTCGGACGCCCGTTATCGAAACGGCCAGTTTGAAATCCCCTCCGTGGATCCCGGAGAAACGGGTTCACTGCGGTTCACCGGTGTCCTGCAGGAAGCTGTTCCCCAAGCCCTCTTCGTCTTCCATCCGTCTTTTACATTTGGCGATGACCGTTTCCGACAAGAAACACTCACCCACACCGCGCCGGTCGTTCCGCTTCCGGTGGAACTCACGCACGCGTTTGACACCAACACGCTCACACCCGGGACCACGACGCGCGCCATCGTCCGCTATAAGCAAATCGGCGACACTCCCGTCTCTGATGTTTCACTCACGCTTTCATCCGAGAGTCCGTTTTTCATCGCGCCTCGTGCCGTTGCCTTGGGTGGACTCAAACCGGGCGAGGAAGGCGAGGTGGAAATGGAAGTCGCT
This sequence comes from Candidatus Parcubacteria bacterium, assembly GCA_016882235.1. Classification (GTDB taxonomy): domain Bacteria; phylum Patescibacteriota; class Patescibacteriia; order UBA9934; family GWF2-40-263; genus VGKU01. The sequence continues at coordinate 10,826 of VGKU01000020.1, forward strand.
CTACGCCCTTCGCTTCTCCAAACGCACACGGATACGTACGAACACCTGCGCCTCGCTACGCGCGCGTCCGCGACGTATCTCCTTGGCGATGGGAGCGGCCAGCGCGTCGCGTCCCAAGGACCGGCGATGACACTCCCGGTTACCACACCCGTCCGGCTGGAGGCATTCGCGCGATACCGCACACCAAGCGGCGACCAAATCGGGCGCGGACCTCTTCCGCCCGAGCCCGGACGCGAGACAACCTATTGGGTGTTTTGGAACATCGCCGGGACCACGAATGAACTCAAGCATGTACGCCTAGAGGCCACCCTCCCCGAGGGTGTGCGCTTCACCGGCCGCCAGACCGTCTCGCAGGGCGACGGGGTGCAGTTTGATGAACGCGAGCGCACGATCACCTGGACCGCTGACGAAATCCCGCCAACCCTCGCGCCGCAGAGCAAAATCGTGGGCGCCGCGTTTGAACTGGGCATCACACCTCCCCATGCCCCCACATCCTCCCCACCCATCCTCACAGACATCCTGCTGACCGCCACAGACGGCTTTACCGGCGCGTTTGTGTCAAAACGCGCCCCTGACCTCAACGCGCTTGTCAACCCATAACCAGCAGTGCCCCAACCGACCCCACCGGTGTCTGACCCCTAGGTAGGGATAAATAACCTCTCCAAAAACGGCTAAAAAAGCCGTTTTTTGATGAAAAGGATTGACAAAAACCCATTTTTTTGGCATAATGTGGGGCTCTATGAAGATTGCGATGATCGGACAAAAAGGCATTCCCGCCCGTGCTGGAGGCATTGAACGCCATGTGGAAGAGCTTTCAGCCGAGCTTGCCGCGCGGGGACACGAAGTCCTCGTGTTTTGCCGTTCCTGGTACGTCTGGCCGGTGCGCAACCATCGCGGCGTGCGCTGTATCACCGTGCCTACCATTCCGACCAAACACTTGGACGCCATTGTTCACACCTTCTTCTCCATCCTCCAGGCCGCGCGCGAGAACGTAAACATCTTTCATATCCACGGGGTGGGGCCGGCCCTGCTCTCCTGGCTGCCGCGCCTCCTGTGCCCCCGCGCACGCGTCCTTGTGACC
>VGKU01000021.1 GCA_016882235.1 Candidatus Parcubacteria bacterium
TTTGTTGTCTGAAGCACGCCGGTCCCTTGGTCCCAGTGTGCGGGACTGACAAGCACAATCACTTCCGGTTTGGAATGTTGCGCGATTTCGGCCCAGGAGGCATCGAGGCGTGGGCCGATGTCGGTATGATGTGGGAGAATGGCTGCGTCAACTGGAGAAAATTGTTGATGGGAATCAAGAACGGTTTTACCAACGGATTCGAAGACGAGATGGATGTTGGGGATGGTATTGAGGTGATACGATTTGTTTCCCCGAGCTTCGTCTAACGGAGCAAATGGTTTTTGACCTTCGACAGGCTCAGGCCAGATGCGCCACATCACCATTCCTCCCAAAACCAAAAGGAGGGCGCTAATGAGCGCCCCCAAAAATTTTATTCCCCGAGCCTGTCGAGGGGGTAAAATTTTTTTACCAAACCTAAGGTGTGATGGTAACCGTTTGAGCATCTGAGTAATTCACGAGTGTAGGATTACGCATGGAGCGGATAGCCGCCGGCTCCGCTTTAAACGTTCCGGTATTCATGACGCGTGCATAATATCGGATGGTGTTTGGTGGACAATTCATACTGTTCCAACCGCTGTACACGAAGAAGGTGAGTGTTTGGTCGGTGTCTGTTTCGGGAAAGGTGACACATGTTTGATCGGTCTCATAACCTCCCCGATACGTGACCGGCGTCAACCCGGAAGGAACACTATCGGTTATTTCATAGAACTCTTTGGGAAGCGAAGGATTCAGTTGATACGTCAGTTCGACCAACACAACGCTTCCCTCTTTGAAATCTCCCACGTACCTTCGTTGCACCCCGATCTTTCCATAGGTCTTTGAAAGAGTCGAGACTGGCTGCTGATAGGATGTCATCGCCAGGACATCTCCACTGATCACCTGCGCATCTAACGTTTTGAGTTCATCCGGGCTCACGGCAATCGTTGCGGTATCACCAAGTTCCAGTTCAATTTTCTTGGTTTCACCGCGCAAGGTGTAAGAGAGTTTTGAGGCGCCCGGTTTTGCAAACGCCATCCCCTGCTTCACCGCAAGCAGCTCTTCAAGAATGACCAGCGTTTCTCCGGAGGAAAAACGATCCAAATGATCATTGAGTCCATCTCGATCCTGAGTTTCGTTCAGCCCGGAGGCAAGCACATACAATGCCGCATTCACTTCCATGGACTCTTCCGGCGTCTCACGTTCCACCCAGACATAGCCAAGTTCACGCTTCGCGTCCTTCATAAACTCCTGATAGAGAGCACGTGCGCCTTCGGCATCACCAGCGAACAAATACGCAATCGCAACGGCGAGTTTGGCTTCATCGGATAATGGTTGTTGTTCAAACCGTTTCAACTCAGCAAACACCGGTGTGTCGAGCGCGACAAGTCCTGCGTACGCCCAAGCGGCTTCTTCCGGTGAAAGCATCCCTTGCTTATCATCCTTATCATACAAACGGCTAAGCAAATACATTTGCAATCCAACCTCATCAAACGGTGTGTCTTCAAACAATGCAATTTTTGCTGTGAGAATCGGATCGACATCCGCATGCGAAAGCAAACGGATACCTCCTTGCTGGTATGTACTTGCGTCTATTTCCGGCACATACTCTTGCATCCCAAACGTGTTGTTGATCAGTTCGGTTGCGATCGCACGCACGGTTGCCTCATCTGCGCGATCACCGTAACGCCAGGACATCCAGCGCAAATCCTGATAATACTTACCTTTATTTCCGTCCACGAACGTCACCGACGTTAGTCCATCATCCGCTCCTTTCAACTTTTTTGATTCCGCCAGTGCAAAGGAATTGACCACAGGCTCAGTTAATCGAGATGAAACCACTTGCACTTTTTGTTCAATCCCGTCTTTGAGATTTCCGAGTGTGCTCGCCTTAATCACGATCGTCTGTTCTCCTTCAGGCAAACGGGGCAATGGAAGATGTGCGCGTTGACCTATGGTGGATTGCACAGACGAACCAATATCTGTTCCCTTCACGGAAATCTCATAGGAAACCTGGTCGGATAGCTGAAGATTTTTTCCCTGAGCGGCCACAATAATTTCAGGCTCATCTTCCAACAAATAGGTCGGCTGAATGGCTGCGTTGATAAAGAACGGAAGTGTGGTGGAGATCTTCTTTGTAGACACACCGCCTTGAATTCGATTTCCATCAATCGCGTGAGTGGTGAGTCGCCACGAGGTGATAGGATCGGGAAGTTTGATGTGCGTTGTGCCTTCTCCGTTTTGATTGGTGGAAAGCGTCACAAACGCGGCGGTATCAAGAAAATTGCTGCGAATCTCTCCATCACCCCCACCGCCACCTTCCGCTCCTAACGCCTCGGCTTTTCGTTCATGACTCGAAATAATATCGCGAACACCGCTGGGTAAACTGACATAGAGCGATCCGATTGGATCCGCGGAATCCGGAAACACCGCGAAAAATGCCTCATCAACCACACTAATGTTGACATTCGCCGCAACCGGCTTCCCTTGCGCATCCTGCACACGAACTCGCACTTCAGCTTCTGCGCCGGGCTTATACTCTTCCGCATTTGTTTCAACGGTCACCTTGAGCTTGCGTGTCGTGGAATCAAACCCGATGTACTTCCCGGATGTTGAATAACCAGAATGGCCAAGAATCACATATCCGTTTCCGGTAAAGAACACCCCGAAAATATACAGGTTGGGAATATCACGTGCTTCAAATGGAAAGGTATAATTCGGCGTTTGCGTGATCGCGTATTCTTTCACTCCCCGCTGTGCTTGCACAAACAAGAATGAACCGCCCGGAATCATCTCAAACTTTTTTCCGTACTGATGGACGTCCAGAGAAACGCGTTCACCTAATTTGTACATCACTTTTTCCATGCCAGATTGATCCCTATCCGTTAAGACAAGCTGAAGGGATTCATCAAAACTATAAGCGGAGTCATAAACCGAATCGTTGTTTTCGTATGCATAAACCGTTGAGGTGAATGTGCGACCTTTCTCATCAACCGAGCGCAGCTCAAAACGATAGTGAGAGTCTTTATTTGGTGTGCGGAAGGTGAGGGTAGCTTTTCCTTGTGCATTGGTCAGCACGGTCTGACTATCCACTTGCCGTTCATGATGTTCATATCGATACTGCTCGGAAACCGTCTTTCGAATAAAATCATACCGTTTTCCCTCTGAGATTTTCTCGTAAGACGATTCGATGACTTGGATATCAACCTGCGTGCCTGGACGAATTGTTTTGAGATGCTCTTCACGATCGTTTGAATCCGTGACATGAACCGTGCGTGAATCAATGAAGAGCGTTGACGTCCCGTTTTTGAGCGTAGCCTCTGTCTGGAGAGAGATCGAAGAAAAATACATTTCTAGGTTATCTGTGACGGCGATCGGCTCAAAACCCGCCTCATCAATCGAAGCCGTCACAGAGGCGTAATTTCCATAGGCGGTCGTCACTTTGATCGCGCCTGTTGCACGACCGGATGAATCCAGTGTGACCGTTTGTGTGTCTCCCGGTGACTGAATGGTGACCGTCTTTCCCTGTACGGGCGTGTCATCAAAAAATTTCATGGACACGTCGTAATGAACCGTCTCCCCATCAATCGCCGCAGGTTCTTTCACCTCAAAATTCATGTAATACACCGGCTTGCGATATTCCTGAACTTGAATAGTTCGAGTGACAAGTTGCTCATCACCATGTGAAATCTTAACAGAATACTGTCCACTCCCAACAGGAGGAAGTTTTATGTGTGTCGTAAAGATACCTTCACGACTGGGCTCGATGGGGACACGCACATATTCCACTTCTCCAGGACGACTCACCCCCTCGAAATATCCGTACGTGTCACGAACGATACGCAATGTCAGTGCGGAAGGAAGCGGCTGTGCATCCCGATGCTGCAAAAATCCCCACACAGACACGGCGTCACCTGCTTTGTAGACGGGGCGATCCGTATACAGATATCCCACGTAATCGTGATGAACGAGAGGGCCGCGATTCCATCTCCACCATTCGCCGTCCACAGACGAGTTTCCACTGACGCTCGGCAGAAGAAGCTTCCGATGTTCGTTTTGAACTTCCAGCCATTGAGTATTGTCCGGCAAGGTGATTTTTGCAATTCCGGATTGATCCGTTGTCACAGAATCGATGCCGGCAAAACGAACGCCCGCAAGCGGTTTCGCGGTTTTGGTGTTATGAACCCACACAAGCGATTCACCTTCCTCCACATGGATCAGGGTCGCACTGATGAAACTGGATTGAAGGAACAGCCATACTTCGTGTCCTTCGTAGGTGGCCAGCACGCCATAATATCCCTCATCAAGAGTAAACGGCACTTCGTACATTGGGAAATACGATTGGTTGAGTGCGGTGGGAGTAAACGAAGCCACAGAACGTAACTGATCAATCGGCACAAAGGAACGAATGGGTTTGATTTTTCTCCATGAATCAACAAGCGAGGATTGATAGCTTGTTTTGAATTGTTCAAATGAGGAGAATTGATACATCGTAAACTGGGTGAGACCGACCGGCGTATTGTCGGAATAGTAGTTTTCAAATGCAAGCTGAAATTGCACATTTTCTGTGGGTGTTGCCGTGACAATCTGCTGCTGAAAGGAGATGGTAGAACGACGAGACAAATCTTCAGATGTCTCAAATTTGTAAACGTAATCTTCGCCGAGCGTCTGATCCGACCCGGATGGATGAAGGTTCTTATGGATCGTAACCGTGTACAGTGTTGCTGGTTCTAACGTATCTGGTACAAACACCATGCTTCGGCGATTCTTTTCCACATGACCTGTCACATTCGGTTCGATGGAAAACGCGCGTTTAAAATCTTCAACATCAACGTTCTCATGACTGAACACGACCTCGATTCCGGCATCAAGCGGCACCTCAGCGGTTTTATCTCCGGGGATGGTATTCAATACCTGAAACGACGATTTGACTTGAAACGCCCATGCATAAGGCCGGGCTTCCGTTGCTCCTGCTGTGGTGGCAACCTCGGTCGGCAACAAAAATCGAACCATTTGACCGCTCGACAATTTGTCTTTAAACGTCACGCGCGCATGAAAATCATCAACTTTTTCGATCTGAAACGGAACCTCAAGATCGGTTTTCAAATACTCCCGAATGAAATCCATATCGAGCGGCTCGCGACTTTCTAAAATAAAGCCGGTCGTCGGATCGATTCCGAGTGTATCCTCTCGTTCCGCCGAAAGCGTAAAATTGTTCTGTGCATACACCACCGGAATGGATGAAGAGAACGGATTAAGCACGAGCATGAGAATGATAACCACCACAAGACTGACCGTTCCTCCGGCCGCCAATTTGGGCGGAATACGCTGAAACCAAGCAAAAAAAGGCATACGCTGTGTGTGCCGGGCGTCGAGAATGCGCTGTTTGAGCGCTTCTTTAAATCCAGGACGCGCCGGCGAATCTGAATCATGAGACAGGCGAGTAAACATCTCGCTTGCCTTCTGAAACGAATCTCCTTGGTTTTTATTACGGAAGTTCATACGGGACTTCTATGAGGAGTCAGGCTTCAGGCTGACCCGTGTTTGGTAAAAAATCAGCACATTTCTTGAGTGCTCGGAACAGAAGAACGCCGACATGGTTTGTCGTGATCTTCATACTCAGAGCGATTTCTTCATTGGAAAGTTCTGCAAAAAACTTGAGCTGAATCACCTGTTGCGAACGTGGATCAAGATGCGCCATCGCGCGCTCGAGCGTGTGACGCAACGATTGTTGATCCAGAATATCCGATGCAGCGGTTTGCGTGGCTGCGACATCATGTCGTTCAAGATCAAGCTGTCTCGTTGGTTTGTACGTCCGATAGTCATCAATCAATGTATTGTTCGCGATGCGGAAAATCCATGCCTTAAAAGAACCTCTGGAGAATCTTGTTCGCGACGAAAAGACTTTCATAAACACGGTTGAAACAAGATCTTCCGCACGTTCGTAGCTATCGACACGCCGTTTCACAAAACCAAAAATTTGATCAAAATACCGTTCGTACAAAACCTCAAACGCGTGGTCATCACCGTTGGACATGCGTTGTGCCAATTCTTCTTCGCTCAATTCTTTCTGTTCAATACGAATTCCGCCACCAAGAAGATCGACAGCAAATGCCATCAAGCTCTGAAACGAAAAGAGTGTCCAAAAATTACGGCTCACAAAAAAATACGGATAAGAGCGATCGTCGCGATCAATAACCACAGGACATTCAGTACAACTGGCTGATAGTTGCGATCCACCCATGCATCAAGAATAATTCCGATCGCGCCTGTGATGTTGAGGATTTGATAGGCAGTGGTATCGGCGGAAAGGATGTGAAAACTCAGAAGTGCATACGCACTCAAAATGGCCCCCACTCCATACCACCCAAGCACCTCGACAAGCGTATGTTGTTGTTTGGTGATCATAAAAAGAGAACGTTGGGTATGACGAAGGAAGCAAGGGCGATCGTCCCTTGTCCCGAAGTCATGCCCACATCGTTCGCCAACGTTCGTTTTTGAGTCATTCCCATAATCGTTTCGATCGAAGTGTGCGATGATATCTTACCGCAAAACGGTGCGCTTCGTCTCGTGCGCGCTGAAACAACTCTTTACCCCGCTTCGCCACCCGCTGGAGCTCCGCATCCGTCCGATCAAACACCAACCGGTCCTGCTTGCGGTCAAACCCTTTGGCGATGCCCATCACCGGCAGAACTATTCCCATCTCCTCCAGAACCATACGCGCGCGGTTCACCTGCCCCTCCCCCCCGTCAATCACCATCAGCTCCGGCAGAGGCCACGCACTGGCCGCGGTTCGAGCGCGCGCCAATCGCCGGCGAAGCACCTCCTCCAACATCGCCACATCATTCGTCCCTGCCACGGTCTTTATCCGAAACCGACGATACTTCTCCTTCACCGGCCGTCCCTCTTCAAAGACCACCATGGAACCCACGGCAGATGTGCCGGAAATATTTGAAATATCGTACGCCTCAATCCGGCCGTGCAAGGAAATCCCGGCCGCTGATCTGGCGTACGGCAACTCCACATCCTCGCGCGCAATGAGCGCGACGTCCTGAATGTGTTGGAGCGCGTCCCACTGGCGACGAATCGCCGCGGCTTCCTCAAACCGCAATGCGTCTGCCGCCTTCTTCATCTCCCGTTCCATCGCCCGAACGAGCCGCTGTTTCTTTCCTTCAAAAAACAGAATGAGCTGACGCATGATGCGACGATACGCGTGACGGCCGATCGCGCCAGTACATACACCAGGACACGTGCCGAGATGCGCTTGAAAACACGGCCGCCTGCGGCCTGTTTTCTCCGGCGGCTCACAATCGCTCCAGGGAATCGCGCGACGCACGAGATCCAACGCCTTTTTGAGCGACGCACTGCTCGTGTACGGCCCGAACACGCGCAAAAACTTTTTGGCCGCCGCAGTCGTGAGCGTCCGGCGCAGTGGATCCACGCCCATCTGTTCCAGCTCATGCCCGCGCAAAAGCAAGGGCCGCGGGAACAACTCATGCGTGATGACGAGATACAGGAAACTCTTGTCGTCCCGCAGCAAAATGTTATACCTGGGGCGCTTCGCTTTAATCTGGTTCGCTTCCAAAACGAGTGCTTCAATGACGGTGGGCGTAACAAGGTATTCTATGTGTGCAATTTGACGCACCATCTCCCCGATCCGGTCGCCGCTGGCCTTGGTGAAATACGACCCAACCCGCGCGCGAAGCGATGTGGCTTTACCGACATACAGAAGATCTCCTTGCGCATCATAATAAAAATACACCCCGGACTGATCGGGTAATTTCCCATGCAAAATGGTGATGTTGTCCGGGATCATAGGGTGTGTTATGGTACCTCACATCTATGAAATACTTCCTTCTCCTGCCCGCGCTTGCGCTGCTTGGCGCCGGTTGCGCGGCCGCTCCATCCGTGAAGACGGAACCCCCTGCTCCCGTTTCCGCCGAATACCCGGCTCCCGACGCCGATGACGTAGAGGAAATGCCAGCGTCCGGCACCGAGACGACAGTGACGGTAGACGATGGCACGGAGATTACCTTTGAAACAAAACCTGCGGAAGACGAGGACGTGGAAATCGACGATGGCGTACCGGTCACGAATATTGTGCTCGGTGGCGCCACGCTCAAGCTGGATATGGTCAGCGAGAATTTCTCGTTCGCGCCAAAGGTCATTGAAGCGAAAGCGGGTGAGAACATCCGGATCATGTTCACAAAGAACACCGGTTTTCATACCTTTGTGATTGATGAAATCAATCTGAAATTCCCGATCAAGGCCGGCGAGGCACTGGAATTCAAAGCACCCACGACGCCCGGCGAATACACGTTCTATTGCGATATCGGCTCCCACCGCGCATTTGGAATGCAGGGAAAGCTGATCGTGAAGTAAGCGGGTCCTTTCGTCGGCCACCCTATAAAAGCCGTTTCAGATACTGCCCCGTGTGACTTCCCGCGTGGCGCGCCACTTCCTCGGGCGTGCCGGCAAACACGACATGCCCGCCCAGGTCGCCTCCTTCGGGTCCCAGGTCAATCACCCAGTCCGCCGTCTTGATGACATCCAAATTGTGCTCAATCACGATCACGCTGTTGCCCTTGTCTACAAGAGCGTGCAGGACCTCCAACAACTTCTTGACATCCGCAAAATGTAAACCGGTCGTGGGCTCGTCCAACAGATAGAGCGTGCGGCCTGTTTGACGTTTTGAAAGTTCCGTTGCGAGTTTCACGCGCTGGGCCTCCCCTCCCGAAAGCGTCGGCGCGGGCTGGCCCAATCGCACATACGAAAGGCCGACCTCACACAGCGTGGAAAGCTTATCGTACACAAACGGAATGTCCTTGAAAAACTCCGCCGCTTCTTCCACCGTCATCTCCAATACCTGATAGATGTTTTTTTCTTTGTAGGTAATCTCAAGCGTCTCGCGGTCAAAACGCCGCCCTTTGCACACATCGCATTTGACATACACGGTGGGCAAAAAATGCATCTCAATCGCGATCACTCCGTGCCCCTCGCAGTGCTCGCACCGTCCGCCCGGTCGGTTGAAACTGAACCGCCCAGGCTTGTACCCGCGATAGCGCGCTTCAGGCACTTCGGAAAACAGATCGCGGATCGGGCCCCACGCGCCTGTATAGGTGGCCGGATTGGAACGCGAAGTGCGTCCGATCGCCGACTGGTCAATCAGAATGGCCTTGTCCAGATACTCCAGCCCCAACAGGGCTTTGTGCGCGCCGGGCGTATGCTTGGCGCCGTAGAGCCGTTTAGCGATCGCCTTATACATCGTCTCGTACGCAAGCGTGGATTTTCCCGAACCGGACACACCGGTGACGCACACAAAACGGCGCAGAGGGATATCGACATCAATCTGTTTTAAGTTGTTCTGCGACGCGCCACGGATTTTGATCGCGTCTCTCCCGACCGACCGACGTTCTGTCGGAACCGGAATCTTTTCGTCGCCGCGAAGATAGGCGGCCGTGAGTGATTTTTTATCTTCAAAAATCTTCGGCGTCGCTCCCGCCGCCATCACCTCCCCACCATGCCTCCCCGCCCCGGGCCCGATCTCTACCATGTAATCCGACGCCAAAATCGTGTCCTCGTCGTGTTCAACGACGATCACGGTGTTCCCCAGGTCGCGCAAACGCTCCAACGTCTCCACGAGCCGGTCGTTGTCGCGCTGATGCAGGCCAATGGTCGGCTCGTCCAACACATACATGGCGCCCACCAGTCGCGTCCCGACTTGCGAGGCGAGCCGGATGCGCTGGGCCTCCCCACCCGAAAGCGTGCCGGCCATGCGATCCAACGTCAGATAATGAAGGCCCACATCCAACATAAACTGCAGGCGGTTTTGGATTTCTTTGAGGATGGAACCGGCGATCTCTTTTTGTGATTCCGTCAGGTCGATTCCGGCAAAATATCCAAACGCCTCGTGAATGCTCATGCGCGTGATCTCAACAATATTCAGCCCTCGTGGCCCTTCCCGGGGCAACCAGACAGACAAGGCTTCCTCACGCAAACGCGACCCCGAACATTTCCCGCACAGCTCCTCACTGAACAGCTCGGCCGTGCCGAGTCCTGTACACACCGAACACGCGCCATAGGGAGAATTGAACGAGAACAGCCTGGGTTCAATTTCCGGAAACGAAAATCCGTCTTTGGGACAACTGAACTTCGACGAGAGCATCTGCTCGCTCAGATCGGGATACACGATCGTCGCCACATCATTGCCGCGTTCCACCGCCGTCTCAATCGCCTCGGCCAAACGCTGACGAAAGGCTTTGGATGCATGGTCATCCTGCCTCACCGGGACGGAATCCGAGGAAGTTAGCAAACGCTCCCCGCCGTCCGCGGTGTTGGCTTTGGTCGGGATGACCGGCACGGGAATCGTATCCACCACGACCTCAATCGTATGCTGTTGATACCGCGCGAGCTTAATCTGTTGGTCCAGGCGATGCTCCTTCCCGTCAATACGCACGCGCGCAAAACCGGAGTTATACAAATCGTACAAAAGCTGGTAGTACTCGCCTTTGCGTCCCACCACAACGGGCGCAAGGATTTTGACACAGCCCTCCTTGCGTGCCGTCCTGCGCTTGCG
>VGKU01000022.1 GCA_016882235.1 Candidatus Parcubacteria bacterium
TGGATCCTGCGGTGGTGGCCGCTCGCGCGCTCTGGCATCGTTTTCAAAAACGACAAGCTCCAGGCGCGTCTCGTTCAGGATTCGCGCTACCAGCCAAAGCCGGCGGCGGCGGATGAAGCGGTAAGGCTCGCGACGGAGACGGACAACCAGAACCAGCTGTTCGTCTCTGATGCGTACAATCAGCGGTGTCCTCCCGAGCAGGGCCAGCCTGCGCCTGCGGACATGCCTGCGGCCGACTCGTCCGCTCCCCCGACTTGCCCCTCTCCGCCTTCCTGCAAAACCGAGTGCGCTGCTTGGGCCTTTGAGTGGCTCATGTCGGAGATCGTTGAAGGCGGCATGCTCGTCCCGTCTCGGTTGAAGGGGGTGGAATGCAACCAGTTGCGGTTGCTCAAGCTCGCGACGCTCGCGATCCACGGCTATGCCTTCCAGGACCCACGGGATGCGGCGTTTTTCGCGAATTACTCCTGGTACGTCTACGACGAGAAGATGGACGACGCGGCGGTGAAGAAGGCGATTGATGTGCGCGGAATGGTGAACCTGCGGCGTCTGGAGGACGCGAGGCGATCGGGGAAATGTCCCCGATAATCTCCCGCGCCCTGTGTGCGTTCATGCTCACGTACGCGACGCCATCGGCTTACGCCGGTGGTCCTCCCAATCCGGCGGCATGGACCTCCAGCCTCTCCGAAGGGAAGGGGCGTTCCTCATCTGGCAGAAAGCGTAAACCGCGCAGAAAACGTCCGCCGCGCGACCCGTGGATCCGGCAAAGCCAATGCTCCGACTGTCCGGAGTGCGAAGATCCGGTTGCCATCTGCGACTGCGAGGACATTCAACCTGACGAGGTTCCGAGTTTCCCGGACGTGGCGCAGTGGGAAGAGCCGATGATGTGCTCGTCAGAAACGCTGGAAGCGTCCGTTGCAACAATGGCTGATGATCCATCCGCGTTGGCGTCCATCAGCTCGTCGGATCTGCAACCCAGCCTGTGTAAGCCGTGTCCGCCCGTGCCCACCCGTGCGCCTGCGCGCGAGTGCCCGCCCGAGCGAACGTGCGACGTCTGTCCGGATCCTGTCGTCTGCGGGCCGATCCCCGCGCCGGCCACCTCTGCGGAAGTCACGTGCGATCCCTGTCCTGCGTGTCAGGCCGCCGCGCCGAAGCCTTGCATGATACCGGATGCGCTGGTGTGTTCTCCGTGTCCGGATTGTCCTAGACCTCCGACACTGGACTGCTCAAGCTGTCCACAAATCGTGCCGGCTCCTACTCGCCTCGCCTGTCCGCCTCCGCGGGAATGCCCGCCCGAGCGAACGTGTGAGGCCTGTCCGGATCCCGTCGTCTGCGAGCCGATCCCTGCGCCGGTCGCCTATCCTGGTCCAAATTACCCCGCGCTTGCCCGAGATCTCCTCCACGCTGGCGAGGACATTCCCCGAAGCTGGATGTCGTTGTTCACCTGCAAGGAGATCGCCACGCTCTCCGGCGTAGCCGCTTCCTACGCCATGGACCGCTCCGTGCGCGAGCTCTTTGCCGTCTACCGCGCGACGCCATGCCGTCACTAAGCCCCCTCCGGGCTTTTTTTCTTTCCTCGCTTTTGTGATAATCTATCTGCATTCCTGTATGTTGACCAATAGTATTTTGATCATCGGCGGGTTTTTTCTTCTGATCAAAGGCGCGGATTACCTGATCAGCGGTGCCTCTTCACTTGCGCGGACGCTCGGCGTCTCCGCGCTGGTGGTCGGCCTCACGGTCGTCGCCTTTGGCACTTCCGCGCCCGAACTTTTTGTCAACATCATCGCCACGGTCAAAGGCACGACGGATATCGCCATCGGCAATGTCCTGGGCAGTAACTTGGCCAACATGCTCCTGATCCTGGGCGTCGCGGCCATGTTCGCGCCGCTCACCTTGCAGGGCAATACGGTCTGGAAGGAAATCCCGTTCTCCCTTTTGGCCGCCCTCCTTGTGCTCATCTTTGGCAGTGACATCCTCCTGGACGGCGGGCTCGTCAATGTCCTCACGCGCACGGACGGCATCGCGCTTCTCGCCATGTTTTTCCTTTTCATTGTGTATACCTTCGGGATCCGTCATAACGGCGGGCCATCCGAAGAGAAGATTGATCTTCTGCCTGTGTGGAAGTCAGTCGTGTTTATTCTGGGAGGGCTGGCGGCGTTGGGGATTGGCGGGAAGCTTGTGGTGGATGGGGCGACCCATATCGCGTTTGCGCTGGGTGTGTCCGCGAACCTGATCGGCCTGACGATTGTCGCGCTGGGCACCTCGCTTCCGGAATTGGTGACCAGTATTACCGCCGCGCGCAAGAGGCACATGGATCTCGCTATTGGCAATGTCGTCGGCTCAAACATTTTCAACATTTTTTTTGTGCTCGGCATCAGCGCCGTGTTGCGGCCGCTTCCGTTTGGCGGGGCGAATTTGACGGATGCCTTTGCGGTCGTGATCGCGACGTTTTTGTTGTTTTTGATGCTGTTTATTGGTCAAAAGTATGTGATTGAACGCTGGACCGGCATTACGCTTATCTGCATGTATGTCGGATTTATGGCTTTTGCCGTCCTTCGCGGGTGATGGGACCCTTCTCAAACCGCCCTGTTTCGTTTCCTAGGCGTCCGCCGGCCCGCTCACCCTCCGTTTCAAAAGGGCTCGGGGGCTCGGTAACCTCGTCCATACAAATTAGCTAGTTTTTCAGAGGTCTCTAGTGTACTGTTGGGTCATGCTGGACCCTAAAGATGAAATCAAACAGAAGGTGGATCTCGTCGAGCTGATCGGCGAGTCCTTGACGCTCAAGCCGGCGGGCGCGCATGGTTTCAAAGCGAACTGCCCGTTTCATGGGGAGAAAACGCCCTCGTTCCATGTCTCATCCGACCGCCAAATCTGGCATTGTTTCGGATGCGGGGAAGGGGGCGATTGTTTTAGTTTCATCATGAAAATGGAAGGGATGGATTTTTCAGAGGCCCTGTTGCATCTGGGACAGAAAGTCGGGGTGGAGGTGAAACGGTTGTCCACGACGCACGGGAATATCAAACAACGGCTGTTTGAAATCAACGCGTTTGCGGAGCGGTTTTACCGGAAGGTCTTGGAGCAATCGCCCGTGGCGGAGACAGCGCGTGCGTATGTGAAAAACCGCGGCATCCCGCCGGAGTTATCCGAACGGTTTGGCCTTGGGTACGCCGCGGACCAGTGGGATGCGCTCACGCAATTGTTGCTCAAGCGGGGATTTTCCGAGTCGGAGATTATCGCCGCAGGCCTCGGCCAGAAACGTAAATCCGGTTCCGGAACGATTGATCGGTTCCGCTCGCGCCTGATGGTTCCGCTTCGTGATCAGCACGGGAACACGGTAGGGTTTACAGGAAGGGTGCTGCCAGGGCTTGCGGACGACAAAAACGTTGAAGGGCCAAAGTATATGAACTCGCCCGAGACAGCCGTCTATCACAAAGGACAACTGCTTTACGGTTTGGAGTTTGCCAAGCGTGCGAGCAAAGAACACAAACAGATGATCGTGGTGGAAGGCAATCTAGATGTCATCGCTTCGCATAAAGCGGGTGTGGAACATGCGGTGGCGAGTTCCGGTACAGCGCTCACTCCCGAACAGCTCCAGCTGATTGGACGGTATGTCAAAACGGTCGTGTTCTGTTTTGATCGCGACGCGGCCGGGTTACAGGCCGCCAAGCGCGGGGTCACGATCGCCCGTTCGCTCGGCTTTGACGCGCGTGCGATCGTATTGCCGGAGGGTGCGAAAGATCCGGACGAATTGGTCCAGCGCGACCCGTCGGCGTGGCGGGAGCTTTGCGCGCGGTCGGTGCCGTTTATGGAATACCTGATTGGCCGCGTGACCGAAGGAAAAAATCTCGCGGATGTGGATGATAAACGGCTCATTGCACAGGAGCTCTTGCCCGCGCTTGCGGAAATCAAAGATCCGGTTGAATACGCGCATTGGGAGATGGTGGTGGCCGATCTCTTGGGCATTGAACAAAGCCAGATACGCAGATCCATTGGCCAGCGGAGCCAGCTTCAGGATGACAGGGGGAAGCAAGGGTCTCGGGATGATATACATTCCCAAGGAACAGGCGGGGTCTCCAAACCCCGCACCAAAGCCGCGCGGGCCTGGTTGCTCCTTCTGGGCGCATGGGTAAACGGCCTGTGCGACCCTCCCACACACTCCGGCGCGACGGTTGATGAGCTTTACACCGTGGCGAAAGAGGTATACACTTCGCACAGTTACGCACCCAAACAACCATTTTTTTCGCGGCTGCGGGAACACCTTGCGCGCCAAGGGCGGGACGACCTTGTCTCCCGTCTTGACGAGGCTTCTCTCTTTGCGCAGATGACGTTTTCCGACCTGTCGCCCCTCGCGGTGCAACCACAACTGAAGAGTCTAGAGGAGGTGTTAAAAAACGAGCAGGCGCGCGCCGCGCGTCAAACGCTCGCGCAAAAAATTCGACAAGCCGAGCTCGCCGGCGATCACGAAGCCGTCGAGCGGCTTATCGTTGAGTTTACCTATGGCAAAAAAGAAGGAGACGAGAAAAAGGGTTGAGAAGGTATCAAAGGCGGTGAAAGCAAAAAAGACCGCGCCGAAAAAAAAGCCGGCGGCGCCGAGGTATAAGAAGTCCGAGCCGCCGTCGCAGGAGTCGCTTGACCGCCTGATTGAAAAAGGCAAACAGCGCGGATACATCACGGAAAACGAGGTGTTGTTTGGATTTCCGGAAGTGGAGGATTGTGTGGATCTGTTTGAGGAATTCCTTGACCGGATGGAACGGCTTGGCATCCATTTTATTGAACTCAAAGAAGGGATTCTTGGGCGACAAGAGGATCGCGAGGAGGTGTATGACAAAATCCGGCTGACGCACGAGAAACAAAAAGGGTTCGCGGTTCCGGAACTCACGCAGGATTCTATCCAAATGTACTTGCGTGAGATCGGGAAAATTCCCCTCTTAAATGGCGAACAGGAAGTCGCGCTCGCCAAACGCAAGGAGCGCAACGAAAAAGAGGCGGAGCGGCGGCTGATTGAGGCGAACTTGCGCCTCGTCGTTTCCATTGCCAAGAAATTCGTGGGCAAGCAGATGTCGCTCTTGGATTTGATTCAAGAGGGCAATATCGGCCTGTTCCGCGCCGTAAAAAAATTTGAGTACCGCAAAGGGTACAAGTTTTCTACCTACGCGACCTGGTGGATCCGCCAGGCGATCACGCGCGCGCTCGCGGACCAGTCGCGCACGATCCGCATTCCGGTGCACATGGTGGAGACCATTAACCGATTCCAGCAGATTGAGCGGCAGTTGATACAGGATTTGGGTCGCGAACCATTGCCGGAGGAAATTGCCGCCGAGATGGGCGAGCCGGTCGCGAAGGTGCGCCACATTCGCAAGATTTCGCAGGAGACCGTATCGCTTGAGACGTCCGTCGGTGACGATGACGAGGATTCCAAACTGGAGGATTTTCTTGAGGACACAAAGACGATCTCACCGGACCGGCAAGCGGCGCGAGAATTGCTCAAAGATTATGTGCACACGGCGATGGAGGGTCTGACCCCGCGCGAACAGAAAATTTTGGAAATGCGATTTGGCCTGACCGACGGGGTCTCACACACGCTGGAGGAGGTGGGACGCGAATTTGATGTCACACGCGAACGCATCCGCCAAATAGAAGCCAAAGCGCTTGAGAAAATCCAGGCCAATCCGCTTATTGAGAAGTTGCGGGACTATTGATCCTGCAACG
Organism: Candidatus Parcubacteria bacterium; assembly: GCA_016882235.1. Lineage (GTDB taxonomy): Bacteria > Patescibacteriota > Patescibacteriia > UBA9934 > GWF2-40-263 > VGKU01. The sequence continues at coordinate 5,707 of VGKU01000022.1, forward strand.
GTCGGCGTTTGTGTGCGATGTACTTTTTGAGACCTCAAAAAACGGATGGATGTTCGTCCAAAGGTTCCGACCCCCGCGTTGCGTCTGCCCGCGCGAAGCGTCAGCGCAAGCTCTTCTGACCGGTAGAGTCAGCGGGGTCGGCGGAACCCTGTGAGCCGAACAGACGCCATTTTGCAGAGATCTCATAGGTCGTTCTTATGCACATCACCCAAAAGGAGGTCGCCGATGCGCAACATGACCCAGAGGCGTTCGGGCGGTTGTACGACCTGTACTACCGGCCGGTCTTTGGGTTTATGTACAGCCGCACCGGCAATGCGGAAGTCGCCAAGGACCTGACGAGTGAGACGTTTTTCCAGGCGCTCAAAAATCTGCACCGCTACCGGCCGCGCGAGGGCGCGACGTTCAAATCGTGGCTGTTCGCGATTGGGGTGGCGCAGATCGGCAACTATTATCGCCAACGTGCGAAGATGTTTGAACTCACGATTGAGGAGGCGCCGGAGATTGTCGGCCATGAGGATTTCCAGCCAGACATCGCGTATCAGATGGGGGAGGATGCCGACGATCTGCAAGAGAAGATCGCGTTGTTGCGCCAGGTGATGAAACAGCTCAACCAGCGCCAGCAGGACATCATCACACTGCGGTTTTTTTCCAAGATGACCGTTCCGGAAATCGCCGGTACGCTCCAAATGAAGGAAGGAACCATCAAGTCGCATCTCCATCGCGCTCTCAAGAAATTGCAAACGCTCATGACCCACCCCACGGCACAGACGTATGAAACGAGCTCCGCTCAACCTCGAGTCCCTGCTCGAGCACATGGCCTCGAATGAATTTCCAGAAGACACCGTCCACCGTTACGAACTGCGGCGGGAGCTCTTGTGTTCCAAGTTTTTCGGCAACCGGTGCGCGCGCGAGGCGCGTTGGAACCGTGTGATGACGTTTACGGCACCGCTCTTCACCGGCGGACTGCTGGTGGTCGTGTTTACGCTTGTCGGGTCTTCATTGAACCAACCGTCCCTCCCTCTCGCGACGCCTGTGGAACGCGCGGTTGTTGCCCAGGCGATAGATGAAGAGAAAACGGAATCGGAGAACGTCTATGTGGATGCGCGACCACGTGTGCCCATGTTCGAGGTTATTCAATTTGTGCCCGTTGAGACGGCAAATTATTTGTTGCTGCGTTAAGGGCGGCATGGTACAGTGAATGTGCTCCACAGATACTAATTTGGGCAAACCTTGGCTTGAGGGTTTAGAACCACGGTCGCCTTGGCGGCTGTGCGAGAACCCCGCGGTACGCCCGTTTTGCGGGCGAAAGCGAACCCTGACGACGCAACGGCTTTGCTGAAGCGTCCGTTCATGGGCAGTGACCGGTGCGCCGGAACACGATTAACGCGAGCCAAATTTAGTCCCTGTGGGGCAATCCAAAACGCCTCTCACGCCTAACCGCGCGGGGGGCGTTTTGTGTAGCGCCGAAGCCCGCTTTAGATCTAGGCGGTCTTGTCCCCTTTGACGTGCTTGACTCGTTTTTGACTCACTCCCTGGAGGGATATCACCTGCTGGTGAGTGGACAAAAAATGTTCATGAATCAACTGTGTGATCATACCCTCCATCCACAGGCGATCTATGTCCGGGTTGTATGCTTCATCGACCGTTGGACCGACCTCTGACCATTTTACGCGTCCGCGTTCACGCACCAGTTTGAGAATGCGTCCGCGGTAAATCCGATTCGGGAACGGTTTGCCCGCGTGGCGGCGTTCCGCAGGTCGTTTGACCATTTGGCGGGGGATGCGCACGCGGCCTGACAGGAACTTTTCGGCCGCCTTGCAATCGCCACGCATCGGGCAGTGGGCGCACTGGGGAATTTTTTTACAGACATCCGTCGCTAAATCAAACAGCGCCTGGGGAATCTCCGCGAACCGCCCATGTTGGGGCAACAGATCGTTCGTTCGTTTCTGAAGCCGCCCATCACCCTTCGCATCGGGGTAGGGAATCCCAAACCACAGCCGTCCCAAGACGCGCCGGATGTTCGTATCAATCGGCAGGACTCGCGCGCCTTGCGCGAACGCGCTGACCGCCGCGGCGGTATACGCGCCAATCCCTTTGAGCGACCGCCATCCCTCTACCGTCGTCGGGACGCCTTCGCGCGTCATGCGCCGCGCGATGTCCCGCAAGGCCAGTGCGCGACGGTTGTACCCGAGTCCGGCCCATACGCGAATCACCTGCGCGTTTGTGGCCCGCGCCAGTGCCCGCCAATCCGGAAATCGTTTAAGCCACCGTCCGTAAAACAAAACGACGCGGTCCACCTGCGTCTGTTGGAGCATGATTTCGCTCACCAAAATTCGGTACGGATCGCTCGTCCGACGCCATGGTAGGTCTCGGCCATGGCGGTCATACCAGCGCAAGAGCTTGCGTGAAAGTGTGTGTACATCCATGTGGTCATTGCATAAACCAGTTGCACGACCCCTTGTTTTTCCGTGAGGTGTCTCTTTGCCCTGCCATGCCGGCATTTCCGTATCCGTCTGTAGGGCTTGAAAATCAACCCGTGCACGGCGGTTCTACCGTTGCGCGAAAGTCATCAGATGTGTTCCAAGTTTTTAGGGCTTGACAGTCCGTTGCAAGACCGTTCTCAACCACGGTACCATATCTGCACTAATTCATAACATACACGAAGACGTATGTTGTTTCCATTCAGCTTCGTCATGGATGACGAAGACAATGACTGGGGCGACGGCGGCGACGAAGAAGAAGCAGGTGGTGACGAGGGAGCAGAAGGGGAAGAGGGTGCTGACGACGACTCCGGGGACGACGAAGAAGGTGGTGAATGGTAACGTAAACGGACCTGTGCAAACCCTTGCAAGGTCCGTTTTCTTTTTGTATCCTCTTGAAGCCCTGTCAAGGAGGCGTCATGAATCTGAAGGTCTGGCGGCGACGCACGGCCAAGTGGCAAAGTCGCCGATTCAAGGGGACGGATCGCCTCGCGCGACGCGTCCTGGGTTCGCTCATCAAGCACATCACGGGAAACCAACTCACGCTCATGGGGTTCGCCGCATCCGTTCCCATGATTTACTTCTACCTCGCGGACCAGTATCTCGTTGCGTCTCTGCTCCTCATCTTCAGCGCGTTGACGGACTGGTTTGACGGCGCGGTGGCGGTTGCCCAGCAAGGCGACACTCCGGTGATGACCTACGAGGAGGAGATGCGTCTGACCTTCTGGCAGCGCATCAACTACCGCGGTGTCACCCACCTTGGCAAGTGGCTGGATCCCCTCACGGACAAAGTGCGCTTTCTCGGCGCGCTCTATCCGCTGGGGTGGGGGGTCGTGGACACGTGGCTCATTGCCGCTTTGACGACAGTGGCCCTGGGGCTCATGGCCGTCCGGCCGCTCAAGCGCCGGCTGGGCATGGGCGACGGTTCATCCAACCGCCTGGGCAAGATCAAGGCGTGGTCGGAATACGCCGCTCTCTCTTTGCTCGTGTTCTATCCAGCGAGCAAGCTCCTGCTGGATCTCATCTTCTCGGTGGCGCTTCTGCTTGGATGCGGTTCGCTGAGCGGGCACATCCTCGCAGGTACCGTCGCGCTCGCCAAGCGGCGGCGCGCTAGACGCAAAGAGCGCCGGTATCGGCGCTCGCTCATCGCGATTCCCGACCGCGACCAATCCCCTTGACCAGAGAAGTCAAGGGATTTTTTATATTTCTACTGAAAATAGAAGTTTCATCGCTATGATCTGAACCGCAGATTCCGTGTGAGGCGATGTGATTTTTATTTTTTATTCGCAAAATGTTCAATTAATGAACCAATAATTTCTCCGTAAAAGAAAAGGTAATTA
>VGKU01000023.1 GCA_016882235.1 Candidatus Parcubacteria bacterium
ATGTCATCGTGCTCTGCCGCCATCTGTCCGATGATCGCGCGGCGCGCCACATCGCGTCCCCCGCCGGCCGAGCCGGTCACATGGATCAGCCGCGCGTATCCAAACAGCTTGATCGCCTCGTACACCGCCGCAAGCGAAGCCGGCTCGTACGCATAATCCACTACGACCGCAAACGACTGTCCCACATCCATCACTTCCAAACGCCCAGGCACCGGTTCCAACGCCGCGACCGCCTCGGCAATCTCCCCAAGCGGCATGCCAAGCGACCGGCAGGTAGTGATCGCCGCAAGTACATTCTCATAATTAAACCGCCCGAGCGACTTAAACGAAAACGGCACTCCCTCCAGCGTAAACACCGTTCCATCCTTTGTGATCCGCACATCTTTCGCGTTTTTCCCAAAGACGAACGGCACGCCCGCGCGGAAGGAGAGAAAATACTCCGCATGTTCGTCCAGTCCGTTGACGACGCTTGCTTTTTGGACGCCGCGGCCGTCAATTACTTTTTCTTTTGCGGTTGCAAGCTCGGCGAATAATCGTCCCTTCGTCGCTTTGTACCTGTCAAACCCGCCATGCGCCTCAATGTGTTCGGGTGTTAAATTGGTGAATACCGCCACATCGTAATGGATACCCGCGTGCCGATGCTGGAGAATCCCCTGTGAGGAGGTTTCAATGATCGCGTGCGTACACCCGGCGCGCACCATTTCACGCAGAAGACGCTGTGTGGCGAATCTGCCGAGCATGGTCATCTTCTTATCGTTCACCCATTCGTGCGGCCCGACTTTGAATCCCACGGTCGTCGTCCACCCCGCGCGAAAGCCGGCGTGTTCCAGAATCCGCCCGATGTATTGGACGGTAGAGGACTTCCCGTTGGTGCCCGTCACGCCCACCACGATCAACTGTTCAGAGGGATGTCCGTACGCCACCGCGGCGGCGCGAGCGAGCCACAAGTGATAGGCACTGATGGCCGATTCGGGAACAAGCCGACGGATCCACGTTTTGATCATACGCCCTTGAGCGCCTCCACCGCTTTGTTGAATTGCTCGCCGCGATCAAACTCATTCTTGAACAGACCAAAACTCGCCGTCCCAGGAGACAACAAGACGATATCGCCCAGTTTTACCTCTGTGCTCGCCGCCTCCATCGCTTGTGCCATGGACATCGCTTTGACGATGGGAATCTCCGATCCAAGCGCTACGGACAGATCGTCAAACGCCGTGCCGTCAAACAGGATGGCCATCCGACACTGCGCGCGTACCTGCTCGGCCAATTCTTCAAACGGCAGACCTTTGGACGATCCCCCGCCGATCCAAATCAGGTTCCCTCCTCTGCCGAATCGTTTCAGTGCGGCGATCACGCCTTCGGGCGAAGTGGCCGTCGTATCGTTGACATACAAGACCCCCTCCACTTCCGCGATAATCTGCTGGCGCCCGGGCAAGCCAGCGAATGTCTTGAGCGTCTCATGGATCTGTTCGTCGCTGACGCCCGCGAAATGCGCGCCCAGCGAAGCAGAAAGCGCGTTCATCACATTGTGCTCGCCCACCAAATGCGCAAGATCGTGCACATGCGCAAATGTCCCCTGCGCTTCCTCCAATTTCCAGATGAGCTGATCGCCGTCTTGGAACGCGCCCAGCTTGCCCTCCGGGAGTGCGTTGGCGGAAAACCAATACACGCGCTGGGACTTCACGTGTGAAGCCACTTCTTCAGACAGTTCCTGATCCGCATTGAGAAGCGCAATCTGATCCGGCTGTTGCTCTTTAAAAATCAACTCCTTTGCCCACAGATAGTGTTCAAACGAATCGTACCGGTCCAAGTGATCCTTATAGACATTGGTGAGCAGGGCGATCTGTGGCCCTTTGCCAAGCCCTTCCAAACTTTCCAAAAGCCAGGACGATAATTCCAGCACCACCGGCACCGGCGTTTTTTCCTCCAACAACCAATCAAGATCCTCCAACGGAGAACGCGTGATGTTGCCGGCGACCACTGTGTTGGGATGGATATGACGGAGCATTTCGCCCCAGAGCGCCGTGGTTGTGGATTTGCCGCGCGTGCCAGTGACGGAATAGATCGGGAACGGGCAATACCGAAAAAAGAGCGAGATGTCGCTTTCAACCGGCACCCCCTCCTTTTTGGCCAGCGTCACAAATTCCGATTCGCGCGCGACACCCGGATTCTGCATCACCAGATCTACATTGGTAAAATCCTCCGCATCGTGCGTGCCCAGCACGAACACCGGCGCGTAGATATTGCGGTGTGTGTACTCCTTTTTATATTGCGAGTACCACTTCATGATCTCGTCCACGGATTCGCGCAATTCCTCCGCGGACTTGAGATCGGTGATGACAATCTGCGCGCCGTGGCGCATGAGCCATTTGGACGCGCCCACGCCACTGCCCTGTTTGAAACGCCCAAGGCCCATGACGGTCACCATGGCGTCTTGGAAATGGTCAATGGAAGAAAGATCAATGGCCATACAGATCACCCGAGGGTGGTCAAGGTACCCAGACAAGGTGCCTGACCCCTCGGTGTGGTTAAAATCTGCCGAATAAACGAGCCAACCGGACCGCCAACATGGCAATCCCAACCTGCCAGAACATGCCCACATATTGTACCATAGCGCGGGCAAATGGCACTTTTTGAAACTTCCGTCGGATATACAGACCTGACAGATCCGTGGCGCCGTAGCGCAGACGGCGGGAACGGCAGTAAAAATTGAGCGAGCTTTCCACCATAAAGCCGTGCAGGTATTCCTGCGGGATAGCCTCAAAAATATCGCGCCGCATGGCGCGTTCACCGCTGATCAGCGGGAGATGGTGCGAGAGCCAGGTGAAGAAGACGCCGCGGTCGCGAATGCCGATGTTCATCGCGCGGCCGCCCACGATCACCGGCATCAAGATCCGTTCCACATGTTCCGGCGTGAGCCCGATCAAATCCGCGTCAAAAAACGCGAGCACCTGCGCCTGCGCGCGCGATGCGCCCAGGCGCATTGCCTCCCCTTTGCCGCGCCGCTTCGCCAATCGCTCCACCCGCGCACCGGCGGCGCGTGCGACGTGTTCCGTCCCGTCCGTAGAACCGTCGGAGACCACAATGACCTCGTCCACAAACGGCGAGGCCGCAAGCGGACGCACGACATCCGCAATGGTGTCGGCCTCGTTGTAGGCCGGAATGATCGCCGCGACGGACGGCCGTTTCATATCAGAATGTGGTCAGACCTTGAATCTTGAATGTTTCCAGATCAAAACCTGACTCCTTTAGACATCAGTTAGATGCGCGCGCACGAGTTCTTCCAACTCCCGGCCTTCCCGCACAAGCGGCGCGGCTTCGCCGTCGCCCAAAAAAGAACGATGATCAAGCGAATCAAGCGTGCGGGTGAAATAGACGAAACAGAGTTCGCGCTGGGTCTCTGACACCTGCTCGGAAACCGGATCGCCCGGAATGAACTCGGTCAATGCCGACACGAACTTAATCGGCACCATCTTCACATTGACATGCGCGCGAAAGACGTCCTCATCACGCACGCCCTCCGTGAGATAACGCTTTGTCGTGTACGCGAATACGCGCTCCACCCATTGATAGAGCCGTTCATACACTGGATCGCGTTCGCTGTTGACAAAAAGTTCCTCGCGCAACGAAGAGGGCGCACGCGCCCCGGACGAAAACGCCGCGTCAGGCGCGTGGACGTGTGTGTCCGGCGGCACAGGTGCACCTTCCAGCGCCTGTTCCAGCACCGCATCCGACCGCTCTTCGGTTTCCATTTGCTCCTGGATCACCCGCTGTTCCATCCTCCGCGCCGCGGTTCCTTCCTCCGGCGCGTGCTCGCGGTACAAGTCGTCCATCTCTTCCTCAAGCAAATCCACTTCGTCGCGATGGAACAACCATGGATTATCGCAAAGAAAGGTCATAGAGGATTTCCTCCAGTCGTTTGAGATTGCCTTTGGCTTGATCAAACTTCGCGCGTAGGTTGCCGGTCGCGTCCAGTTCCAGCATGAATTCTACAACGCCCTCTGCCGTGTCGCGCGCGGCGCGTACCGGCTTTGTGTTGCCGAGCGTCACCTGCCGCACGATGTGGCGGACGATTTCACCGGTCGCGTCGCACAGTCCGGCAAGGTAAACCTGCGGATCCATCGCGCGCGCATCAATCGCCCCCATCTTCCCGTTTTTGAGATACTGTCCGAACAAAAGCGCTTCGGCGTATTCCTCCAGCGCCGCACGGTACGCGCCCTCGTAACGCAAAGACCCGTCGCGTCCCATCCCCTTCTCGGCTTTGGCAAAGAGCGCGGCCGCTTCTTTCAAAAGCGTTCGGGCCGCCTTTGCGTCCTCGCGTTGATAGGCGAAAATGGCGCGTTTGCTCTTGCTCAACGCTTCATTGGACAGGGCGATCACCTCGCGGCGAGCGCGGGCGTGCTCATGCGAGCGCGTGCGTAGCGTGTGCAGGATATCGGTGGGCATAGTGTTTGACAAGTTCGATCACCAGGAGTTTCAGCGTTCCCATCATAATCAGCAGTAGCCAGTGTGACAAGTCAAGCGGCGTCAGATGCAACAGGGATCGCAAACTCGGGAATGTGAATGCGATCCACATCAGAACGAAGCCGAAGCCGACGCTCGCAAACAGCCACGGGTTGGAAAAGAGGTTCGCGTGAAACACAGAGCGGCGCAGATTCTTGATAGCGAAGACATAGATGAGCGAGTCAAGGCCGACGGCGGCGAACATGAACGTGCGGATCGTCTCCGCATCGGTGAATCGCGTGAGCAGGAATAGGTAAAAACCGATGAGGCCAGTAATCACGACCGCGCCGATGATCGCTACCAGGCGTGTCATCTGCGCGTTCAACACGCTCTCGCCGCGCTCGCGCGGACGTTCGCGCATGAGATCGCGTTCGGCCGGTTCCAAGGTAAGGCCGATATTTGGAAAGGTGTCGGTGACGAGATTGATCCAGAGGATATGCGCGGGCAGGAGCGGAAGCGGGAGGCCGAGCAGAACGGTAAACGCGATAAGCACGATTTCCGTGAAACTGCCGGAGACAAGATAGACGGTGGTTTTGCGAATGTTGTCAAAGATGACGCGACCCTGTGCAATCGCGGCAGTGATGGTGCCGAGGTTGTTGTCCAAGAGAACCAGATCCGCCGCGCCTTTGGCGACTTCCGTTCCGGATCCGACCGCGACCCCGATGTCCGCGGCCTTGAGCGCCGGCGCATCGTTCACGCCGTCGCCCACCATCGCAACCACATCCCCGCGCGCTTGCCACGCCGCGATGATCCGGTTCTTGTGACGCGGCTCCACGCGCGCGAACACATCCACGTCCGTGACGCGGCGCGCAAGTTCGTCGTCGCTCCACCGGTCCAATTCTTCGCCCGAAACCACACTCCCCTCACGCGCCTCCAAGCCCACTTCCCGCGCAATGGCCTGCGCCGTTGCGGGATGGTCGCCCGTCACCATGACCGTGCGCACGCCGGCCGCTTTCGCTTCCAGCACCTGCGCGCGCGCCTGCGGCCGAACCGGATCGTCCATCACCACCAGACCAAGAAACGTAAACCCGCCGAGGGCCGCACGGTCAAGGGGCGCCCCTTCTGTCTGCACCTGTTTACGCGCGAACGCAACCAAACGCGCGCCGCGCGAGGACCAATCGTGAATGTGCGCCGTGATCTCTGTATGCCGCGCCTGCGTCAGCGTACAAAAGGTCAGCACCCGTTCCGGCGCGCCGGCAAGCAGATGCAGGGATCCCTGCCCATCGGTATGTGCGCAGGCGAGATACTTGTACTGCGAATCAAACGGCAGTTCCCCTGTGCGCGGGCGTTGTGTTCGAATCTCGCTGATGGGAACCCCGAGCCGGACAGCCAATCCGAGCAAGCCGCGATCCGTCGGGGAGCCGCGCACGATGTGGTCTGCTCCGTCCTCGACCACCTCCGCGTTGTTACACAGCGTAAGCGCCTCCAAAAGCAGGGTGACGGTTGTGCTTTTTGGAACGGCGCGTGCGTGTGTCAGATCAAATACGCCCTCCTGCGTCAGGACGTGCGTTGCGCGCATCTCGCCTTCGGTGAGCGTCCCTGTTTTGTCTGTGCAGATGATGGACACACTGCCGAGCGTTTCCGCGCCGACGAGCCGACGCGTCAGCGACCGCCGCTTGAGAATACGCTGCATCCCGATGGCAAGCACGATCGTCACAGAGATCACGAGACCCTCCGGAATGGCGGCGACCGCGAGCGCGACGGACATTTTCAACATCTCCAACAAACCATAACCGAGGATCGGACCAAAAGAAAACAACAGAATGATAAGCACAGCAATGACAAGCGCGATCTGTTTGGCAAGAATCGCGAGTTGATGCTGGAGCGGCGTTTTCGGCTCTTCTGTCCGTTGGACCATTTCTGCGATGCGTCCGATTTCCGTCCGCGTTCCCGTGGCAACGACGAGTGCCTCCGCTTTGCCGCCGAATACGGATGTGCCGGCGTACACCATATTCGTCCGTTCAGGAAGCGGCATTCCGTCTGGCAGGACACGCGTCTGTTTCAAAACGGGTTGGGATTCGCCCGTGAGCGTCGCTTCATTCACGGTAAGTTCCACGCTTGCAATGAGACGCGCGTCGGCGGTGACGCGGTCGCCAGTTGCGAGCAAAAGTATGTCGCCCGGAACGATCTGGGATGCGCTGACTTGTAAATCCTGGCCGTCGCGACGAATGATGGCCTTGGGTTGAACAAGCGCACGTAATTGCTCAAGGGAACGGTTTGCTTTCAGTTCCTGCACAAAACCGACGAGCGTATTCAAAAAAACGGCGCCAAGAATGACGAGTGTATCCGTCCAATCGCGTAGGAGAGCGGTCACGCCCGCGGCGCCGATGAGGATATAAATCATCGGGCTTGCAAACTGCCGAAAAAAAAGAACCCACCACGCCAGCGGCTGATCTTTGGGAAGCACATTTTGCCCGACCGTCTCAAGCCGTGTGGCCGCTTCGTTTTTGTGGATGCCTTCGTGAGTACTCGTCAGTTTTTTAAACGCCTCGTCCACCGCAAGCGCGTGCCATAATTCCTCTTGGATCATATCGATAATAATGAACCCCGCCCAAGGCGGTGGCGAAGTAATCTTCCTGCCAGTGTATCACAACAACAAAAGGGGTGCGTCGCTGGAGAGCAACACACCTCTTGTGTGAGAGCGGAGTGGCCTCAAAGAGTGCAGGCCTGCGCCTCCGCAAGCCAATACATCTCGAAGGTCAAAGGCGTGATCAGAAGTTCGAAGGGTCCGCCCTTGCGGATGGATCCGCCGTAACCGACGCGCGTTGCCGCCAAGATGGAGGCGCCGGCCGCGGTTTCCAGCGGCTCTACGAGATCCCACTTGTGGGAGTGCTTGACGACGTTGACGGCGTTTCGAAAGACCTCGGAGGCCTCCTTGAAACAATCCGCAAGAACCACGTCGTCGTTCTGCGACAGGGACATCATGCGGGTGTACCTGTTCTGGAGGTACGTATCACTGCAGTGACGGACGGGTGCCACCCGCATGCCATCGCTGGCGGCCTTCGCCACTTCGATCGGCTTGGCCGTAGCGCACGCACCGACGGCGACCATGAACACAGTCATCAGGACGAGACGCGCGAGATGTATCATGGACTCTTCCTTTCAGCCCACTGCATGGGCAGATACCGACTTTCACCGGCGATTGTGCTTCAAAGAACCCACTCAAGATACGCCAAAAAGACCATTTTGTCAATGAAAATTATGAGACCAATCTCCCTGTGAGAAAAAAATAGAGCCCCAAGCGGATTTTTAGTTCGCAAGGGGCTTAGATGGGAACGCGGACCGTGGCGGGATCTACTCATTGCGTCCGAAGGACTTCACCGATGAGGAGGACTTGAACAGAATCCCCGCCAGTAAGTTGACGCCCCAGGCCTGCCAGATGGTGATCACCTTGATCCCGAAGATTGCCGGCATCAGCCAGTTCCACAGGAAGTAGGTGGGGATGGCGGCGATGATGCTCACGATGGCAATGGTGCCGATCGTAAAAGACGCTGAGACCGATTCCCAGTATCAGACGTTCGAACCAATCCATGTCGTATTTCCTTTCGAAAGTGCGATTTTCTCCGGCATTGTACCGCAGAAGTCAGTGCGTTTTTGGAATTCCGATGACGCCGACTGTATAACATCTTCCCTTCTTGAAGTCAAGGGGCAACGAACAAAAAAAGATCATATTTTATGGTTCGCACCGATCGTTTTTGGGCTCCTCTACTTGTGATTTCCTTTCTAGTGCGTGGGGTTGAAAGATGGCACTTCGCACAGCTTACGCTCGTTCGCTTGGGATAGCCGGAATATACTCCGTCTCTGCTCTCGCTCATTCGCACATTGAACGCACCCTGGATTCTCACCCAACCCATTAACACAACAACCCCGGACAAAGCCGAGGTTGTTGTGTTGGTGCAGAATACTTGAATTAGTCCGAACCGCTTTCGTCGCCGCAAGAGATGATCAAGTCCCCTCGTAAAAATTCTGAAAGGTGACGACTGTATGAAAAATCGTATAACAAATAAAAAAGCCGGGGGTGTTTTTACGCATCCTCGGCTACTGAGCTATCCGAACCATCGGCTACTTCTCGCAGAGCCATTCGACTCCGCTGACGCATCCCGTCCTCGGCGAGCTGACCGCGCACACGGCCAAACCTCGCTTGATGATGGCGAGCCACTGTTCGTAGGTCGCACCCATGCCCGCGAAAGCCGAGACGTTGCTGTCAACGAGCCAGTACGCGAGAGCTTCCGGCGTCTCCATGACTGGAGAAATCGGCATGCCATTGGAAGTGGACTCGTACAGCTGGTAGTGCGTACGCTCGGCTTCCGGCCAGTCCGGCATGTAGTCCTTCTCCTCGGGGCGCTCGCCGTCCCAGTCGGCGAAGGTACCGGTGTGTTCGGGTCCCTTGGGCTTCCAGCCGTCGGTCGCAAAACCGCGAACGAAGCCGTTGTCCCACTGCCGGGCTTCTTCGTCCCACTGGTCGGCGCGCTCTTTGAAGCTACCGCCGAGAAGTGCGATGTAGTTGCCGCGTTCGTCCTTGGGGTGTTCCCAGCTTGCGGGAACCATGCGAACTTCTCTGCTCATCGTTCAGTCCTCCTGTACTCGGGTTTGATGGTTGATGGAAATGTGCAAAAACTTGCACGAATATAGCATATTCCTTGCTTGAAGTCA
>VGKU01000024.1 GCA_016882235.1 Candidatus Parcubacteria bacterium
CAACCGCTGGAAGACGGGACCGTTACCATCGCGCGGGCATCCGGTGCCTTCACCTTTCCGGCGAAATTCCAACTCATCGCCACACGCAATCCGTGCCCATGCGGATTTTTACATGACCCAAGGCGCGCCTGTTCGTGCGGGGCGCGAGAAATCCAGCAGTATGAACGACGCGTAAGCGGTCCGCTCATCGACCGAATTGACTTGGTCATAGATGTTCCCAATGTGCAGACTAAACAACTCTGCGGGGAGGCGCTGGAGGAACCATCATGCCTGGTGCGCGCGAGGGTTGTGCGGGCACGAGAATGCACAGAGGTCCTCGCCCTTTCACCGGCAGCAAAACGCCTTCTGGAGGCGGCGTTCTCAAAGGGCACACTCTCCACGCGTGGGTTCTTCCGCATCCAAACCGTCGCGCGTACGATCGCAGTGCTCGCCGATGCCAAGCGCATTGAAGAAGATCACCTCGCCGAAGCCATCCAGTACCGCACAGACCGAGGAGTCTTAGGTGCCTGACCCTTCCTTTGACCCCTGGAGAACATCCTTGCTCTAAAACTGAGTACGCCATGCGTACAATCCGGCCAGCAGGATGACCCACGCCAGTGCAATCCCATCGAGCAGGCGCATGCGCGCGATGAATTCTTCCCAGCTCCCCCAGCTGCCGTGTTTCCAAGACCAGCGCCGACCAAACGCCACGCAGACAAACAGGGCGATGAGGCCAAACACCGGAATAAGCGAGAGTAAAAACCAACCGTACAAACGCGCCCCAAACGCCCAGCCCTGCGTAAACAAGAGTGCGCCAAGTGATGGAATGCGCAAATATCGCGCACGGCGCTCCTCGTCCGGTTCCATGACAAGATGCACACCGCACGATCCGCACGTTTTGTTCCATTGCTCAACCATCTGTTTGCAGTTCGTGCACGTGTTCATAATGAGAAGATACTATCTTGGTCATGGAGTCAGGTCTGACTCCATCTTTTTTATCTTACAAAATCGAGCGGATTCTGGAACCGGCTGTTTCTGATGATCTCAAAATGCAAGTGCGTTCCGGTGGAACGGCCGGTCGTACCGGTCCTGGCGAGCGCCTGTCCGGCGTTCACAACCTCCCCTCGCGCCACCAAATTTTTTGAGTGGTGCGCGTAACGGGTCACATACCCGTCTCCATGGTCCACCTCAATGGTCAATCCATAACCGCCCCTCCATCCACTATAAATCACAACGCCATCACGCGCCGCATAGCTAAATGTGGAATAATCCCCATCAATATCCACGCCCGTGTGGCGCCACCCGTAATACTGGGTGATGACCCGCCAGTCGGTCGGCCAGAGCCACCCCCCGCCGCTTGGCGCAACTTTGGACGGCGGAGAGAACAAATTCGCGACCGGCGCGGTAATCCGCGGCGCGGCCTGAAACGGCTCGCCGCCAGGAATCAACAGCGTCTGTCCGATTTGAAGCGTGTCTGTGCTTGCAAGCTGGTTCTCATCCAAAATCTGATCCGCCTCTACATCGTAGCGTCGCGCAATACGCGAAATCGTATCGCCAGACACAACCTTATAGACCACACCGTCCTTTGGCAGGATCGTAAGTTCCTGTCCGGGGCGTATGGTACTGCGAATCGTCAATTGATTCGCCCACAAAATCGTGCTCAAATTCAACCCATAGCGCTCGGCAATGCGTCCGAGCGTGTCACCTTCCTGCACCAGATAGGTCTCCACTTCCTCCCGCACCGGCGGCGCGGGCGCCGGCTCCGTCTCCCCGCCCGTGAGCGGCGTCGCATATTCATCCGACACATCCAGATCGGCGTGCAGGCGCGTGTCCAATACGGTATCGGTGAGATACGAAATCTGTGTACCCGTGGTGACCACGCGATCGCTTGCCTCCACAACCTCCAGCGTCTGGGAATCATCTACGGCCACCAGCGCATACAGGATGCTCTTTTGTCCAAAGGTCTCGGCGCGCACCTCGCGCGTTCGCGCATTAGTCACGACAACCGCCGCGACCAGCACGACCATCACCACATGAATCGTATAACGATTGGTGATCACTTGCAGGAGGCGATGCTTGGTGGGACGCAGAAGGGCGAGCAGATGCCGACGCAGGAAAAAGGAAAAACGAAAGAGGGGAACGCCAATCGCGCGTACAAAAAAGAGCCCGACCACGGTGAACGGACGTGAAAGCGCACGAAGAAAGGGGCCGGCATAACGCTTGACGACGATCAACCCACGCAGGAGAGCCAACAGCGTGTGGACAACAAATTGTTTGATTTTCAGTTGAATACGCGTTGAAATGATGCGCGCCCAAATTACGCGAAAAAGGGCGTTTCGTCAATGCGTCCCGATGGGGCCCCATCCTTTGCGATGGATCGCGCAGGGGCCGTACAGGGCGATTGCGCGGCGATGGTTCTGTGTCCCGTACCCTTTGTGTTCGTCAAAGCCGTACAGAGGATACTGCTCATGGCAGTCGCGCATGAGCCGGTCTCGCGTCACCTTGGCGAGAATAGAAGCGGCGGCGATGGACTTGACCGTGCGATCTCCGCGCACGATTCCACGCTGGGGAACAGCGATGTTCGGGATCGTCCAGGCGTCCACAAGCAAGAACTGCGCCTCCTGAATCTGTTCAACGGCGCGACGCATGGCAAGCAGGGTGGCGCCGCGGATGTTGCGCACCGCAATCTCCTCCACGCTTGCCCAACCAACCGCCCATGCGGCAGCGCGCGCCACAATCACCCCGTAGAGCGTTTCACGAAGATGTGGACTGAGGAGTTTACTGTCGCGCAAAGCCCCGATGTGCGAATCCGTCGGAAGCACGACCGCCCCCGCGCACACCGGTCCGGCAAGCGCTCCGCATCCGACCTCGTCCACGCCTACAATCACGTGAAAACCCTCTGCAATCAGCGCGCGTTCATGCGAAAATGTTGGATTTTTCATGCGTTCTGCGTTGACAAGGATAGGAATTATTTCTAGTATATCACCGTTGTTTGTTCACTTAACTTCCTGTTCTTGCAAGACCAGCTTGCTGGACAAGTCATCTGACCCAAGGATCCTGTGACTGTGATGTCCCGCCAAGTAGGACTCCTTGTAAGAACGGACGCACTGTTTGTCCTCTCTATGCCCATCACCACCTACGCTATTCTCGCTGGTGTCCTGGCCCTGCTCTACGGAGGCGTGCTCATTCAATGGATCCTCAAGCGTCCCGCCGGAGAAGGCAAGATGAAGGGAATTGCGCTTGCCATCCAGGAAGGGGCAGGCGCGTACATGGCCCGCCAATATAAAATGGTGGCAGTGATCGGCGCGGTCGTGTTTCTCGTTCTCGTCTTCGCGCTTGGCTGGACGCTCGCGCTGGGCTTTCTCGTAGGCGCCGTGCTCTCTGGGCTCGCCGGATTCATCGGCATGTCCGTGTCCGTACGCGCCAATGTGCGTACGACAGAGGCGGCGAAGTCCGGCCTTTCTGCGGCGATGGATGTTGCCGCGCGAGGTGGGGCCGTGACAGGACTCTTTGTCGTTGGGCTTGCGCTCATCGGGGTCGCCGGTTTTTACGCGGCAACCGGGGATGTCAGCGCGCTCGTTGGCCTGGGGTTTGGCGGATCGCTGATCAGCGTGTTTGCCCGTCTGGGCGGCGGCATTTTCACCAAAGCCGCGGATGTTGGCGCTGATCTTGTCGGTAAAACGGAAGCGAATATTCCCGAAGACGACCCCAGAAACCCGGCAGTGATCGCCGATAATGTCGGCGACAATGTGGGTGACTGCGCCGGCATGGCCGCGGACTTGTTTGAAACATACGCCGTGACGACCGTGGCCGCGATCCTGCTTGCAGAACTCCTGTTTCCGGGCACAGAAATCGTCCTCATGTATCCGTTTGCACTTGGCGCGATTGCGATCATCGCTTCCATTGTCGGCACATTTTTCATCAAAATCGGCCCGGATAAAAAAATCATGAAGGCGCTCTACAAAGGCCTGCTTGTCGCGGGCGTCCTGTCTGCTATCGGGTTTTATCCGGTGACCCTCCAACTGCTTGAAGGCGTGCAAGGCCTGGAGCCCATGAACGTCTATTGGAGCTCCCTTGTGGGACTCATTGTCACGGGGCTGATGATCATGATTACCGAATATTACACCGGAACGCAGTACCGCCCGGTGCAGGATCTCGCCGGCGCTTCGGCGTCAGGCCATGGCACCAACATCATCGCCGGCATTGCCCTTTCCATGAAATCAACGGCTCTGCCGGTGATGACGATTATCTTGGGTATCCTTGTTTCCTACCAACTCGCTGGACTGTTTGGAATCGCGATCGCCGCGATGGCCATGCTTTCGCTCACAGGCATTATCGTCGCGATTGACGCGTACGGTCCGATCACGGACAACGCCGGCGGCATCGCCGAGATGGCCGAACTCCCCAAGGAAGTGCGCGAGGTGACGGATCCGTTGGACGCGGTGGGCAACACAACCAAGGCCGTGACCAAAGCCTACGCGATCGGGTCGGCAGGGCTTGCCACGCTCGTCCTGTTTGGCGATTACATCCATGCGATTGAAGCAGAAGGGGTGAGCATATCATTTAGTTTGATTGACCCGCGCGTCATTTCCGGCCTCTTTCTTGGCGGATTGATCACCTATCTGTTTGGCGCAATGGCAATGGAGGCAGTCGGGAAAGCCGCTGGTGCGGTCGTAGAGGAAGTGCGCCGGCAATTCCGCGAGATCCACGGAATTATGGATGGAACTGCCAAACCCGAATACGGCAAAGCGGTGGACATCGTGACACAAAGCGCACTCAAACGTATGGTGGTGCCCTCGCTCCTTGCTGTCTTCGCACCGGTCGCGGTCGGATTCACGCTTGGACCCGAAGCCCTGGGAGGTCTGCTGGTGGGTTCGATTATCACGGGCCTCTTCGTCGCCATTTCCATGACGACGGGCGGGGGCGCATGGGACAATGCAAAAAAATATATCGAGGCGGGCAACTACGGCGGCAAGGGTTCAGATGCCCATAAAGCGGCTGTGACCGGAGACACGGTGGGCGATCCGTACAAAGATACGGCCGGCCCGGCCATCAACCCGATGATCAAGATTTTGAACATCGTCGCGCTCCTCATCGTCGCGCTCATCGTGTAGATCGTTCGTTTGTCCTGCTTCGCCGGACTGATCAGGCTGACAAAAAGAGAGGTGGGGTCTGGGGACCCCACCTTTTATTTTCAAACACACACTTGTTTGCACCCCCGTGGTGTTGACAAAAATCCTACTGTTTATTAGTGTAAACCCTCCCGAGATCGCCTCGGTGAGAAAGGAGGACTGGTGGTACAGACCAAAAGAACGATCGTCCCGAGTGGTGATCTTCACCGTGCTGCGGACGACCATCCCGTGCGCGTTCTCTACCTCACCTTCGAAGAACTGTGGGTGTTCGAACAGTTCCGCAATCACGCAAAGCAGGTGTTCGACGGTTCGAAGCGCGTACGCGTCTCCAAAGATGAGGACGCGCGGCTCGCGGAGCTCGAGTTGGCGCAGGGTGATCTCGAACCGGAAATACTCGACCTGATCCTCGAGCGGTTCGAGCAGAGTGGCCTCATCGAGAAGGCCGGCGTACCTGGCACGAGCGACGGGCTGATCTACAAGTTTCTCTGGAGCCCCGAAGACATCCATACCATCGAGATCAAGGAGCGCGCGCAAGTCACCATCTCGCGCGTCCACATG
The DNA here is from genome assembly GCA_016882235.1 of Candidatus Parcubacteria bacterium. Lineage (GTDB taxonomy): Bacteria > Patescibacteriota > Patescibacteriia > UBA9934 > GWF2-40-263 > VGKU01. The sequence continues at coordinate 5,670 of VGKU01000024.1, forward strand.
AAGATCATCGAGCAGATCTTGCGCGAAGACGGCCCAGACCCAAACCGACGCGGTACGAAAAACTTCGCCGATGAGTTGGTGAAGTGGCTCAAGTACCATAAGCTCGCGGAGCCCCCGTACGTAACGCTTGTCAACAAGCTGCGCGGCTACGCCCCGAAGGATCCGAGCGATTCCAAAACGCTCTATAGGGGCTTTGGAGTCTGGTACCACGAAAAGACGTGTGGCCGGTGGCTGCTCGCCTTCCGCGACTTCTTGCCCGTCACTTTCAAGGTGTTCGAGCGCGATCCGATCAGGAGGCCTCGACTCCCCAAGACCGATAATCTGTTTCCGCTGCCCACTCCGGAACCAGCACCTCCACCACCCCCTGCTCAGATCGACTACCTCGCAGAGGTCGAACGCGAGGCCACCGCCCTCATCTCGCGCCAGCAACAGGCCGAGGAGGCGCAAGCGGAGGTCGACCGGCTCGAGCGCCAGCTCGAGGCTGCGCGCAAGCGAGCCGAAGAAGAGCGGATGCCACCGCAGGATCTCGACCGCCTCAACGATCTGCAGATCGCCCTCGTGGTCCTGAAGAGCATCAAGAACTCCTGATGCTCACCCGCGTCTTGCCAAGACGCGGTTTTTCATTTACGCTTCGCACACTATGCCAGACGTCAACGTAGAACAACTTGAAAAAAACCGCGTTAAACTCACGTTTACGCTCACGACACAAGACATCCGCCCCTACCTTGAAGAGGCGGCGACTCGTTTGTCGCAAGCAAGCGCCATCCCTGGATTCCGACCGGGCAAGGCGAGCTATGAGATCGTACGCCAGCGCCTTGGCGACATGAAAATCCTTGAAGAAGCTCTGGAGAGCATCGTACGTTCCCAGTATGTGCAAGCGCTTCTGACACAGAACCTGGAGACGGTCGGATCGCCAAAAATTGACGTTGAAAAACTCGCGCCAGGCAATGATCTTGTCTTTACGGCGGAGGTGTCCCGCATGCCGCGCGTGCTTGACCTCGCTGATTACGCATCGCTTTCCATCACGCAAAAATCCTGTGAGGTCGAGGACAAAGAACTGGACCTCGCGCTTCGCGATCTCCAGCGCATGCAGACCAAAGAAGTGCGCGCCTCAGAGGGCACGCAAGTCGGGAAAACGGACAAGGTGGTCGTTGCGATGGAGATCAAAAAAGACGGCGTCGCGATTGAAGGTGGCTCTTCACCAAACCATGCGATCTACCTCACCGAGGACTACTACATCCCCGGTTTCAAAGAACAGCTCATCGGCCTCAAAGAGGGCGAACAAAAATCGTTTACACTTCCGTTCCCCAAAGAGCATGTCCAAAAAATGCTCGCGGGGAAGGACGCTGAATTTTGTCTTACGCTCAAAGAACTGTTCCATCTTGAAATCCCGGCGCTGGACGATGCCTTTGCGGCAACCGTCGGGATGAAAGACCTCGCCGCGCTTCGCGAGACGATAAGAAAAAATTTGGAACAGGAAAAACGAGAGGAGGAAACCGCACGGCAAGAACGGGAACTTCTGGAACTCATCGCCACAAAATCGCGTTTTGAAGATATCCCCGATCTTCTGCTCAATGAAGAGATTAACAAGATGGTCGCCGAGCTCCAGCGCAGCGTGGAATCCCAGGGTCTTGAGTTTGAAACCTACCTGGCGAACCTCAAGCGCACGCTCGCGCAGCTCAAACTAGATTTCACACCCCAGGCGCTCATGCGCGTGAAGGTGGCGCTGATCCTGCGCGCGGTCGCAGACAAAGAGGCAATCACGTTGGACGAAAAACAGGTGGACGAAGAACTTGACCGGATCGCACAGCACTATCAAGACAAAGAAGCCAAAGAACAAATCTACGCGCCCGCATACCGTTCGTATATTGAACAGGCCATAAAAAACCGCAAAACAATTGAGCGCTTGACCTCCTGCGTAAAACGCTCTTAGATGGAAAGCGGACGCCTAAAACCGTCCGTCTATGTTTCGTGAGACCACGGTTGCTGTCCAATGCGCCCTCGCGGCAGGCGCACTTATCAAACAACGATACAAATCGTCAAACGACATTCGGATCAAGGAGGATAATTCTCTGGTCTCTGAAGTTGATTTGCTTTCACACGACCATATCGTGACCGCGCTTTCAAGCGCATTTCCCAGCTATTGCCTCTTAAGCGAAGAACAGCCGGACGCCCTGCATTCGGGGATCACTTCCGCTCCCACATGGGTCATTGATCCATTGGACGGGACCTCCAATTTCCTCGCCGCAATCCCTCTTTTCGCCATTTCTATTGCCCTTCTGGTGGAAGACAAAACGCGCCTGGGCGTTATTTTTGATCCAATTCACGACGAGCTGTTCGTCGCCGAAGCGGGAAAAGGAGCGACACTCAACCAGCAACCGATCCGCGCCTCCCAAAAAGCGGTCGCGCGCGGAGCCATGCTCTTTGCGGGACGCGGATACAAAGATGAACACCGCCGCCGCCATGCGCAGATTATTTCGGCCATGGAGCAACAGACGCCCTATTTCCGACGCTTGGGAACCGCGACAATTATGCTTGCCTATGTGGCCGCCGGCCGCGCCGACGCGGTGATTCTGACCGGCAACAACCCATGGGACACGGTTGCTGGCGCTCTGTTAGTTGAGGAAGCTGGGGGGAGTATTTCGGATTACTGTGGGCATGCCTGGACGCACCAAAGCGAAGACTTGGTGGCGACCAACGGACCTCTTCACCACAACTTGATCAACATCACGCGTTCTATTGAAGAAGGTTGCAACTATAAAACGGTATGATCCTGACCGTCCATGTCAAACCTGGGGCGAAAAAAAATGAGCTGACCTGGGTGGACGAGGATACGCTCAAGGTAAGCGTTCTTGCGAGACCACAAAAGGGCAGGGCAAACGAGACGGTGATTGAACTCATCGCCAAAGAACTGGGGATCAAAAAAACCGCGGTGGAAATCGTCCGCGGTTTCACTACACGGATCAAACACGTGGCCATCCATGCGTGACAGGGATGTCAACGCAACAGCTCCAATTCCGCGAGCCCTACGCAGACGCAGGGTGCGTGTGGTCGTTGGACCCCTGTGGGCCGTCAGATCGCTCGTGAGAAATTACCCCCTCAAACAAGTTCGTCTAACCCGCCTTTGGACCACGGATTACAGCGCAAAATTCGCCAAAGAGTGAGGGCGCCGCCTCGCAGAAGGCCATGGCGGTCAATCGCACGGTAGCCGTACTCCGAGCAGGTGGGATGAAAGCGGCAATACCCGTTTGGGAACAGGCGCCGTGGCAAGCCATGGTCAAAAGAAAGGGTTTTTTGATACGCCCGGATCGTAAGAAGCGCCAACATTTTTGGAACCAAGAAGACATTCATGGCAGAAGCGGCGTCTTGCGCTTGAGGGTGGCAACCAGCTCCTCCTCAATCTGGCGGCTCTTTTTCCCGATCGCCTCTTTTTTAATGAGAAGCGCGACATCGTAGCCAGGTTTCATTTCAGCGAGATATTTCTT
>VGKU01000025.1 GCA_016882235.1 Candidatus Parcubacteria bacterium
GCGATGCAGTATGTGAAGCCGGATGTGTCCACTATTTGCGTGGGACTCGCCGCCTCCATGGGCGCGGTTTTGCTCGCCGCTGGCGCGAAAGGCAAACGGTTCACGCTTCCCAATGCCGAGGTCATGATCCACCAGGTGCTTGGAGGCGTGGAAGGGCAGGCCACGGACATCAAAATTCATGCCGAGCGGATCCTCAAAATGAAGGATCGCCTAAACGAAATCCTCTCCAAGCATACCGGCCAGAAGCTCGCCAAAGTGGCGGAGGACACCGAGCGTGATTACTTCCTGGACTCTTCCGAAGCCGTCAAATACGGCCTGGTTGATAAGGTGATCCGGTAGCCGGTGGCTTTCGCCAACGTGGGTATCTTCCGGATAACGAGTGGATATTCTGGCTAAAGCCGGTATTCTTGCGTCTTTCGGCCGTTCAGGGTAACATAGAACGGTTACACGGAGCTTGACAATTTTTTCATGACCCGCTAAACTTGGTAGTTACCTGGGTCATTTTTTATCCTCCTTGCAAGCAGTGATCTGCAGGCACGACAAGCATGGGATTTCATTTTATGGAAGTTTCAGGTTTTCGGACTTGACCTTCCCATAACTGAAATTTCTTGCCTGCAGGTCACTGCTTTTAAGTTTCAAGGTGCAACAACTCATCTCCTTCCTTACTCCACCGCTGTTTCTTCTGCAAGGGTTTCTGTGGATAGGTGTTCTGTGCCCACAAGGCAGATGCGCGGGAGCGGGCGGTAGTGAGAAGCGAACGTGGTGTTTTCTTCCGTCCCGTCCGGTCGCACAATCGTATAAGCAAAGCTCGCGTCCGCACCGATGTGCGCCTCTTGACATTGTTCCTTGCCGACCGGCAAATCCGTCGTCTCCACGATTTGCGTTTCCCCTACCGGAATCCATCGGCTCACGACCGGTGCACTATACGATCCTTTGCGCCCGTCCCCCGTTCCCCAGAAGGTAAATCGAAGTTCCTGCGTGGCCGTCAGGTTCTCGGCTTGGAACAGGATATGAGAGCCGGTGTCGTTTAAAAATTTGAAGTCCGGAGCCGGCTCATAGATGGTTGCGTCCGTGCCCGGGTTGTTGTTGGCCGGGTCGTTATAATACGAGACGACGATCGAATGGTTGCGCCGTTCCACAATCGGTAGGCCGCTGTTCATCGCGGCACGGAAAGTCGTCGTCCCGATCTGGCACAACCCGCCCCCAAGCTCTGGGGTGATTTTGTTTCCTTTAATGACGAGTTCGGGCAGATAGCCGTTTTCCTCATCAAAAGGCTGGAGTGCACGTATCAGCGAAAAGGTTTCACCCGGGGGAATGAGCAGGCCGTTGAGCAAGCGTACGCCGTTTTGGATATTCTGTTTCCGGTTGGCGGGACTGCCGCGGTAACTGGAGGTGCCGGTGCCAAGGATGTGCGCGATGCCAAGATCGTTGACCTCGCCGGTTTTCACGGTGGGCTCAATGATGGAGAGTGAGAGGGGGATCTGCGCCTTCTTGGCAAGGTCAGCGTTGCTGGCCAGAGCCATCTCAAATGTGTGGTACGTCGCATCTCGGTCCAGCCACAATCCGCTTTTGCTTTCCACAAATTCCACCACGCGCCCATGTTCAATCTCAATGCGCGCGTTTTGCGCGGGCCGTTCCAATGCCAGCGCGATGGGATGGAGAAACGCTTGGAATGCCGTTTCGTCTACCGCCGGCTTTCCGTTACGTGTCGGGACGATCAGTTGGGAGAATGCGGCTTGCGTCATGAGGTGCGTGGAAACGCGGTTGCGTTCATCGGTATACGTAAAAGAAAACGGGGCGCGCGCCAAGAGTTCCAATGCCTGTGCCGTTTGTTCAAGCGCCATACCTTCCGTGATCGCTGGTGTGCGGGCAACGAGTTCCAGTTCTAGTTCGGAATCGTCAAACTTCGCGAGCCGTGTTTCCAGTTTTTCAAAAAAAGCCTCCCATTCAAACTCTCGGCCGGAAGAGCTTGGCGCAACCGTTGCGGTCCATCCCTCGTCTGTTTGCGCAAAGGCGAACCGTGCGTCTATCGCAAGCGTCTCTTTGTCGGGGAACTCGCGGTACACGCTTTGGCGTATGCTTTCACGGTTGACCGAAACGGTGAGCGGCACGATCACGTCGCGCCAGAGCGAGGGGATGAGCATCCAGGTGCGGTTTTCGGTTTTTGCCTGCTCGACGGCGCCATCCATCGCGTATTCCACATCCTCAATGAGATCGCCTGACACCAGTGTGGCAAGCGCGATGCGTTTCGTTTGTGTGCCCACGCGTACGTTTACCCCCTGTGCCAAAAGGGCGTCGGCTTTTTCCCGAAGGGCTCTGTGTGCCTCCTCAGGATCCATCCCGCCGACCTCCACCGGCCCGATGGAGATATTCGGGGCAATTTTTCCATCGTATTGTCTGGCCCAGACATAGGAGATTCCAAACGCCAAAACAAAAAAGACGCCAAGGCCGACAAGGACGGGCAAGGCGGCCTGCAGGCGACTCTTCGGCTTCAAGTCCATACGGGTTATTCTTCGTCCAGATCAACGACCGGGACATTCTTGTCCATTCCAACTTTTTTGAGCGTGATCGTCAAGATGCCACGCGCGAGTTTGGCGTCCACGCGGTCAGGATCCACGCGCGAGGGAAGGATAACCGAGCGGGAAAACGCGCCCCAATGGCATTCTTGCACATGCGTTGTCTGGGTTTTTAGCGTTTTAGCGTCAAGATGGCGTACGCCGCGGATGGTAAGGGTGTCGTCACACAGCGAGATTTCCAAATCGCTCGCGCGCACGCCCGCGATGGCGCTTCGTACGATGAGGTGCTTGGGCGTTTCGTGCACGTCAATCGCAAGTTGACCCTCGGGCGTTGAGAGCCACTGCGCATCAAAAAAGGATTTGGCCGTTTGCGACATGGGTCATTGCCAGGCCAAGATACCTTGAGCCCGTCAACGGGTTGGTGGCCAGAGCAATCTTTTCGCATTATATTCATTTTTTTTGCTTTTTACCACGTGACCTGTTGACAAAATGGTCTGTTTTGGTTTTACTGCAGTGGCATTTCGGGCCAGACAACCCGCTAGCCCTTCTGGGAGGAGGAAATGATGCGTGACCGTGAGAAGAAGGAAGCGTTCGTTCAGAACCGCTTTGCCCAGTTGAAGACGTTCGGCCAGAAGGACATCGTAACCTGGCTCGCGCGCGAGCGCGAGGTCGCGCGTCCGCACATTCCCGAGGAGCCGACGACGTCTCTGGTGTCCCAGTGGCAACGCTTGCCTGGTACGGACTTGCTCAGGCTCACCAGCGCGAAGGAAGCGATCGCGCTCGTTCGTGCGAATGCAACGCCGTGTTCGAATTTCGCGAACGAGCAGGTCTATCCGCGCGTGGGGAACTGGACGCGTTTCATCCAACTGATCGGTACGCATGAGGGCGGAGCGGAGATCTACATCGGCCACTTTGCCTTTGTGGTGCTGGTTCAGGGACGCGAGTTTTACGCCCTGCGCGTGACAGAGGGAACGGAGCACGCTATCGAAGGGTCCACGCTTCTGTTGCGTCCCTTCGCCTACATTCCTGCCGAGTACACCTCGCGCGTGGTCGCGGATGTCCTGCTCGCCGAGTGGGATCGCTGCCGCTCACGGGCGTCCGGTGCGCGCAAGGTGCTGTGCGATGCGGTCGCCCGCCGGGTGGCCAGCGAGCGCCAGCAGGCCCAGAGGATGACGACCGAACCGTCGCCCTGACCGAGGACGGGACGGAGATCCTCCACGCCGACGAAGTAGTCATCCTGCGTCTCGATCAGAAGACCGACGCGCACAAGTTCGCCACCTCTGGCTCTCGTTCGTCTATGACTCCCTGAGAAGTCGCCTGTTGTTCACGGGCGGACTTCACACCGGGTTGACCCCACTCACTGGGGTCGTTTTTTTATGGCTACTCGCGAGTTCGAGCGAGTGTCACCGTGCCCCCGTGTCATCCCGAGCGAGCGTTTACTGCCCGTTGTCATCCCGAGCGAGCGTTTACTGCCCGTTGTCATCCCGAGCGAGCGTTTACTGCCCGTTGTCATCCCGAGCGAGCGTTTATCATCTAGCCGAGGGATCTCCTGTGAAAGCGAGATCCCTCCACTCGCCCGGCGTTGCCGGGGCTCGGTCGGGATGACAGAAAGTGGTGTCATCCCGAGCGAGCGTTTATCATTTAGCCGAGGGATCTCCTGTCCTTCTGTGTCATCCCGAGCGAGCGTTTATCATTTAGCCGAGGGATCTCCTGTGAATACGAGATCCCTCCACTCGCCCGGCGTTGCCGGGGCTCGGTCGGGATGACAGAAAGTGGTGTCATCCTGAGCGCCAGCGAAGGATCTCTTACCTTGAGATCCTTCGTCGCTCGCTTTGCTCGCTTGGTCGGGATGACAGGGAAAAAGTTGTATTGGGCTCGGTCGGGTTTATACAAAGCGGTACTGGGCTCGGTCTGGATGACAGAAAGTCCGTACCCTCGACCGCGCCACATGTTCGAACCATTACCATTTATCTATTGACTTTTTGGCAAAAATCGTGTACCTTGTGGGGTTCGTTTAAACCATACGCACAACCAAAAAGGAGGAAACCGTGCCCGTCATCAGCATCAAGAACTGGCCTTCTCATCAGAGCGCACTGCCCGATGGCTTCTCCATTGACGCGTTGGCCAGCGCCATCATGCAAGACGCGGCGCTCTGCCGCCGGATCGGCCATACGGTGCGGGAAGTCGTCCTTGCCGCGGGTGTCCCCGGCATCACCTCGAAGGATCTAATCACCGTCAGCTTCGACGTCGGTCGCGTTCTTCCAGATGACACGACGCTCGTCATCGAAGTCACGAAGCTCTATGACCGGCCCGAGCGCACCCGGAAGCTCCTGTCGCGGCTCGCAAGCGACATCAAGGCCGCCGTCCGCGGACTGAAGCTCTCCGGCGTGCGCAAGACGGAGGTCTTCATCGAGCCCTTTGACGAGCAACGTAACGTGTGCGTCTGACTCGCCTTCACCGGCGGCGTCCCGACCCCGTTGGATCCGCCAACGGGGTTTTTACTTTAATTCGTATCTCCTCAACCATTCATACAGTGGCCCGACCGTGAATCCGACAACCGCCGCCCAGAGGATTTCCTCCAGCGGCACTCCGCCGACCAAGAACAAAGACATCTCATCAAACCGCCAGAATCCCGCGGCGGCGTCCGGAAACAGTCGCGCGAAAAACAATTGTTCTGTTAGGAAGACCAAGATGGCGGTAAACAGGCCGGAGAGCAGGGCGTCAAGGACCAGATCGCGCCGGTCCGCAATCGCATAGATGCCGATCATGAGGCCACCGACGATGAGCGCGCGAATGGACGCTAGTTCAAACACGTGGATTAACAGAAGCGCGATGAATGCCCAGAGTCCCAGCACGATGAGCAGATGCGCGTACCAATGCACGGCCGGATGCGCGTGGCGCAGACGTTCGCCTTTGAGCTTATGAGCGTGGCGTCCGAACAGCGCCTGATACAACACCGCCGCGATGCCAAAAAGCGAAAAAGAGAAGAGTAAATCCTCAAGACCCACGCTTGCGACCCTCTCCGAGACGATTTGGCGATAATCATCCGCAACAATGAGCAGGATGCCCGGGGCGAGTACAAAGCCGACCACGCTCATGATCACCTGTTCGCGCCTTGTGGCGTTGGAAAACAGGAACAGGGCCAGCCAGACAAAAAAGAGAACCAGGGCGGCAATAAGAAATGGAGGAACCATACACGCACAGTATACCGGATTGACGCGCGCGGCGGTAGCGGGAAGGATGGGTGTTTGCAGTTCACCTGGGACCCGTACCGTACCGAACCGCGCGGTCGCGGGGCGAGCTCGCGCAAGCGATGTACAACGTTCTTCTAAGCGCGATGTGCGCGCTCCGTGATCCCACGTTTGGGGTTTCTTTTTTCTTCGGTCGTCCCGCAACGGCGGGCTCTCTCTTGACGACTCGTTTTTTGACTCCTATAACGTCTCTATATGTTCACCGGAATTATTCGCGGAAAGTTTCCCATCGTACGGCTTGAAGACAAGCCTGGTTTGCGGCAGTTTGACATCGCCTTATCTGCCGAGCTTGCCGAGGGGCTCACGTGTGGTGCGAGTATTTCCGTGGACGGCGTCTGCCTGACAGCCGCGCGCATCGACGGCACGACTGTCGGTTTTGACGCGATGGAAGAGACGCTTCGCAAAACGACGATCGGAGAGCTCACACAGGGCAACACCGTGAACGTGGAACGCTCTGCCCGCATGGGCGACGAAATCGGCGGGCATGTCATGAGCGGCCATGTCTCAACCATGGCGCAGATTGTCGCCGTGGAAGAATCACAGAACAATAAGGCAATGAAGTTTCAGGTCGCTCCCGAGTGGATGCGTTATATTTTTTCCAAAGGGTTCATCGGATTGGATGGCGCCAGTCTGACGGTCGTGGACGCGGACACACAGGCGGGCACGTTTCAGGTTTGGTTTATCCCGGAGACCCTGCGGCTGACGAGATTCGGCGAGAAGGGGAGAGGCGACCGCGTCAATGTGGAGATCGATGCCATGACCCAAACGGTCGTGGAGACCACACAGAGAGTATTGAGTGAAAAAAATTAGTCTGGTTTGGCGGTGTATGTTCCTTTGGTCAAGATGCCCGTCTGGTACAACTCAACCAGCGCGAGCAGTGAGGCGAGAATCGTCGGGCCGGCGATAATGCCGATGTAGCCGAACGCCTGGAGGCCACCCAGAACGCTGATGAGCACGAGAAAGGCGTGCATGTGCGTGGTGCCGCGGATGAGATAAGGGCCGAGAACATTATCCACTAGTCCGACAACCAGGATTGCCCAGATCAGGAGTCCAATGGCCGCGCTCACCGAGCCGGTAGAGAATAGGTACAAGATGGCCGGGACAAGCACGAGCGCGGAACCGACCAGGGGCACAAGCGCTGCGAGCGCCGTCACAGCGCCCCAGATGAGCGAGCCGGGCACGCCGAAGATGGTCATCCCGATCGCCGCACACACGCCCTGTACGAACGCCAAAATCATCACCCCAAACACCACCGAGCGCACCGTCCCGACGATGCGTTTTAAAATTTTGCTGTCCACAGTGTCTTTCAGCGGGGAGAGTGCGAGGAGTTCTTTGTAGATTTTTTCGCGGTCGACGATGAGGTAGTAGAGCGCGATGAAAAAGAGGAAGGTGTTGAGGATCAACGCGGTCGCGCTTGAGAACACGCTTCCGATATTTTGGAACGCCCAGGTGGCAATCGTGAGACCCAGTTGGGAAAAATCATACGCGAGGATGGATGCCTGCACATCGGGCGGGAGGATCACGAGGATCGGATGGAGCATCGTTCGCACATCGGCAATCCATCCGGTGTCGCGAAGCGATTCTTGGACGAGGTCGGAGGCCTGACCGACCATCACGACGGAAAGGAGAAGCAACGGCACAAACACGAGCACCACCATCCCAACCGAAACGATCGCGGCCGAGATACGCGCGTGTTTGAGGTGGCGATTCAGCCAGGCGTCAAGGGGCGAGAGGATAATCGCGAATACACCGGCGGTCATGAGCACAAGCGCGAACGGTTCAAGCACCGTCCAAAAGAGATACCCGACGACGGCCACCATGATCAGGAAAAATGATTTTTGCAAATCCATATGTTCCCATTCTAGCAGAATGGCTTGACGGCCGCGAACGTTGCTTCGGCATGGACGCCAAGCCCCTGTCAAAAGAAAAAGGACCGGATGGTCCTTGAGTTCGTGACGGGTTCCCTTCAGTTGGCCGGTTGCGTCCCGGGCGGATGGTGCAAGGACACCGTCGCCATCGCGACGCTCTCGGCGACAAGGGATTGTACGTGTCTGAGTACCCACGACGCAAACGGAAGTTCGTCGGGGTATCCGGCCACGATGATCATCCATCCGTCCCTCTTGCATTGGTCGGTATGGGCGAAGATCGGGAGAGCGCACATAGGTACCTGACCGTCCATTTCCAGCTTGGACAGCCGGTAGGTGTCCATCCGCATGTGGATCTCATGCGTTTCGATGTGTGAGAGGGTGAGCCGGCACTGGCGCGCGTAGTCCAACGCCGCTTCCATGATCGGTACGGTCATGGCGTGAAGGTAGGTCGTTGCGAGCCTGAAGGTCACACTCCCTAGCCGCATGAGTTCGTAGAGTTCGCCTCGTGTGCCGGATGGCAGCGGTGTGGCCCAGTCGGGCAGGACGGCGCGTTCAACCTCCTGGGGGTCAATCGGGCAGAGGATGGACCGCTCGACGCACCCGTCTATCGCAGGGCGCACAAGCGGTGTAAGTCGTATGATCCGGTCTTGCAGGATCTTTGGTGCCGGTGCAGGGTCGGTAAAGGTGATGAGATCTTGACCTTCCTGTCGCCGCCATCCGAAGGAAAAGCGCGGTTGTCTGTTCATGCTCCCTCCGCGTGAACCCTCCATGTTTCCAGACAGAGTCGGTTTTGTCAACCTGCTGGACTCTCGGAATGGAAATCGGATCACGAGACGTTTTAGCCCTCAGGCGATTTTCACCGCATCGCCGACTCAGTGAGAAAAATGGTCACTGACTTCTCATGGGGCCAACAGTGCCTTGACCGGTGCGTGAGAAATCCGTACACTAATGTCGCCCTATAGACACCACACCAAGAAAGAACACAGGAGATGCGGTCTTTGTTGATGAGATGCGCCGTCCTGCAACGTGAACGAATCGCACAGATACCCGTTGGCAGAAGGGGAGTGTTTCACGCGAAGGACAAGCAGATTGCTCCAGAGACAGCTGGATACATGTGTGTCTGGCAAGGTATCGATCAGGCCCCATCGTCTATCGGTTAGGACGTCAGGTTTTCATCCTGAAAAGCAGGGTTCGACTCCCTGTGGGGTCACCACGATAAAACACCAGTTCTCTGGTGTTTTATCGTTGACAAGAATAGGAAGTTCGGTTAAATTTAAACGCAAATAAATTGCGTTAAGATGAGTATGAAAATTGCGTTTGTTGGAAAAGGTGGATCAGGAAAG
>VGKU01000026.1 GCA_016882235.1 Candidatus Parcubacteria bacterium
CAAACTGAATCTGGTCTTCGGGACGCATAATGCCCGTCGTACGCCCGAGATCCACAAGCACCACGCGCCCTTCGCGGCGCTGGACCGTGCCGTTTAACAGTTCTCCTTCGTGTTCCTTGAACTCGTTGTAAACCACCTCACGCTCCGCTTCACGTAATTTTTGGGTGATGACTTGCTTGGCGGTCATGGCAGCCATGCGGCCGAACTCCTCGGGTTGCGCGAGCTCGCTCCTGATGATATCGCCGACCTGCGCGCCAGCTTTGAGCACGCGGGCTTCCGCAAGCATGATGTCTGTTTTGGGATTAAAATGCGGACCCAAATCTTCCTCAATAGAAACGGCCGGCAGTGCGGCCCCGCTCTCTCGCGCCGCCGCGATCTGTAAGGAGAGCTCCTCTGCGCGTGCCTGGCGCTCCGCCTCCGCGCGCTCCAGCTCTTCCAAATCCATATCCTCCACGACCGTCTTTACATCCCACACCTGCATGGACCCGTCTTCTGGATTGAACTTCGTTTCAATATTCTGATTCTTGTCGCCAAAATCTTTGCGGTAAGCGGCGGCAAGTGCGGACTCAATCGCGTCAATCACGGCCTCGTACTGGAGACCTTTTTCTTCAACGATCTGTCGGATGGCTTGTTCAATGGGAGAGGGCATAAGGAGTAGAAAACGATGAAGCTCTTTAACAAACGAACCTGCCGTCACGACAGGTCCATCAACGACTCAACACTACCAAACCCCATCGGGAGTGTCAACACCTTTGAGGTGCGTGATGCCCGCGTGATCCACGGCGACGACATCTACGCGCCAGCTTTGCGCCTCGGGAAACCGTTGGAGGTACGCCTGCGCCGCGCGAATAATTTTTTTGAGCTTGACCGAATGGACGCTTTCTTCGGGATAGCCATACGCGCGCGAGGCGCGCGCCTTCACTTCTACAAAAACGAGTTCGTCACCGTCCTGGCAGACGAGATCCACCTCTCCAAACGGCGTTCGGTATTGCTGTGCAAGGATGCGGTAGCCCTGCCCCGCAAGATGCTGGGCGACCTGTTGCTCAACCGCAGTGCCAAACAAGCGGCGAGAGTCGGGCATACCGTTTATTTCCTGCGGCGGGAAGGGAGATACTTACGTCGCTCTTCCTGTTCAACCTCGCGCGCCTTGAGCATCGGGACTGTCTTGTACGCATAACGCGCAAGAAAGGCCGCCCAAACAATGAGCCCGATCAGCCAGAGTAGGTACCAAAAACGCGCACCAAACAGGCGGATGCGTTCGTAACTGAAAAAAGACAGGAGGACGCCGAGCACACCCATGGTGATACACAGCGACCCCACGCGCAGACCCAGCTCGCGCAAATGATGGTCTTGCGTCTTGTGTAAGGCCACCATGCGCGCAACCAGTCCCAGAACGAACAGGAGCAGGAAAACGCCGAAGATGATACGGCCAGATGTGCCACCCACTTGCGCAGGAGCGAACGTGAACCAAGCGGACGCGTCAAAAAAAGTGGAAAACATACAAGGTTGATAAGACGACAGGGAGTATAGACGGTCAGGGCCGTTTGAACAAGAGCCCCCAATGTTGTGGGCCGGCCGTAAACGCGCGAACGAACAAGAAGCCGTTGGCCTCCAGACGCGTTCTGACATCCTGTAAAGACACGCGGTGCTCTTGGGAAACGAGCAGTGATCCGGCCTGCGGATCCCAGTCCACCACAAGCACCCGGCCGCCTTTTCGGACGATCCGCAGAGCCTCTTGAATCGGCGTGTCGCTTTTGACGAGCAAGTGGCCGATATTCACGAACGACGCCAGATCAAGCAAGCCGTCTTTGATTTTCACACCGCCCTTGCGGTCTACATCTCCCCAGAGCGTTTCCAAATTGGTCACCCCCTCCAGCTGGGCGCGGCTCTCAATGGACTGAAGCGCGCTTTTCAAAATATCCACGGCGTACACTTTTCCGATCGGCCCGACGATTTGGGTGGCCGGCAACACGAAATGCCCGAGCGTTCCGGCGCCCAAATCGGCATAGCGCATATCCAGTTGCAGGCCGGCATCGCGCAAGATGGCTTCGGGATCAAGCAAGGCGCGACCGGAAGGAATAAGAGGCATGAAGGGTTGACGCTAGGTTCTCGTCAGCACAGCGGCGAGCGATTCAAGGATGTTGGAAATCACATTGGTCGCAATAAAAATACCGAGGAAGGAAACGAGCACGCCTAGGAGCTTGTAGAAAAACCGCGAGCCGCCCGGGCCGAACTTCGCCTCGGCAAACGGCACCTCGCCGAACCAGGACATCAAGACCTCGGTTTTTTGGACCATGTAAAACCCAGCGACCATCACCAGCAGGCCGAGGGGAATGCGAAAAAGAGGGGACATAGAGAAAATTCTTTTATAACGGTCCCCCGCCCATCCTGACCGAAGGCCTGGACAGGCGGGGGCGAAACCATGGCTCCCAAGGGTCCTCCCGAGCGACCCAACTTCTGCCTTCACCGCTATTCATTCACGACATATCCAATCCCGCGCACGGCCGCCCAGTCCATCGGTGTGGACGGGGAGCGCTTGAACTTCGCGCGGAATTGCCCGATCGCTTGCTTCTCTTTTTCCATATCGCGCGGGAACCGGATGCGGTACATCAGCGTATTCCAGAGCAGGTCCTCTTTGGCGTCTTTGAAGTTCGGGCGGTGGCCCTTGATCTTCTCAAACAGCTTCACCGCTTCGCGCACCTGTCCCTGTTCCTTCTTCAGGTTGCGGAAAACCGGCTTCTCGCCGTTGGTCATCCGTTCCACATCCGCGAATTTCACATCCGCGCGTCCGACCGTATCCAGATAGTCGCGCAAAACGGCACGACGCTCGCCAGAACCGAGTTTGACCGTCGCCTGTGAGACGCCGTAGGTGACGAAATTTGTCATGGCATTCTCTTGGTCGGCATTCATCGTGACGTTGAAGGCACGCGCGTCTGACTTCAACAGCGGGCGATACTTCGCTTCATCCGTCGTATTGCGAGTGAGCCCAAGTCCAGTCAGCACGGAAGAAACTTCCGTTGGATCTTTGATAAGCACATTCGCCACGCCCTTGGCCGGTGCGGCGGAAGACGGCGTGGATGGAGCTGCTGGAGCGGGAGCGCTGTCTCCGGAACCCGCACGATCCCCTGAACCCGCTGAAGGGGCTGGCGTCGTCGGCGTGCTCGGGACAGTTTTGACGGTCGGCGCGGCTGAACCACCTCCACCACCACCGCCGCCACCACCACCGCCACCACCTGACGAGGTCCCGCCACTGCCGGTTGATGTGGAGGCCGTCCCACCGATAACGCCGTAGGTGGAAAAGTGATTGACAGAAGCGGTCAGCAAGTTGTTGACCGTGTCCACGGTCGTGGATTCACAGGTCCATGTATTTGTGGCGGAATCGAGGTAGCCGATGCACAGTTTGCTCTCGTCTACGCCCGCGCTGGCCACATCCAGATCCGTATACGGAAGCGTGATAGTTGCGTCGGAATTGAGGTCGGAAGATTGGTTTCCATTCGCATCCTTGAGCGTAAAATTATACGCCTTATTCCCAACAACATTCGCGTTTGTTCCCGGATCCACGAGCGCGGCGGCCGGATCGAGCTCGGCCTCAAATTTTGCGGTGGAGGAATCCGTGGCTGAACCGGAACCTGACGGAAGTTGAATCTTTGGCGGATTGGATGCATCAAGACCCGTGAACGCTAAGGTGCCACCCGCAGAAAGAGAGAAGGTCGCCGTATCGCTCTTGGCGGTAAAGCCGGCAATACTCTGCGAGAGGATCAGCGTCGGCGCGGTGCCCACAAGCGCCCCGCCGCTCACGGTGACGGATGAGGTCGCGGACTTCTTCCCGTTATCGCCGACCGCAAAACAATTCCATGTGCCATTGGTGAGTGCGAGGTCGGCCGTGCCGGTCGTTGCATCCAATTTCCCGACAATCATCTTCCCATCGGACGAAGTACAGATCCCTTTGGCGTCTCCCGCATACGCCGTGCCTTCGGCTTGCACGGGGAAACTCACCGTGGTGCCAGTGGCCCCACTTGCCGCCGTGAGCGCAAGCGGAGTGGACAATGTCGCGTTGCCGCCCGAAACGGTAAGCGTCGTTGAATTGGGCGCATACCCTTGCTTTGACGCATTCAGTGTGTAACTCCCTTCAGGGACATTGGTCACCAAAAGGTTGTTATTCGTTCCCGTTTGCGCGCCTGTCGTAAAGGCAAAGACCTGCTTGGTCGTGGTTTCGCTAAACACCACTTGTACGCCAGACACGTTGCTCGTGCCATCGGTCACGCGCCCGCTCACGCTACGCAGAGTCGGCACTGTGGCCGTGACCGAAGCCGTCCCACCCGCTGTCAGGGTCACGGAACTTGGCGAGAAGGTGAGCGGACCGGTGTTCTTTGAACCGCCGCGTATGGTGAAGGTGCCGGCCGGGACTTTAATCGTTGCTGTGCCGGACTGAATGGGAGCGCCCGAACCGATCCCGTTTGCATCACGAGCATCCACAAACCCCTCGGTCAGTCCGGTCGCGGTCACCGTGATGGTGGCCGACTCGCCCGCCTGCGTGAAATTCTGGGTGGCCGTGGTGGAACCCGAAGCAATCGTCACGGTGGCGCGCCCCCCGATGGGACCGACGCCGGGCGCAAACGCCTCGCCGGTCAATGTCGTATCGCCGCTTGAGGCGAGCTTCACTTTAAGAGAATAGGTGCCGTCCGAAGAGGTCTGCGTGTGATTTCCGCCGCTGGTACCGAAGAAATTGACGAATGCGCCCGAGACAGCCGAACCGGACTTGGTGACCGATCCGGAAATCGTTCCATAATTCGCCGCTGCGGCCGCGAGGTTCTGGCCGGTCTGCGAACTGGTGGTAATGATGACGGTGATGTTGTCCACTTCCCCATACGAAGGCGCGAAGGCGCGCACGCACCAGGTGCCGGCGCCCGCGTACAGCGTATAGTTACCGTTCTCATCCGTTGGGGTATCGGCATAGCCGCCAGCCGGTCGAGAATTGCTAAAATCGCACGCATCTGAACCGGAGTTGAGAATGCGTTTTTCCCCGCTCACATGCGCGTACTTGATGCCGTTGCCGGACTCATCCTGCACGGCGCCAGAAATGGTGGTGGAAGATTTCACCATCTTCAACGTCACGCTTGTCACATTCGCGCCTTGGACATTCACCACTTCTTCTGTGGAAGGCGGAAGGCCAGGCCCGTCCGCCCCTACGAGATAACTGCCGTCGGAGACACTAAGCGTAAAGGTCCCGTCCGACCTGGTTTGCGCGAAGGCGCCGAAACAGTCTTTGAGAGCACCGGAGGTCTCGTCAAAACACCCGGCCGGTTCCGCATGCACATAGACATTCGCAATCCCGTTGCTGGAGCCGTCCACGACCGATCCGGTGATCGTCCGGTTGGTGGAAGTCAGCGCAAAGGTGAGGGTTGCGGCAGACGACATCGTCACCTTCTGCGGTCTGGGCGGCATGAACGTAAAGGTCGGAATCGGAGGCGGCCCGCCGGTTGAAAATTGCTCAAAGGCGATGTAGGGGCCAATGCCGCACTCGTAGGTCTTGTCCTGCTCAAGTTTGAGGGTCGTTGCACCGACTCCGCTGGCATTGAGGGTCAACGACTTCATCGTAGGCGCCGAGAATTGGAAGTCGGAAAACCCAGCCGAGCAGAAGATACTCACGGTCTCGTTTGCCGGGCCTCCGGTGGCATTGACGGTAAGCGTGACCCCTGTGGTCGCGAGATTCTTAAACTTGAAGTCAAGATCCGTTTTGTTGGAAGTGGCGAGCGTGACTTGCTGGAACGGCGGCGTACCCCCTGTGTCCGCGAGGTTCGTCGGATCCGGCGGAATCACGCAGTTGTACTGTCCGGCAGTGAGTCCCGTGATGGAAAAGTCGCCGTTCGCATCCGTCGTTGCCTCCTGATGGCCCATAAACGCCGAGGCGGTTGTGCCCACTTTAAACCCGCCTGTCTGGTCGCAGAAGACCTTCACGCCCGCGATCGCTGTATCTGCGTCACCGCACGTACCGCCGGCGGTCGTGCCTTTGCAGACCGCGCCGGAAATGCTCAAACTGCCACCGGTGTTGATGTGAAACGGCGCCGGATTAATCGTCTGGCCGATTTTCACGCCCATGGCATTTTTGACGATAATGGGAATGCGCAAACCCTCCGCACCTTCTGATGGATTCGTGACGCGATCCAGCTCAAAGTGCAACATCTGATCTACCGCCACGGCCGCGCCGGCTGTCGTGAGGGTAACGGTATTGCCGCTGACGCTCGCGGTGACAGTAACCGTCCCGGATTCTGGGCCATTGAGATCGCTATTGAAGAAGGATTGCGCAGACGGCACAAGCCGCGTGACGCCGCCCGTGCCGCTCATGGTAAATCCGGTCGGCAAGGTCACAAGGATGGTGGAACCGACCGGCATCGGGCCTGGCGCCGGGAACAGACAATCCACGCGCGTTTCCTTGCCGGTGGACTTGTTGAGGGGCTCGCAGAACTGCGGACGCTCCCAGAAGTCACCGGCTGTCTGACCGGCCGAGCCGCCAAAGAAATCACCACTTGCTACCGTTCCGGCACCGAGGAACCCGCCGGTATTCGCGATATTTTGCACGACAAAATTGCCGATGTTGTTGCCCGAAGAGGTGTTCATGGTGTTGCCGAACAGATCCGCGGCGTTGATCACCGTGATACGGCAGGTCTGGTCTGTGGGAAGGCCAAGGCCGTTGATGTCCAACTCAAATGTCTCCGCATTGTAGAAGGCGGTTTTGCCCGTCAGCGGTACGGTGACACCGGTTGGACATTCCAACGCGACATTGGCTGTGTTGACAACGCCGGCGTTGATGAGGTCGGCGGCTCGCATCCCTTCGCTGAACGCCACAACCACCTTAAAGTTGTCACCGTCGGCAAACAAAACCTTTGGCGAACCGGCCACGGTGTCCGCTGCCGTATTGGCGGTGGTAAAACAATTGGCCGACGAAGTGGCCGCAAAGGAATTGCCAGCCAAATCTTTGACGCCGCTGGCGCCCCCAACGACTTCCAGACAGTATTTCGTGTTGAGGGAAAGGGCGGTGTTGATGATGGGATCAAGCCGGACGCTTTTCTCCATCGGATCGTAGCTGAAATTGAAGTTTGCTCCATTGGTCAGACGGGGGTCGCCCGCTTCACAGCCGGCCGTGCCGGCGGTGGAATCGATACAGAGGCGAACGGTGGAGAGCGCAAGCGTGCTTGGGTCCAGCTTCTCGGAAAACTTCACTTTGATTAACCCAAATGGAGAGACATTGGTGGCGAGGTCTGCCGGATTGATCGGAGAGCTTGCGGCAAGCGCCGGCGCGGTTGCATCCGAGGCGGAAGCCATAAATCTAAAACAGTAATCATTGGGAAGCGACTGTGCCGTGCTGTTCTTGACGGCAAGGGCGTTCATGCCCCCGCGCAGACACATCTCATATTCGGCACCGGCCGTGAGATCCGAGCTCGGATTGATGGTCAAATGGCGGGTCGCGCCGTCCCAGGAAGCCGCACACGCGGTTGACATGTTCGTACATACTTCGGTGGACGGCACCAACGAAATAATCTGCTTCAAACTCAACGCGCATTGGCCGTTCGTACAGTAATTCAGATCGCCGACCGCCGGCGTGCTCCCCGCGCCTGTGTTCACATTCATGTTCCCTTCTGGTCCAAACGGGAACGCAAACGTGATGTTGGCGTTGGCCGGGTGCACAGACCCCGCGGAGGGGTTGGAGGCCATGACGCGCGGAACGGTCGTATTCATGCCCGCAACGACACTGCCGGTTCTAAAAATACGCGTGACGGCCGCCCCAAGAGGATTCGTCGCCACATCCATGACACCCGTGCCGACCTGAAACCGGTAGGTGGTGCTGGCCGAGAGAGCCGCATGATTACAGACGATTTCTGTGTTATTGAACAACGAAACGGACGCGCAGAGATTGGTCGTCGTGACGGGGCTTGCGCAGGAAGAGGCATTGGTGGCACCCATGCACGAATAGAGCGTCACATTGGTCGCGTTCACGCTGGTAGAAGCGAGAGCTTCGCTCCCGACCGCGTTGATATACGCTTGGTCCGGAACAAAATCCTGTCCATCGCCCGGCCCTCCATCTACGATCGTCGGAGGAGTCGCATCGGTTAAGATGGTCATGTACGCGCTTGCCTGCGAACTATCCGATTCTTCATTCGTGGTGGAGAGCGTGATTCGCCCATCCGCATCCGGCCAACGGATCAGACGAAACTTCCTCCCACTTGTTGGAGAAGCGCCGATAATCACGCCAAAGGTAAATTCATAATTCCCTCTTCCCGCCAGGGAGGTCGGCAAGGACGCAACGCCGGGCAAAGAAGTCGTATCCGCACCGTCACCATCAATGTCCAGATCGGATGCAAGATTATAGGTCACGGCTCCCGCGGCGCTATTGGAGGGAGCCCCGCAGTTCCATCGCCAATACAAATCACCCGCCGAGCTGTCAAAAACATCTGCACTTGGGTTATTCGTATCTTGGATAAGAAAACACTGGGGGACATCTGCCGCAGTAACGCCTGGCGCCCCGGGATAAATGCCAAGTTTCAACGAATTGAGCGTTGCACCAGCGTCTGACTCGGTCAGCAGAAAATTCGCTAAGCGTACGGCTTGATTTGGCAAGACAGTCGCCTCGGTAGGATTAACTTCAAACGCAAGAAAAGCCGCTGCGAAGGTCTTCAACGGAACCAAAAGCGGAGCGAACGCCAGCAGGATGGCCATGGCCCAAAGCAAAAAGCGAGCCGTCCATCCGGGCTTTGAAAAAGCGTATATCATAGGACCTTTAAAAAGTTAGGCAATTTTTAGAGGGCTAATTATTCATCTTAAAGTATATGATGTTTGGCAAATATCGTCCCCTTGACCCTTGTGGATAAACAGAAAAACGTGTAACATTCCATGGATGAAGGCAGTTCGTAGGCCGCCGTTGGCGCCGGAGACACGCCAGCTCACCCGTGGCCCA
>VGKU01000027.1 GCA_016882235.1 Candidatus Parcubacteria bacterium
AAAACTGTATCCAGCAAGTCGGATACAGTTTTTTGGCGGAGAGGGAGGGATTCGAACCCTCGATGCCTTGCGGCATACCACATTTCGAGTGTGGCGCACTAGACCAGCTATGCGACCTCTCCGTGCGGGGCCGAGCGTATCATTTTTGACCCTCCCCGTCAACGGACGAACGGGCCATTTCAATGAGTTCCCCATCCGTTATGCGCTGACCGTCCGCGAATAGGACGATGAGATGGCCGTCGCGCTCAAACGCGAGCGCGCGCGTGAATTGGCATACCCCAATGTAGGGCGCACGTGGTCTTTTACACGTACTCGTCTCGCGCAGGGTGAGGAGAGTCGCGGTGGTTCCCTCGCGCAGGACCACCTGGTCTACTGCCGCGTTTGGATAGCCGGCGCTGAATGCTTCCAGTGTCTCCTTGGGACGCATCTGCATCTCCACAAAGCGTTCGGCGCTGCGCACATACACGAGCGAAACCGTTCCTTGCGGGAATGCTGGCGTTGGTTTGGTGTATACCCCGATGACCTTCAGGGTCGCGCCGAATGTTTTTTCTGGGAGGCTGATGGGCGTGTCCGCATGGTCGGCGATCAATGCGCTGTCTGTCAGGCGCACAAGGCCGTCCGCTTGGGAAAGCAGCGGCGGCTGGGTCGCGGGAAACACCCATTGGACCATGCGAAGCAGGATCGCGATGGCGATGACCATCGCGAAAATGATGAAGCCGAATCGGGCGGATGGTTTATTCGTCGGTTGTGTGGCGGCCGCGGGGGAGGGAGGCATAGAAGAGGGCGAGAAAAATCCAGGTCAGGAGAGCAAGGTCGTTTTTGAAATAGGGGACATCAAAAAGGCCGTGGAGGGACATGTGGAACAACGGGAGCCACATCCAGACACCCGTGCGAGGCGATCGAATGATTGCCGAGACACTCTCTTTGAGAAGAAGGAAAAAGGCGACCAGGCCGAGCAGACCCAATTCCGTCCAGATGTTGAAGAGGATGGTATGGGGGTACTGGTAAATCTCAATGTGGGTGTCGCGATGGTAAGGGACGAGCGCGGTGGGATATCCCGAAAGGCCAGCGCCGAAAACGGGTCGATCTTTGAGGAGTTCCCATGTTTCACTCCACTGCGAGAGTCGGACTTGGCCGGACACGTCTTGCAAGGTGATTTTTTGGATGAGATAGGTGCGGGTAAACGGAATGGAGAATCCTCCCATTGCAAGCAGGACAACAAGCGCGATCGTCCATGCGCGCATAGAGCGACGGATGAGGCCAAGGACAACGAGCGTGACGACAAGCGCGGCAAGGGCCGCTTCGGACTCGGCAAGGATAAGGGCGCCCGTGAAAAGCAGGAAAGAACCTATCAGCCCGAGCGAGCGCCAGCGTGTGGAAGGATCACGCCATGTGAGATCCTCTCGCTCTTCCTGCCCTGGGGCCGGACTCGGTTTTGATAACAGGAACAGGGAAGAGATCGCCAGAACCGCAAGCGGGCCCAGGTACAACCCTAGCGCGTTTGGGTAATCAAACACGCCGGTCACGCGCCGCTCCAGGTCCCACGGGATCGGGATGCCCTGACCCGTCAACCATTGGGCAACCGCCACAACCGCCACAACCGCGCCGCCCGCGAGCAGCACCATCCTCAGACGATCGTACGAAATCTGTGAGCGGCGCAGGAGATCAACAAGCAGATAAAAAAACAGGATCGGTTCCATGAAGTAGGCCTTCCAGATGCCCAGTGCCGCGAAGGTATTATCCGCGACGATGGCGGAAATAGTTGCGGCAAGGACGAGAAGCGCAATCGCAACCGCCCAACGCCGCTGAAGCGAAAAGAGTTCCCGCAGCCGTTTTCGGTTTTGGATGAGCCACACGGCTCCCACAAGAAGAAGCATCATCTCAAGCAGAGTCGTCGGGACGCCAAACACACTCGCGCGAAGAAGATAGGACGGCAAGAGCGCGACCATCAGCAGGACGGCGGCGGGCAGGCGCATCCAGGCGATGAGCGCGAACAGGACGGTCAGGACGGCAAACACGATGGTCATACGGCGCGCCGCGCGGCGAAAAGCGCGCGAATTTCTTCCCGTTTGATGCCCCCAAGCGCGAGCATGGCAAGCACATATACGATCGTTCCCATCACGATGTCCACGAGCACGCTACCGGACGGGAAAAAGCGCAGGAGCGCATACATCACAAGCGACGCGAAGAGCGCTTTGAGGGCGACGGACCATTGTGGGCGCACGCGCGCGACGCGATAGACAACCGTGAAGGTGATGAGTGCGATGAGAAGCTCTGAGAAGAGGGTCATCCAGGCCGCGCCCCACATCCCATAGGGCGGGATGAATAAGAAATAGCCGATGAGCGTGAGCACAGCGACGCCAGCGTATCCCCACACCATCGGTTTTTGTTTGTTGAGCGCGACAATCAGATGCCCGAACAGCGCTCCCAGGAACACGCCAAACACAGCAACGGACAGGAGGCGCAGAATATCGCCCGCCGCCTCGTATCCGGGGCCGGCGAGCAGGCGGATGAGGCCGTCTGCAACCGCTTGGGTGCCAATCACAACCGGAATGCCTGCGAGCATGAATAGATCAAAGGTGCGCCGTACGTGCAGGGCAAACTCCTCGCGATGCCCGTTTGACCAGGTGTGGACGACCAGTGGCAAGAGGATCCCCATGAACATGACTGGAAAGGCGGTTAAAACGTCAATGACGCGGTAGGAAACGCCGTAGAGACCGACCTCGGCTTGGTCGCGATAAAAGGAGAGGAAGATGATATCGCCTTTGAGGTAGAGGAGATTAAAGAAAATGGAGACCGCGATTGGCCAGGAGCGCGACCAGACCTCGCGCCACATTCGGGTGTCAACGTTGAGGCGTACGCGCACGAACGGACGGGCCAGGTGGATGCTCGCGATGAGCCAGAGCGCGTTTGCAACCACGCTTGCGGCCATCATCCAGACGACCCCAAGGTCCAAAAAGGCAAACAAGGCAATACACGCGAGCAGTCCAAGGCGGTTTATGACCTCCGCGAGGCCTGCCCTCCACATCGCCTGGTAGCGCTGGAAGATGCCGACCAGAAGTGACGCCCCGCCCATGAGCATATACGCGAGTGAACCCACGATGACGGCGTATTTGACACTATCGGACCAGGGGAGTGTAAGGACGGTGAGCGGCGCAAGCGAGAAAATGAGCGCGCCAGAGACCATGCGCAATCCCAAGATGTTGCCAATAATTTTTTCATGGTTTGCGCCTTCCTCGCTGATCATGACGACAAGCGTGAGCGTGAGGCCAAAGTCCACGATCACGCCAAAGAGTTGGAGGAAGGTAAGCGCGATCGTATACTCGCCAAAGCCGGTTGCCCCAAGCGCGCGCGTCAGGATCGCAACAGAAACAAGGCCCACAAGCACGGCGGCGGCACGGCTCACGATTTGGATAGTGAAGTTTTTGGCTACAACGGCTCTGGACATAGCTCACCCCAAGTTTATCACGAAAAACGCGCGTTGACCGAAGGGCGTTTTTTTGGTATCCTTTTTAGAGATGAGCTTTACTCTCGCGCAAGAATTCCATGCTGTTCTCACGCGAGCCGTTTTCGTGGTCGCGGCCACGATTTTTATTACTCTGTCTTTGGCCGATGTCGCACAAGCGGCTCCGACGCGTGGTTTTGAAGCGCTGATCGTGAGTGCTCCGCGCCAAGGGTTTGAAATTGCCGCTGGCGAGACGCAAACCGTCACGCTCCAGTTTCAAAACATCGGCACCGCCGCATGGGGAAACTCCGGCAAAAAGTATGTCTCGGCGTATACCTATGCTCCCAAGTACCGCGCCAGCCATTTCCGAGCGGACAATTGGAAAGATTTCACCCAGGCGGCCGTTTTAAAAGAAGCGCGCGTACCGCCCAACATAAAGGGCACAATAGAACTCTCGCTCAAGGCCCCGCTCACGCCGGGCGAGTACCGTGAGACATTCCGTTTGGCCGCCGAGGATACCGCGTGGATTCCGGGCAGTGAGTTTACGCTTGTGATCAAAGTCTCTTCGCCTTCTTCCGTGACTCCAACGTCTTTCGTGACTCCACCGTCTTCCGTGATTCCAGCCGCTTCCGTGACCCCCGCTCCTTCCACCGACGGCACACCCTCTCCTGTTTCTTCCTCCGGCCTTTCCGCGACGATCCTGCTTCGTTCCGCCAAGGAAATCACCGCCGAGGCGGGTCAAGAGATCCGCTATCGTGTCGGCGTCAAAAATACCGGCACTGTTGTCTGGAAAACGCGCGAGATCCGCTCGGACGACCTGGGGATCGCCAGCGTGAACACGAAGCATCCTTCGTGGGTGTCTGCCAACAAAGTTGCGGTCGTGAGCGCGGGGGAAGTGAAGCCAGGCGGTTTGGATCTTCTTGAATTTACATTTACCGCTCCGCCTTCCAAAGGAAAGCACGTCGTCAGTTACAAGCTCGCCGTCAACGATACCATTGTTCCGAATTTTTCCATTGACATTCCGGTGGAGGTGACCACCGGCGCGCAGGAAGCGCTGGAGAGCCCGATGGTTGTACCATCTTCCAGTGTGACGGCGGACATTCTCCTTGCAGAACCGATCGTCCGCATTGGGGTTTTGATCGTGGACGAGGAAACGGACAACCAAGTAGAAATTTCTTGCAACACGGCGTGGAATCTCATGGACGGTGAGGGCGGGTTGCTGGGGCAAATGCAGGCAAACCAAATGGTTCGGGCGTTTTACAAAAATCAACGCTACTATTTCAATCGTGGACAGGGGATTGAACAGACGCACAAGTATTTGCGATTTATCCCGACAAGCAATGATGCCGTGTGCACGATTGAAAATTTTGATCGGCGCCGAACCCGAAACGCTGGCTTTGCCGACAATCAGTTTCGCGATGTTCTGGAGTTCCGGTACAACAGTGCCAAGAACCGTGCCTGGATCATCAACGAGCTGCCGATGGAGGAATATCTCTATGGCCTGGCCGAGACATCCAATATCTCCCATCAAGAGTTTAAAAAATCGCTCGTGACGGTCGCGCGTACGTATGCGCACTATCACGTTGAGCGCGCGAGCAAACACGCGAAGGAGTTTTTTCACATGAACGCCTCGGCCGATGACCAAGTGTACAAGGGGTACGGTCATGAGGTGCGCCATCCCCGCATCCGAGAGGCGGTGGAAGATACCCGCGGGGTTCTCACCACGTACAACAACGCGACCGCGATCACTCCCTACTTCTCTCGTTCGGATGGGCGCACGCGCGACTGGAGCGAGGTGTGGGGTGGGTCGGTCGCCTGGGTGAAATCCGTTCCCGCCCCATGCGATGCGCGCAAGGGTCGGACGCTCTGGGGGCACGGGGTCGGAATGAGCGCGAGCGAGGCGCTCTGTCTGGCCGATGAAAGTGGCAAAAAGTGGGACGAGATCGTGCACTATTTTTTCACCGGTATTGAACTCAAAAAGCGATGGAACTGATCTCTTCCGCTCTGCTTTCTATTTATCTTGCGCGACCTGACCTGCAGGCCGCTTTTGATCCCGTCACCTACCGCGCCGTCGCCGGCTCATCGGCCGGCTTGATGCTGGACCTCGCCGACTGGGCCGAGCGCTACGGTTGGCGCGAACATCAGGCGCTTGCGTCCTACGCGCCCGAACCGGGCACAGCGATTCCTGTGCGCCGCGGCGCGCGCGAGGTGGAGTCGCAGATCGGCGCACGGGCCTATACCGTGCTGGATCGCGCAACCGGGGAACTCCTCACGGTCAAACGCGAGCATCTTCTCTGGCCCGTCGCGTCGCTCACCAAGCTCGCGACAGCTTCGGTGGTCTTAGATTACGGCGTTCCCATGGGCACCATGGCGGAGGTGCTCAACAGCGATCATGTCGGGGGCGCGCGGCTGTCTGTGAACAACGGCGATACGTTGAGCGTGAGCGATCTGTTTGTTGCTACGCTTGTTGCCTCGGCAAACAACGCGGCGAACGCGCTGGCCCGCACGACAGGTCTTTCCAAAGAGGCGTTTGTCTCCGCCATGAACGCACAAGCCAGGCGCCTGAATTTGTCTCGCACGCAGTTTGTGGAACCCTCGGGCATTGAGCCGGGCAATGTCTCTACTCCACTGGAGATGGCGCGTCTTGCCCGTGATGCTTTTTCGCGCGAGACGGTCCGTTCTACAACCACGACCGCGACCAAGTATGTGCAGGTCGCCTCCACCGGCGCGCAAAAGAAAATGATCAATACCAATTGGATGCTCTGGAAGCCACAGTACGACGATCTTTGGGTGACGGCGGGGAAGACGGGCTATTTGGACGAGTCCGGTTGGAACCTCGCCGTGAGTGTCCGTCCAAATCAAAACGACGAGCGGGAATTGCTCATCGTCCTGTTTGGCGCCGTTTCCCGTTCCGGGTCGTTTCAAGACGCCGAACGCCTCGCCCGTTGGGCATGGGACGTATACGAATGGCGTTTTCCTCAATCGTCATCCTAAGGTGTTCCCCCGGTCGCGCAACGGTTCTATTTGATGACCGTTTTTATTTTTCCGTGTCCAGACAGTCGCTGTTTATCCTCCTCAACGAGCCGTGTGATGATTTCTTTGATGCGTTCGGGGTGATGAATCTTTTTGAAATGGAACCGCCTCTGCTCGCCTGCTGTTTGGACGAACACGTTTCCATACGAAAGCACCGTCTGCACGATCCCGCGGATCTCGGCAGTCGTATCCTGCACAGCCGCCAGGTCAAGCTCGGAGGCGGTGCGGTGGAATAACCCTTCCTGTTCAATGTTGATGATGCGTTCGTTGGTCACGATCCAGGTATCCAGGTAGTAATCCGTAAATTCAATGGAGGCAAAGAGCCAAATGGAAAGGAAGTAGATGCTGGCTCCAAGAATCATGAGCGGCCCGAAGGTTGGATGCGCGAACCAAACGGACACCACGGGCCAAAAAAACCACGCAAGCGCGAGCGGGACGGCTGTCAGGAACAAGAAGGCGACCGCGATCGCAAAGACACAGATCCAATGTCGGCGTATGAACAACACCACTGTTTCATTTGGTCTCGCGTTGGGGAGATGGTCAAGGCGGAACATAGATTTCATTGTGTCCGAAAAATCTTGAGAGCGGAAGAGCAGGGCCCGCGCGTTCACGCATGGAGTGCAAGCTGGATCAGCCGATCAATCAACTGTGTCGAGGTCATCCTGCTTACTTCCCACATCTTGGGGTACATGCTGATATTCGTGAAACCCGGGATCGTATTTAATTCGTTGATGACAAATTGATCGTTGTGAAGAAGAAAACCATCCACGCGCGCCATTCCCTGGTCGTGCGAGGCGAATGCGTTTTGGGTCGCCCGGATGTTCAAAGAAGGGTGGTTTAGACAAATGGATAAAGGTCCCATCTTTGTGTATGCCG
The DNA here is from genome assembly GCA_016882235.1 of Candidatus Parcubacteria bacterium. Classification (GTDB taxonomy): domain Bacteria; phylum Patescibacteriota; class Patescibacteriia; order UBA9934; family GWF2-40-263; genus VGKU01. The sequence goes on from VGKU01000027.1 coordinate 7,355, forward strand.
ATGACAACGGGTCGGTATTTTTTTGGGAAAGCTGCCAGAATATTGCGGGCCGAGAGGAGAGAGATTTCGTGCTCTGGCGATGTTCCACCGCACAAAATGGCAACGGTTTGTTTTGACACAGAGGATAGGTTCTCACGATTCATTGGTGAGAACTCTTGTGCTCTCTTGCCTTATAAGGTTGGAAATAATCCATCGCCGGAGGCGGGGGGAAGGATGGTCTCTAGCGAGAGCGGCGCGGACCAATCGTAGCCCATGAGCAAGAAGACGGAGCCAGCGGCGAGCAGGATGGTTCCGCCGGTGAAGATGGTCACAATGGTATAGAGTCCGAACCCGTACACGCCATAGCGAACAAGGTGGTACACATTGAACAGGCTGTAGAGCAGAAAAAAAACCATGTATGCGCCGTACACATACAGGAAGACGGAGACGGGGATGGAAACAGAGGGGAGGTCAAACACAGCGTATGGCCTGAGCGTGTCGAAGGCCCTTCAACTCGCTTGCGCTCGCTCAGGGAATAGAGTCTGAGCCAGTCCAAGGCCATTATACCAGACGCCTGACCGGCGCGTCGCGTCCGAGATGCTTGTAGGCCGGCTCGGTGACCACGCGGCCGCGCGGGGTGCGTTCTAAAAATCCGATGGAGAGCAAAAATGGCTCGTGGACCTCTTCAATGGTTTCCACCTCTTCTTGCGTCGCCGCGGCGATCGTGGAGAGCCCGACCGGCCCGCCCGAAAATTTATCCATGATTGTCTCCAAGATGCGACGATCCGTCTGGTCAAGCCCTACCTGATCCACATCGAGCATGGTCAGCGCACGGTGGCAGAGATCGGCGGTCACGCGCCCGTCGCCTTTGACCTGCGCGTAGTCGCGTACGCGTCGCAACAGGCGGTTCGCGATGCGCGGGGTACGGCGCGAGCGCACGGAGAGGAGAGAGAGCGGTTCTTCATCCATGGCAACATCTAGGAGTTGCGCGCTACGTTTTAAAATCGTCGCGATGTCATCGTTGGTATAAAAGTTAAGATGATGGGTCACGCCAAACCGGTCGCGCAGAGGCGAGGAGAGCAGTGACAGGCGCGTGGTCGCGCCGATGATCGTGAATTTTTCCAGATTCAGGCGAAGCGTCCGCGCGGTCGGCCCTTTGCCAACGATGATGTCCAGCGCATAGTCCTCCATCGCGGGATACAAGATTTCTTCAATCGTTTTGTTCATCCGGTGGATTTCGTCAATGAACAGGATATCGCCGCGCGCGAGGTTGGAGATGATGGCGGCAAGGTCGCCTACTTTCTCCAGCGCCGGTCCGGAGGTCACGCGGATTTGCGATCCCATCTCGTTTGCGATGATGTGCGCGAGGGTTGTCTTCCCAAGACCCGGGTTGCCGTAGAGGAGCACATGTTCAATCGGCTCGTTGCGTTTTTTCGCCGCGCCGATAAAAACGGACAAATTTTCTTTGAGGTCGTTTTGTCCGACAAATTCAGAAAGCGTCTGCGGGCGCAGCGAAATTTCAACCTCGTGATCCCCTGAACTTGTCGAAGGGGATAAGACAGAGCTCTGTTCGTTATTATCCCCTGAGCTTGTCGAA
>VGKU01000028.1 GCA_016882235.1 Candidatus Parcubacteria bacterium
TCCAGCCGTACCCGGACGCATAGGCGCCCACAAACGCATTTTTCCCGTTGGCTTTTTTGAGGCCCGGCTGGAGGGCGACCGTGTAATTGACATCCGTCGTTGGATTCCCCAACAGTTCTACCGGATCAAATACGAACACCGTGCGGTCCTCGTTCGCGACCACGCGCACGGCCGCGCTGTCAAGCTTGGCCCCTTTTCCGCGGCTCGTTTCAAAAATCAAGATATTGTTGGCGTTGAGCTCCCCGTCCCCTTGGATGAGCGTGGTGGGATCCATTGCTTCTTTGAACGTCAAAAAAATTTTCGTGTTGCGCGGGATGTCCAACGCGTTGCGTGGCGGGTAATGGTTGTCAATGATGCCCGCTCCCAGCGCACTGCCTAGTGGCTCGGCGTACCGCTCCACCGGCGCCTGGACGATCCCCTGCCTACCCGTGGCTTTGAGCAGAAGATTCATGACAAACGTGGTGATCCCATAAGACGCCATGATGATGATAAATCCCACAACGGCCTGCGAAATAATTTTTCTGGCTTTTTCGGTTTTGGCCGGATCGCCTTGCGACACCATGTACAGGTAGCCCGCGTAGAGAATCAGCAGGACGAAGAGGATACCGAGGACGGACAGGAACACGCGGATGAGGCGCGCGATGATGGTAATCAAATCCGTCTGGGGCAAACGCGAGGCCTCGCCGAGTTGCTCAAACGGCGTTTGTGCGAGTGCAGAACCCGGCTCAAAAAACAAAAAAAGTGACGCGCAGAAAACCAGCACGCCAAACAGGGCCGTGAGCACGGTAATACGCGACACGTGTGTCCGAAAAGGACCAGGCATGGGCGAAATGATTGTAATTCTATTTTAGCGCAAACAATCATGAACGCACAGCCACAATGTGGATGAATGTCTTCAAACCAAAAAGGACTGACGAACTGGGATGCCCGTTGGCACACGAGTCGCCGATCGCCCAAGCGGTAGCAGAGCTCCACAGAGGTGATGGAGGGACCCGTCAGCCCAACAGCGCCCATCTCGTCAGTCCTAAATCACATCGATCACGATCGTCATCATTCCATACAATAACACCACCGCCGTGGCGCCAACCAATCCGCCGGCGATGTTTCCCCACGCCTCTTTATGCGATTGGTCACGCAGGGAAGCTACCATGAAAATAAATCCGCCGCGCATGAGCATGCTGATAGAGAGAACGCCAAACCAGAGCAGAAGGACGCGCACAATGCGCAAGCCGTTTTCCAAAAAGGAATAATAGGCAAGTGGTTCGGGGACAATGTTGATCACGGCGTAGGCCTCCTGGGGAGCCAGCGCCGCAACGACCGCAAGGACGAAGACGCCAAGCAGGCGCTCCACGGCCGTTTTGATGCGCGCGCCGTCGGCCGCGCCCGCGGCCGCTTTGACCGCCGCGCCCATCACCTTGCCCATATCCTGCTTGCCCGTTGCGCCGACCTGTTCCATCGCGCGCTTCACCACCTCATCCAATGCCTCATCCGACATTTGCGCGGGCAGGTACGCGGAAAGCGCGCTCAGTTCGGCGCGCGTGCTCTGGGCAAGATCCTCGCGGCCGGCCGCGACAAACGACTCCAACGAATCATTCAACTGTTTGACTTGTGCCTTGATGACGCCCAACACCTCTTCGTCAGACAGTTCGTGTTGGACATCAATTTGTTTGTTCTTCATGGCCGAACGCAATAAACGCAACGTGGAAAGCGTTGCGTTTTCTTTGGCTTTCATCGCCTGTTTCGTGTCAGCGGCAATGCGCTCAGAGAGGGACATAGATCTGTTGCTATCCGTGAACACTCGATACGCGTTCGTTGAACGGGTTGTTGATCTACAAACCCTACGGACACGGAGGGTGAGTGAAGTCAACGGGCGTCCGTGAAACGAACGATCGCGCGTGTTGAGCGTTTATCGACGGCGAGGTTTGCGCGGCTCATCTACCACCTGGCCAATGCGCAGGAGATACTCCCGCTTCTCGCCCATCAGCTTGCGGCGCAGAGCGCTCTCGCGCATCTTATTCTTATTGGGCTTCTCCTTATAAAAACGAATCTTGCGCGCCTCAAGTTGGTTGCCGCTCTGCTGGAGCCGGCGCCCGAAGCGGCGCAGAAAGCTTTCAAAGCTCTCGCCCTTTTTGCGTTTCACGTCTACCACAGAAAGTTCAGGACCTACGAAGTCGGCGCATTTTTGACGGACAGGGCCTGTCCATCGCCTGAGAGAGCTCTGCGAGAGAGCCGGCGATGGGACACCCCTGCGCCCAAACTGCATCCAACTTCGTAAGTCCTGTTTATAATTAACGCTGGAATAATGCCAAAACGGACGATTTTTGTCAAACGTCCGAGACGGGCGAGTGGATAGCGGGGGTCACGCCCGATTCTTTTTGGAGTTTTCGCTCTACCACGGATACCACTTTGGACGCGTCAATCGTTTCTTGCGCGCCCGATTCCATATCGCGGATGATGATGGTGCCGTCCAGCACTTCTTTTTGTCCGAGGATCAAGGTGAGGCCGACCCCGAGCTTGTTGGCCACCTCCAGCTGGGCCTTGAGCGCGTTCTTGCCGGCGGCTTCCGCCACCGGAATGCCGGCCGCGCGGAATTGCTCATAGAGTCGCAGACCGACACGACGCGCCGCATCGCCAAGTTGCGCGAAAAACACCTGCGCGGGCGGACATTGCGGCGGGTTGATCCCCTTGTCCGCAAGCGCACGCGCAATCCGGTCCATGCCGATCGCAAACCCGCACCCGGGCGTAGGCCGTCCGCCCAAGAGACCCACCAAACCGTCGTACCGGCCTCCTCCGCCCAGCGCGCTCTGCGCCTTCTCCCCTTCCTCGCCCTCGGGCATAAACTCAAACACGGTGTGCGTGTAGTAATCCAGTCCGCGCACCAAGTGTGCGTTGAGCTCGTAGGGAATCTCCACCTCATCCAGAAACTCAATCACGCGCATGAAGTGCTCTTTGGATTTTTCGTCCAGCCAATCCAGAATCTGCGGCGCGTCGCCCAGCAAGCCCATCGTATATTCCTCTTTGCTATCAAGGAGGCGCAGGGGATTTTTCTGCAAGCGGCGCTTGTCGTCCTCGGGAAGCTTGGAACGGAATGGACGAAAATACGAGACCAGTTCCGTCAGGTACGCGCTACGGCATTCGGGCGTCCCGATGGAGTTAATCTGAACCTTGACGGGCAAGCCGATCGCCTCAAAAAACTTTTTTCCAATGAGGATGAGCTGTGCGTCAATGATGGGTTCCTCGGCTCCGAACACTTCCAGACCCGCCTGGTAAAACTGGCGATAGCGTCCGGCCTGCGGACGGTCGTGGCGGAACATCGGCCCCTCATACCAAAACTTCACCGGCTGGGGCCGCTCCAACATGCCGTGTTCAATGTAGGCGCGCGCGGCGCTCGCTGTGGCCTCGGGACGCAAAGCGACCGAACGATTGGAGGGGTCGGTAAAGACATACATCTCTTTCTCCACGATGTCCGTACTCTTGCCGATCGTACGTTGGAACAAATCCGACCGTTCCAACACAGGTAGGTCAATTCGGTCAAAACTATACGCTTCGGCGAGCGCGCGCACGGTGTCACGAATCAAGTTCCACCGACCCTGCTCTTCGGGCAGGATATCGCGAAACCCCCGCAGGAGCTCCGGCGTGCCTTTGGCCGGCTTTTTTGCATCCTCCTCGTCCAGTTCCTCCGGTTTAGATTTTTTCGGAATGAGTTTCTTTTGCATATGGTTGGATGGCCTTTCTTCTCCTACAAATTATACTCCGGCGCCGCAAAGGTCCCCGCCCGCGGTAAAGGCAATCCGCGCACCCATACGCGCCCGACAATGCCTTTGCGTTTGACAGGGCCGAAGGCGCGCGAGTCCAAACTCTCGTCGCGATTATCGCCAAGCAGATAGTATTCGTCTGGCGCAAGCACGCTTTTCACTCTGCCGTCGGTGCGACTCTCGCTGACATACTCTTCCTCAAGCACGATCCCATTTGGATGCTCCTCATTATAAATAAGGATGTTCCCGGCCGTGATTTCTACGGTCTCCCCCGGAAGCCCCACGACGCGTTTGATGAAGAATTGCCGGGAATCGCGCGGATAGCGAAACACGACGGTCTCCCCCCGCTCCGGCTCCCGGAAACGGTAAGAGAGCTCGTCAATAATCAGATACTCATGGTCAAAAAAATTCGGCTCCATGCTCGCCCCCTTCACATAAAACGGCTGAATCAGAAAATAGCGGATCGGAATGATAACGGCCGCCGAGATAAGCACGATCTCCACCACTTCCAGCACAAAAAACAGGATCGGTCCGAGCAACGAACCGAAACGGGCGGTGAGGCGTTGTTCAAGGGAGGCGTCCATACGCGCAAAAAATCGCCTTCAGCATACCAAAAAAGGCGACGCACGGCAAGATTTCACGATTTGACCCTGAGGGCGCACACGGCGGGAGCGTGGATGGTTTTCGCAATTTGTGCCGTTGAAATCAGCAAGATCACAACGCCCAGAAGCCCGAACTCCGCACCGTCAAACGGTAAGGCGGCCACGAGTGCGGTTGCAGAGGTGATTCCCAAAAAGGTGGACAAGAGGACCGACCCGCATGCACCACACCCGATTCCAAACAAGCTCACGAGCAGTCCGAACAGCCCGAGGCCAGCCGTCCCTTTGGTGGAAAGGCGTCTCTTGATGTCAAACGTGAGGAGGGCAACGTTGATGCCGCAGAGCGCCGCGACCATCGGCAGAATGATTTGCGACACAAACGGAAAATTCGTTTTGAATGTACCAAGCGTCGTGAACAAAATCGTCAACCGCGATGGCCAATCAAACGTGTTGGATGCAAAGGCGTACCGGATGAACTCGTAATTGGGGAGCCAGAGAATCACCGCCATCACGACGGCCGCCACGCTCAACGCGAAGAAAACATACCGGGCGTGCTGGAACACTTCGCGCAGACTAAACGCGATGGATCTGAGAATCAACCTCATACGCACAATAACTCCCTCGCGGAAGCCTTTACGTTCGGATAAAAAAACGCCTGCTGTGTTTTTCCTGAATCCATGAAAGACATCCGCAAATGCGAGCGTCTGACGACCCGTCAGATTCGCATCCGTGGGGAGGTCTAAAAACCCTCCGTCCTTCGCGATCCGTTATGATTGTTTCTATCGTACCAAAAAACCGCCCGAGGCGGAATGGTCTGGTGGACGTTGGAGGATTCGAACCTCCGACCTCTACAGTGTGGGTGTAGCGCTCTAACCAGCTGAGCTAAACGTCCATCGGCTCTCCTTTTACCATAGCGTTCAATTGCGGACAAGCGCGGAGGCGTTGTCGCCGAGAATAACGAGGAAGTCCACATCCGGCTCGGTCGCGAGTCCTAAGAGCTCTTCCTTCCCCACCGTAATCCCCTTTGGCACCACTTCCCCGCTCACCATCCACCCGGTCGCCGACAGGGTCACATCCGCCTGCAGGAAGTCCCGCAAGGCCTTCAGCTCTATCGCGCGCGCGCCGTTGGATAAATCGTAAATCACCGTGTGTTGATATCCGCGCGTGGCCGCATTGCCCACTCGGACGACATCAAACCCCTGGCCGTCCAACAGCTGGGACGCGCGCAGGGCAAGCCCGGTGACATTCGTGCCGTTTTGGATTTCCACCTTCACGAACTTGGGTTTGCCTCCGGCGGGCGCGTCGGCAAACCGCGCGGCTGTCGGGTTTTGCTCATAGATGTACTCTGCCATGCGCTGAAGCGGCACCCAATCGTCGTTCTTGGGAAGCAAGACAAACGCGCCGTTGAGTACGGTTGCGTACAGCGGCGAGGTCTCTGAAGCATCCAGCACCTGATGGGTCATCTGGCCTTCCTTCACATCTTTTACCGCCCGGGCAAGCGTGATGATCTCCGAGACATCCAGATTGGTCGCGATGTTTTTCTCCAGCGTCTCCAGGATGCGTTTCACACGCGCCGGATTCAAAAAGGTGGAAGCAGAGAACACCTTATCTTTGACGGCAAGTAACACTTTCTGTTGGCGCGCGCTGCGCGCGAAATCCGACCCTTCGCCATTCGTTCCGTGACGCGAACGCACGAACTTCAACGCCAGATCCCCGTCCAGATGCGTCCAACCTTCCTGGAAGGTGAGCGCTTCAAACCGGCAGGAATAGTCGGGACTTTGGGTTGTACGGGGAGTCTCGCCTTGTGGGGACGACGAAGCAGACTCCTCATGGGAGATTTCATCGTCGCCGACGGTAGGGCTCGCAGGGACCGCGTTGCCGCACTGCGCAGACTCCATGCCGAGCGCCGGATACTTCGGATCCGTGAACCCGCGGTCCACGAACACATCAATCCCGCCCAAATCGTCAATGAGCTCGGCAAACCCTTTAAAATCCACGCGCACATAATACTGAATCGGTTGACCAAAGGTCGCCGAAACCACTTCTCCAGCAAGGCGCGGCCCGTAGCCGGTCTTTTCCATTTCCCCAAACGCATTGGCGTGGTTGACCTTGCGGTAGCCGTAGCCGGGGATGGGGACGCTTAAATCGCGCGGGATGGACATAAGCCCAATCTTCCCGCTCGAGGGTTGATAGCTCGCGAAGATCATGGTATCGGTCAGCTGTGGCCCTTCGTGCCCTTCCCCGCCAATACCCATCAAGAGCAGGTTCACGCGGTCGTTCTGTTCGCCTTCCAGATCGTTGCCGTCCACAAACTGACGGATGGTGGAAATGATGGAAAGCTTGGGGAAGTATCCATGACTGTTCGCGGTCGTCGTGACACGGTAGGAAAACACCGAACCGATCACGGCGCCGACGACGAGCACACCGACAAGAGCGCGACCAAAAAAAAGAAGGTTGTTCTTCCTGTCGTGGTGCAGTTCGTATTTCTGTTTGAGAAAATCAATCTGGGGCTTCTCCATAACCGATGCTATTTTATGCCCGACCTCACTCGTTCGCAAGTGCCGCTCGAGTGGGCTGAAGTCCGCGGCGTATTCCCCTGCTTTTTGAGACTTCTGAAATGTGGGCAAGCGGGGTTGACGGGTGCCCGTGAGACGAACAGACGCCATTTTGGAGTGGTCACTATTCCTTATTCTTGATTCCCTCCTTATAATACCCACATGTCAGAACGCCGCATTCCCACCATTGCCTTGGTCGGACGAACAAACGTGGGTAAATCCACGCTTTTTAACCGTTTGCTCGAGCGCCCCAAAGCGCTTGTTTCGGATATCCCTGGCACAACCCGCGACCGAAACGAAGGCGAATGCCTGTGGCGCGGGAAGGTCGTACGCATCGTGGACACGGGCGGGTTGGATGTAGAGGCCGCGGACGAAATTGAGAAAAACACCCTCGTTCAGGCAAAAAGAGCGATGAAACAGGCAGACCTGATTTTGTTCGTGCTGGACGCAAAAACAGGCGTGCTCCCGCAGGAGAAAACACTCGCTCGTGAGTTGCATCGCGCGAAGGTTCCGGTTTTTGCTATTGCGAACAAGGCCGAAACGCCCGCGGAGCGTGCAAGCGTTGAAGGGCCAGAATGGTATCTGCAAGGCCTGCACGCCCCGATCGCGGTGAGCGCTCTGCGCGGCACAGGGGTAGGCGACTTGCTGGATCTGCTGTTTGACGCGCTGGCAAAAAAAGGAGTGCCGCCCGTCCCGTCGCAGGAGCTGACCGCCACACGCGTCGCCGTCATCGGCAAACCCAATGTCGGCAAGTCCACGCTTCTCAACGCGATCATCGGCGAGGAACGGTTCATTGTGAGCCCGATCGCGCATACGACACGCGAGCCCAATGATACGCTCGTGCGCATCGGCGACAAAAATTTCATCTTTATAGACACGGCCGGGATGCGGAAGGCGGGCAAGGTGAAGAAAGCCGGTGGGCTAGAGGCCGAAGCCGTACGACGCAACGAGCACGTGGTGAGACAGGCGGACGTGACACTGCTTGTGGTGGATGCGAACGAACCGCTTGGCGCGCAGGAAAAAACGCTTGCCGGGTTCCTGAAGGATTCCCGCTCGGGCGTGATCGTCATCGTCAACAAATGGGATTTGGTGGAAGACAAGACACCGACCACGATGAATCGTTACCGCGAATATGTTGCCGCGTCCATCCCGTTTCTGCAGATGGCTCCGGTGATGTTTGTCTCCGCGCTGACGCGCCAGCGGGTACGCACGATTTTTGAGATGGTGGAGACGGTGCAAAAAAACCGAACGATCCAGCTGACGCAAAAACAACTGGACGCGTTTTTGCAAAACGCGTTGCGCGCGCACGCGCCTGCCAAGGGCAAAGGCACTTCTCCGCCAAAAGTGCTTGGCCTCCAACAGGTGGATACCGCTCCGCCGGTGTTTGATCTCATCGTCAAAGCCAAACGCGAACAAACGCTGTCACCGAGTTACATTCGTTTTCTCATCAATCGCCTGACAGATACCTTTCATCTGTCCGGGACAACGATTCGCATACACATTCGCGTGGCCCGCTCTGTCGCCTCTTGAATGCGTCCCCTATGTTTCTCCTCATCGGCCTTGGCAATCCAGGACCCGACTATCATCACACCCGCCACAACGCCGGGTTTCTTGTCATCAACGAATTGGCCAAACGGCTCGGCCTGGACCTGCGTTTTAAGCGCGCGCTGGAAGCGGAAATCGTCGAGGGCGATCTGGACGGCAAACGCGTCGTCCTCTGCAAGCCACAAGCGTTCATGAATGTCAGCGGCCGCGCCGTGCAGAAAGTGATGAAAAAATTTCCGATTTCCGCCCGCCAGGTCCTTGTCGTCTACGATGATGCCGATTTACCATTTGGCGATGTCCGCTTCAAAGAAGGCGGAACGTCCGCCGGACACCGCGGCATGCAGTCCATCCTGGATGTATTCCCCACGGGCACGAACATCGCGCGCGTGCGCGT
>VGKU01000029.1 GCA_016882235.1 Candidatus Parcubacteria bacterium
ACGTATAAAATCATGGGATATAACGAGGAGGAGACCCGCCATTCCGTCGGACACATGCTTGAGGCGCTCCGTTTTGGCGCCCCGCCGCACGGCGGGATCGGTATGGGGGTGGAACGCACCGCCATGATTCTGACGGGCGAACAGTATTTGCGGGAAGTGCAGGCGTTTCCGATGACCGCCTCGGCACGTGTCTCCGTCATGGACGCGCCCTCGGAATTGGACGCAGGCATGTTGCAAGAACTGCAGATCCAAGTACGAAAACCGTAACGGTTCATGTCAGCGAGCAGGGCGAGTGAAGCTCTGGTACCCGCAGGGTCACAGAGCTGTGTCGTTCCGCCATAACGAGACTTCTTTCCCTGACGGGTTTTGTATGTCCTTTGAGGTCACACTGGAACAATACGCCGGACCCTTGCACCTCTTGCTCGACCTGATCGAACGCAAGCGACTTCCGATTACGGAGGTATCGCTCGCGCGCGTCACGGACGAATATCTCTCCTATGTGGATGCGCATGAACCGCCCCCCGAGGAGCTCGCGGATTTTCTCGTGGTGGCCGCACGGCTCATGCTGATCAAATCGCATGAGATTTTGCCGCGCGAAGAGCTGTTGGAGGAGGGAAGCGTGGCGACGCTTGCCGCCCAGCTGGAGCTGTACAAGCTGTTCGTGCGGGCGGCGGACATCCTGGATGCGCGCCAGCAGTCGCCCGAGCGGTCCTTTGTGCGCGCGCAGGCGGATGCGCTCAAACCGGAGGGGTTTGTGTTTCCAGAAGGGTTGACCGCGCTGTCTCTCGCTGGCGCGTTTGGGAGCCTGCTCAAACACTTGGCACCGTTTTTCCGTCTCCAGCAAGCGGCAGTTGAGCGCATTGTCACCGTCAAGGAACGCCTGCGCGAAATCCACGACGCGCTGTTGACCCGCGCGCGTCTGACCTTTCGGGATCTCATTGGGCAGGGGCGTTCAAAAGTGGATATTGTTGTGAGTTTTCTCGCCTTGCTGGAACTGGTGAAGCAGAAAACGGTTCGGGCGGTGCAAAGCGCGCATTTTGGAGAGATTGAAGTTAAAAGAGTAGAGTAGGCTATGGAAAATGGAACAGGGAAAAAGAAAGGCACAGAGCTGGCAGTGTATGTGGAAGCCATCTTGTTTGCATCCGCCAAGCCGGTCGCCTTCCCACAGCTCAAAAAACAACTGGAGGTTTCGGATGAGACGCTCGTCGCGGCGGTTACGGATATCCGCCGTCGGTTCAATACAGAGCGATCCGGCATCCACCTGCTTGAGCAGGACGAGAAGATCCAGCTGGTGACCAATCCGGCACTGGGCGAAGTCGTCGGGGCGTTCCTCAAAAAAGAAGCGAGCGGCCCTTTGACGCGTCCGGCTCTGGAAACGCTCGCCGTGATCGCGTACCGCGGTCCGGTAACCAAACCCGAGATTGAACAGGTGCGCGGCGTGAATTGTTCGCTCATCTTGCGCCACTTGATGGTTCGCGGGCTGGTGGAAGAGCGCGAAGATCCGGCGCGCCTTCAGCGCGTGTACACCGTCTCGCCTGATAGTTTAAGAGAGTTTGGCGTACGGCGCGTGGATGAGCTTCCGGAATTTGCCGCCTATCACCAAGACAAAGCCGTGACGGAACTGATGGCCAGGACGCTTTCATCGGAAGAAGCGATATGATCGCTCATCTGGTGGCCAAATTCGTGATGGCCGCGGTGTTCCTCCAGTGGTTTCCTTCGCCGGCCACCCCGTTGTCGCTGACGGCCCTTGCGCCGGCCGCGCCAGACGCGCAGAGTGCGCCGTCCAAGACGGACCCGCGTCGGATCGGCGTTGGGACAAGCGCGCAGAGTGCCCTCGTGATGGATCAACAGACGGGTGCCATTTTGTTTGAGAAAAACCGTGAAGAGCCGCGCGCCATCGGAAGTATCACCAAATTGATGACCGCGATGGTCTTTCTGGAAGGGGAGCCGGATTTGGAGGCCCGGGCGTCGCTTCAGCCCGAAGACGTCAGGACCGGTGGCATCCCCTATGTCCGGGTTGGGCAAGATGTGCGCGTGCGCGATTTGTTATACGCGAGCCTGGTGGGTTCTGATAATTCCGCAACCGCCGCGCTTGTGCGGCTCTCCGGCATGACGCAGGGCGATTTTATCGCGCGGATGAACGAGACGGCGGCGCAGATCGGCATGACGCAAACCCGGTTTGTCGATCCCGCCGGTTTGTCCGCAAACAATACGTCCGTCGTGATGGACCTTGCGCGGCTCGTGGATGCCGCGTCACGCGTCACGGTGATTCGCGATGCGACCACGCACACGGCCTTTGAACTTGCCGTGCCGGCGATCGGCACGGCGACGATTGAAAACACAAACGACCTGTTGCACAGTTTTCTCCATCGCGATCCCTATCGCATCGTGACGGCGAAGACCGGATTTTTGCCAGAGGCGGGATATTGCCTGGGCGCGCTGTTTTCACGTGGCGGCAAGGATGAGATCATTGTGGTTGTGCTGGGTTCACAGACGGATGTCGGGCGGTTTCAGGATGCCAAAGCGCTTGGGGCCTGGGCGTATGAGGTGTATGAGTGGAAACTATGATGATTCCTGATTGGCTATCGGTCCTCCTGTTGTCGGCTCTGCCGGTGACAGAGCTCCGGGCATCCTTGCCCTTAGCCGTTTTGTATTACGGCCTGGATCCCGTTCTCGCGACGGCGCTCGCGCTCATCGGCAACGCGATTCCGCTTGCGCTTATTTTTATCCTGTTCACTCCATTTTTATCCTGGGCAAAGGAACATTCGGTGACGCTCCATCGGTTGATAGAAACGCATCTGAAAAAATTGGAGCGCACCCATGGGAAGAAATACCACCGTTGGGGCGCGCTGTTTTTGTGCGTGTTCGTCGCTGTCCCGCTTCCCGGATCGGGCGTATGGACCGCCAGTCTGCTCGCCGTCCTGTTTGGGATGCGCCCACGGCTTGCCGTGCCGGCGATCCTCTTGGGGATGGCGGTGGCGGCGGGGATTGTAGTATGGGCGTCGCTCTATGCGCATTCTTTTTGACGCGACAACGTTGTGCGCGCCGGACGGTTCCATGGGCGCCGGCATTGAGCAGTATACGCGCTGCCTGCTTCAGGCACTCATCAAGGAAGCGCCACGCGATGTTTTTTTCGTGGCCGTCCCTCCGGCGTGTCCCAAACAGGCCGTGGAACGGCTGATCCACGGCGCTTCAAACATCCGACTCGTGCGGACGCTCCTGCCCCGCGTCCCGTTTTTGAGCCGGCACCTCATTGCGCCCATCCGCGCCGCCCTTTGCGTCCCCGATGTCTATTTTTCTCCGTTCGGTCAATTACCGCTTGGATGGCCTGGCAAACGCAGTGCGGTCACCGTCCACGATCTGTCCATCTTTGACCATCCCGAATGGTTTCCCGAAACATCCAGCTGGTCGTTCACGACGAGGTATGTCGTCCCCCGGTCGTTTGCTCGCGCCACAAACATCATTTGCGTTTCCCATTTTACGCTGTCGCGCCTGCAGGCTCTGTTTCCCGAGACAACCGCAAAGACGGTGGTTGTGCATGAAGGGGTGGAGCTCGGCCATTATAAAGAGGTGGAGTTTGCCGACCGGTTTCCGTTTGAGCGCGACTACCTGTTGTGTTTGGGCACCGTTGAACCGCGCAAGAATTTGGTCGCGGCGTTTCGCGCGTTTGACCGTTTTTTGCAGGGGCATCCCGACGAGGCGGCCAAGGTGCGCCTGATCGTGGCAGGCAAGAGCGGATGGAAAACGGCCGAGACGGAAGAGGCGGCCCGGGCGATCAACCATGCGTGGAAAAAAGAAGAGCCCGAAGGGGTGATCCGGTTTATGGGAGGCGTGACGGAGGAAGAGAAATGGTATCTGTTGAGCCGCGCCGCCGGGTTGGTTCTGTTGTCGCACGAGGAAGGGTTCGGCTTGCCGGTGCTGGAAGCGATGAGTGTCGGGACGCCGGTGATCGTCTCGCGCGGGGGAGCGCTGGAAGAAGTGGCCGGGGACAGTGCGATCATGGTGGATCCCGACGACACCGAAGCGGTGTCCCTTGCGTTGGCCCAGTGTCTTTTGGTGCCGGAAGGATTACAATCTCTGCGTGAGGATGGGTACCGGCGCGCCAAGCAGTTTTCGTGGGAAGAGACGGCGAAGAAAACGATAGACGTTCTTCATAATCTATAAGATCCCTTGCCCAAGCGTTGGCTGGGCTCACGATGAAAAAAAATATGTACTCCCGCGCTGTCGCCCGCTTTATGACCCAGTTCAAAGTGAATTGGGTGATCAAGATCCTCATTGTCTCCGATTTTCTCATTTGGTCGGCCCAACAACTGTTCGCGCCAGTGTTCGCCCTGTTCATTGCTGGACAAATTGAAGGCGGTTCGCTGGAGACGGCCGGCATCGCCGTTGCCATTTACTTTGTCGTCCGTTCCATTGTGGAGGCGCCGGTTGGGATATGGAATGACCGTACCAAAGCCGAATCAGACGATCTCTATACCGCATTTTTCGGGACGATGATGACGGCGTTCGTGATGTTTGGGTATACGGCGATGACGCAGGTGTGGGAGTTGTATCTCGGACAAGCCCTGCTTGGCGTTGGCGCGGCGATTGCGTTTCCGGGTTGGTATTCCATCTTTACGCGGCATATTGATAAAAATAAAGAGGCCTTTGAATGGTCTCTTTTTGACACGCTGCTTGGGCTTGGGATGGCTGGCTCGGCGGCGCTCGGAGGGCTCCTTGCGACCAGATACGGGTTTAACACGTTGTTCCTGCTCGCCGGCATCGGAACGATGTTGGGCGCGCTGTTACTTCTTTCCATCCGTCACAAGATTTGTCAGCGCGAGGTGTGCGATGCGTGATCAACGGACCGAATGGTTTACAGCTTCGTCTGTAAGTACGCAATGAAGACGACTTGCGCCATCAGCGCATAGTATAACGGGACGTCGCCCTTTTTGCGTACGAAAAAATCATGGAAATAGAAATGGAGTTTGTTGAACCAGCGCAAGAGAGGTGTTTTCGTCACTTCGTAAAGACCCACCAGCAAATCCGGCAGAACGCCGCCGGTGATTCCCCAACTGAAGGTTCGCACGGATTCCAAATCGCGCGTGTTGGCAATCAGGAGCACGAACAATAAGGCCACAATGGCGTCCACCACGACATAGGCGACGGCTTGCTTGCGTCGCCGCTTGTGTACGTGGAAATTGTCCGCGAGGCCGGTATCCCCATGAGGGATCATGTCCACAAGGAAATGCGAAAGGAAGCCGAAGACAAACGCGAGAGCGGGATTGCCGACGGCGTGGCCGATCACGGCTCCGAGTGTTGCGTGCGTAGTCAACGTCATAGGGGTCTTCCATGAAGTCCGGATGAGAGAACGCAGAGGAGCGTTCAAGAGAGCGTTAGCCCCGCGAGTCCGAAGGGCGTTTGGTGTCCCCGATGATGCTCGCGGTGTCGTTGTGTATCCTGACGACGCCGGCGATTTTTTGGGGAGGGGCGCAAACGCGCACATCGCCATGAAAAAACTCACAGGCGTGAGCGGGGTGATTTTCATCGGATGGTAGGGCAAAGTATACCAAAAACAAACACCCGAGGAAAGCTCGGGTGTTTGTGGTAGCTGGGGTGGGAGTCGAACCCACGACCTAGGGCTTATGAGTCCCTCGCTCTAACCAACTGAGCTACCCAGCCTCAACCCTCAACAGGGTGGGCTTTTTGGTGCCGGTGGTGGGAATCGAACCCACATGAGTTTCCCCACACGAGTTTGAGTCGTGCGCGTATACCAGTTCCGCCACACCGGCCTGCGGAAAGCGGAAAAAGCGTACGGGATTTCCGCCCCATCGTCAAGTTCTGTGATCGGTTGAAAGGCGGTCTATCCGATCGGCAAGGTCATGGTCTTTTTGTGTGATGCCGCCTTGGTCGTGCGTTGTGGTCCGGATGCGGACGTGGTTGTAGTCGTGCACAAACAGATCGGGATGGTGATTGAGCGTTTCGGCGATGTGTGCGACGTGATTCACAAACGCAACGGCTTGTGCAAAATTTTCAAATGTGAAATTTTTTTCCAGAGCGTTGTGTGTGGTTTGCCAGGTCATATGGAATGTATCGTACGCATAAGTGTGTGTGATGTCCACGGCTTGACAGCGGATGGGGATTCCCGTACGCTTCCCGCCAGCGGGGTAGAGCAGCCTGGCAGCTCGCAAGGCTCATAACCTTGAGGTCGCGGGTTCAAATCCCGCCCCCGCAACCAAAAACGCTTGTGATTTTCACAAGCGTTTTTGGTTGTGGTGGAATGGATATAAACGGGCAGGAGTACGCGGAAAGATCAGAGGAGCCGTCGTTAAGGGAGGGGGGAGTGGCTTCTGGGGACATCGGACATGATGGAATCCTCCACGTGTTGCGCTGTCTGTTTGCGCGGGGAAACGGTTGTAAAGGGACAGGGGGGTGTCCATTGTGCTATACTTCAGTTTTAGAGATTCTTGCTTTTTCTTGTCATCCAGACCGAGCCCCGGCAACGCCGGGGCGAGTGGAGGGATTTTGCTTTCACAGAGATCCCTCGGCTAACTGATAAACGCTCGCTCGGGATGACGCAGGGGGCACCGTAACGCTCGCTCGGGATGACACCACTTTCTGTCATCCCGACCAAGCGAGCGAAGCGAGCGCGTGGAGGGATCTCGCATGCATGAGAGATCCCTCGGCTAACTGATAAACGCTCGCTCGGGATGACACAGGGGGCAGCCGACGCTCGCTCGGGATGACAGCGGGCAGTACACGCTCGCTCGGGATGACACAGGAGGGGGCACAGAAATGCTCGCTCGGGATGACACCACTTTCTGTCATCCCGACCAAGCGAGCGAAGCGAGCGCGCGGAGGGATCTCGCATGCATGAGAGATCCCTCGGCTAGATGATAAACGCTCGCTCGGGATGACACAGGGGGCACGGTAACGCTCGCTCGGGATGACAAAAGGAAAAAAGGGGTTCAGGATGACAGTACGGTATGGCGCACATCATTTCGGTTGTAAATCAGAAAGGGGGCGTGGGCAAGACGACGACCACCGTCAACCTCGCGGCTTTTTTGGCCGCCCACGGTAAGTTCGTCCTGCTCGTGGATCTTGATCCCCAAGCCAACGCCACCTCCGGCCTGGGACATGACCACACCGCGATCCCAGCCGGCGTCTACGAAGCGCTCATCGGCAGCCACGGCGCCCGATCTCTCATCCGCCCAACCGGCCATGACGGCCTTCGCCTCCTTCCCGCCACGCAAGCACTTGCCGGCGCATCCGTTGAGCTCGTGACTGCCGAGGAGCGAGAACACTTCCTGCGCCGCGCGCTCCTTGAAGTCCGAAACGATTACGATTATGTCCTGATTGACAATCCGCCGTCGCTTGGCATGCTCACGATCAACGGGCTGGTCGCCGCCGATTCCGTCCTTATTCCGGTGCAGGCGGAATATTACGCGCTGGAAGGGCTCACCCAGCTGTTGAACACGATCAATCTCGTCAAGGAAAACATCCGACCGGACCTGGAAGTGATGGGCGCGGTCATTACGATGTACGATTCGCGCACGCGACTTTCCAAAGAAGTCCTTGAAGAGCTCTATCGGTATTTCCCGGACAAGATTTTCCGTTCGGTCATCCCGCGCAGTGTTCGTTTGGCCGAAGCACCGTCGTTTGGCAAATCCATCCTGGGATATGATCCGGCATCGCGCGCGGCCAAAGCATACGAGCGGCTCGCCAAAGAATTCATTTTGAGAGAAGAGGGATTGTTATGAACAAACCAGCGCTTGGGAGGGGACTGGGGTCCCTGATCCCACAAAAGCAGTCGCTGACCGCACAGGTCATTCCAGAAGCGCGCCAGGAGGTGCGTGATCTTGATGTGTCCGCGATCAAGGAAAACCCACGCCAGCCACGCGCGCATTTTTCGCCAAGCGAGCTGGAAGATTTGATCGCTTCCATTGAAGAACACGGCATCATCCAGCCACTCGTTGTAACGCGACAGGGCGACGGCTATGAGTTGATTGCGGGCGAACGTCGACTGCGCGCGGCGCGTACGCTTGGGCTGAAGACCGTTCCCGCGATGGTGCGGGATGCCAGCGAACAGCAGAAACTCGAGCTCGCGCTCATTGAAAATATCCAGCGGCAGGATCTCAACGCCGTGGAGGAAGCGGTCGCGTACCGAGCGCTCATTGACGAGTTTAACCTGACACAGGAACAGGTGAGCAAACGCGTGGGCAAAAGCCGTTCCAATGTCGCGAATATCCTGCGCCTATTGGAACTTCCTGATACTATCTTGGCGGCCCTGCGCGACGGGCGTATTTCCAAATCGCACGGACGCACCCTTTTGTCCGAAGAGGATCCGCAGAAACAGATGGAGCTTTTCAAACGGATGCTGACGGGCGAGGTGAGCGTGCATGAGGCAGAGGCGAGGGTTCGTCCCAACGCATCAACGGCCAAACCACAAAAGGACCCGAACCTCGCGGCGCACGAGAAGCGCCTGCGGGAGGTCTGGGGAACGAAAGTGGACATTACCGCCTCGGGCGGGAAGGGAAAGATCGTGATTTCGTTTTACTCGCGGGAGGAACTATTGGATTTGTTGGACCGGTTGTCTGGGCAGGGCTCGTGAGCGGGTCCTGTGGTCGGCTACGCTGTTCATCCACGCACACTCATCGCTAAAACTTTTTGCCCTCCGGGGTTTTCTTCGCCTTCTCGCGTCCGTGGAGCACGCCGGCGAACCAGCCCTTCACTGTGTTGCGCGTCGCATCCTTTATTTTTTTTCGCGCGTGGCG
>VGKU01000030.1 GCA_016882235.1 Candidatus Parcubacteria bacterium
CTTCATTTTGAGGATCCGCTCGGCATGAATTTTGATGTCCGTGGCCTGCCCTTCCACGCCTCCAAGCACCTGGTGGATCATGACCTCGGCATTGGGAAGCGTGAACCGTTTGCCTTTCGCGCCAGCAGCGAGCAGAACCGCGCCCATGGAGGCGGCGAGCCCCACGCAAATAGTGGACACATCCGGCTTCACATACTGCATCGCATCGTACACGGCCAAGCCCGCCGTGACCGAACCGCCCGGGGAGTTAATGTAGAGCTTAATGTCGGCGGCCTTGTCCTGACTCTCCAAAAACAACATCTGGGCGATAACGAGGTTTGCGACCGTATCGTCAATGGGTGTACCGAGAAAAATGATACGGTCTTTGAGCAGACGCGAGTAAATGTCGTACGCGCGCTCGCCCATGTGGGTTTTCTCTATGACTGTGGGAATGAGGATGGTATCGGTAGGCATACGTTTCTAGGAGTCCGTTTTCTTGGGACCACGAAGGAATCAGTGGCCTTATTCTATCACTTTTTCTCCTTGAGTTCAACCCTCCAACATCCATCCTCCCCGCACGCGAGCCGCGCGCCCTTCACCGTGTATCCGGCCGCGCGCGCATGCCCTCCCCCGCCTTTTTCACGCGCGATCTCGCTGACATCGCGCGTCTGCGAACGCATACTCACCTTCACGTCCCCCTCGGGGGTCTCGCGCAGGACAAACAGGGAATCCGTATCGGTTACCAAGCTTAAAAAATTGGACAGACCCTCTACCTCTTCCTCGCCAATCGCGTTTTTTTCTAAATCCTCGCGGGTGATGCAGGTGATGACAGCGCCATAATCGGGATGGAGGTGCAAGCGCTCCAACGCGCTTCCCCACACACGCAGGGCCGACACGGAACGGCTCTTGAACAGAGAGCGAAGGGCGTCTTGCACGCGCGCACCGCACAGGACCAGCCGAGAGGCGGTCTCCAGCGCGCGTTCGTTGGTGGCCGAATTGGAAAACGCCGTGGTGTCAAAGCACAGGCCGGTGAGCAAACACGCAGCCGCCTGCGCGGAAGGGGTCAGGCCGTTTGCATCAAACAGCTGGTACACCACCTCAGCGGTCGCCGGCGCATCCACCACGACGAGATTGATGTCCCCGTAGAGCGCATTGGTCTTGTGGTGATCAATGTTGATGACCTTGGGGCGCAGAGGGGCCCTCTCCAGAAGCCGTTCTACATACGCGTCGTCCGAACAGTCAAAGACGATCACCAGGTCAACGGTCGGATCGCTGAACATCGTTGCGTCCCGCGTGGTTGTGTCTAGGTGCGGCAGGTGATGATAGACGGCGGGAATATCCGCGGCCACAAATACGCGCGGACGCGGCAGGCCGAGCTGTTTAAACAGGTCCACAAACGCAAGAGCACTGCCCAGCGAATCCCCGTCAATGCGCTCGTCGCACACCAAAAGAGGATGCTCGGCACGACGCGCTTCTTCCAGAATTTCCTTGTACCGGATCACGTCCATAGCGGGGTATCGTAATGGGGACGGCGCTGTTCGTCAACCGTGGTATGATACTGTGCAGTTCGTTGCGACCTCTCCCCTATGCACCTGGAACGACTGGAAATCCAAGGGTTCAAAACCTTCGCCAAAAAAACCGTGTTCACGTTTCCCCCGCCCAAAGGCGGGCGTTTTCCCATCACGGCGATTGTCGGCTCAAATGGTTCTGGAAAAAGTAATAGTGCAGATGCGCTCGCCTGGAGTTTGGGAGAACAAAGCCTGAAACGCTTGCGCGGGAAGCAGTCCGAGGATGTCATTTTTTCAGGATCCCAAGGAAAAACGCGCGCCGGATTTGCCGAGGTGACCGTGATCTTCAACAACGAGGATCATGCCATGCCCATTGACTATGGCCGCGTAGCAATTACGCGGCGACTGTACCGCGACGGGACAGCCGAATACCTTCTCAACGAAGGCAAGGTGCGCCTTGCCGACATCCAGCTGTTGCTCGCGCAAGCCAATGTCGGCCAGCGGTCGTATTCGGTGATCGGTCAGGGAATGGTGGACCATATCCTGATCGCCTCCCCCGAGGAGCGCAAGGCGTTTTTTGATGATGCGACCGGCGTGAAACCTCTACAGATCAAGCGACACGAAACGTTGCTCAAGCTCAAGCGGACACAGGAGAACTTGAAGGACGCGCAGATGGTGCTCGCCGAAATGGAACCGCGGATGCGGTCGCTCAAACGCGCGGCGAAACGTTTGGAGGAACGCGAGGCCGTGGAGCGGGAACTACGCGATCTGGAACGCGCGTACTATGGGGCGCAGTGGTGGGCGCTCGCGGACGACCGGACAGCGGTGGAGACCCGACGGGGACAGGCCGGCACACAGATAGAAACCCTGCGCGGAGAAATCGCCGAGCTGGAGGCCAAGACGCGCGTAGTGGAAGAAAAAGAGACGGCTGATGACGGGCTGAAAGAATTACAGGCGGCGTACCGTGCCCTGCAGGCCATGCGCGATACGGCACGGCGCGCGCAGTTTGAAACGGAAAAGGAAATTGAACTGACAAAAATCAAAGCCCAATCCACCTGGGCGCCGTTGCCATTGGGGAAAATTATTGAGGAGATCAGAGCGATGGGGGAAGGTCTGAAAGGGCTGCGAGATCTCAAAGGGCTGGAAGAAATTCGCAAAGGGATTGAGGGGCTCCTTGCGCGAACAGGCGAACTTTCCAAACGATTGGAAAGGCCAAATCCGGAGGACATCAAGGCGGATCCGGTTTTACTAGGTAAACTGAAGGGGTTGAAAACGGATGAGCAACGCATTGAACAGGATCTCAAAGAATTGGAAGCGAAGATTGACGCCCACGCGACACAGGAACACAAAGCGCGCACAGAGCTCATCGAGATCCAGCGTGCCCTGCGCGGCAAGCATGAGCAGATGCACGCGTTTGAGCAGGAACAAAACAGGAATGAGATTGAGCGGGCGCGGCTGGAGGAGCGCACGCAGGCGCTTGTGCGTGAGATGGATGAGTTCATGAAGGAAGAAGGAAGAAAGGTCAGAGAAGTCAAAGAGGTCGCACGTGTGCACGCAGGTACCTATGCCGACATTCAGCGCCTGCGCTATAAGCTGGAACTGATCGGCGGGATAGACCCCGAGACCATCCAAGAATACGAGGAGACCAAACAGCGCTTTGACTTCCTGGAGTCGCAAATCAGCGACCTGGAGAAAGCGCTCGCCGATACGCAAAAAATCATCCGCGAGCTCGACGGGCAGATTGAGAAGCAGTCCAAAAAAATATTCGGGGACATCAACCGGAAATTCCAACACTATTTCAAGGTGCTGTTTGGGGGAGGAAGTTGCGAACTGGTCAACGTCGCCTCACCGACCCCTTCTGCCGAGGAGACCTCTGCTGGCCCAGAGGAGCCGCCACTGGACTCGACGGATGCCTCGCTCGGGATGACACAGACAGAAGGCGTGGACATCCACGCGACCCCGCCCGGCAAACGACTCAAGGCGCTTAACCTGTTGTCCGGCGGAGAGCGCGCGCTGACGTCCATCGCGCTTCTGTCTGCCATCATGGAAGTGAACCCTTCGCCATTTGTCGTGCTGGACGAGGTGGACGCTGCGCTGGACGAGGCAAATACCTTCCGGTTCGCGGCCATCCTTGAAGAACTCTCTCAAAAAAGCCAGTTCATCATCATCACGCACAATCGCGCGACGATGGAGAAGGCGGATGTGCTCTATGGCGTCACGATGGGCGACGACGGCATTTCCAGCCTGCTCTCGGTGCATATGGAAGAAATCGCCCAACAGGGAACCACCAGAAGATGATCCGCACCTGTTGACAGACCGCCAAACGTTCTGTACGATCCCGACACCGTCAATACGCTCGTATTTACTCAATGATCTGGAGATTCTGGCCTCGCCAAAGCGGGGCGAAGAATGACAACACAGAACTATGCTCTCAATCCGATTTTCCCGCGTTGGCAAGAAAAAGGCACCGGTGTACCGCATCGTTGTGATGCCAAAACACAAAGACCCATGGGCCCCGGCGACCGAAATCCTCGGGCACTACAACCCGCGCAGACAGCCCAAAGAGTTTGTGGCGAATGTGGACCGTGTGAAGTATTGGCTCTCCCAAGGAGCGCAAGCCACGGACACGGTATGGAATCTGCTTGTGGAGAATAAACTGGTAGAAGGACAAAAGCGCTCCACGACGCATATCAGCAAAAAGCATGGAGAGAAGCTGGAGGCGAAAGCCGCAGAAAAGGCAAAACAAATGGCTTCGGCTCCGGAAGGGACTCGCCAAGATGAACCATCAAAAGAACCCGCCGCATAACGGCGGGTTTTACTTTGTCTCCCTCCATTCCGCTATTTTCTTGTGATCCCCGCTCAACAGCACCTCGGGTACCTTCCATTTCTTGTACACTTCCGGCTTCGTATACTGCGGGTATTCCATCGCTCCTTCCTCATCATGCGATTCGCTTTTGAGCGATTCTTTTGACCCTAATACGCCTGGCACCATGCGCGCGATGGCATCGGTCATCACC
Source organism: Candidatus Parcubacteria bacterium (assembly GCA_016882235.1). Classification (GTDB taxonomy): domain Bacteria; phylum Patescibacteriota; class Patescibacteriia; order UBA9934; family GWF2-40-263; genus VGKU01. The sequence continues at coordinate 4,505 of VGKU01000030.1, forward strand.
AGCGCCGGCAGTTCCCCGCCGGTGAGCACATAGGGCCCAATAGACAGGCATTCGTCCGCCACATACTCCGCGACGCGATGATCTACCCCTTCGTAGCGGCCGCAGATAAAAATCACCTGATCGTACCGCGCAAGACGGCGCGCGTCTTTTTGTGTAAACGGTTTTCCGCTCGCGGCCGTGAGAATCACGCGCGTCTTTTTTGAACGCCGGCGAACACGCGCACCGATCGCTTGCACCGCCTTCTCAATGGGTTCCACTTTCATCAGCATTCCGGCCCCGCCCCCATAGGGCGTGTCATCGACGGTGCGGTGCTTGTCCGTCGTCCAGTCGCGCAGGTCATGCGCGTGCACCTCAATCAGCTGTTTCTTTTGCGCGCGGCCCAAAATGGACGCCTGCGCATACGGGGCGATCGTCTCTGGAAAAATGGTGATGAAATCAAACCGACGGCGTTTCACGTTGGGCATATGCTGAAATCCCGCGCTGCCCCGCCGTTGGCGGAGCGCTTCAGGATACAAGCAGAAGGATGAGATACAAAAACCGACTCGCACACAGCTTAGTCGGTTTTTCTTGTTCTTACTAGATCCCCAAGTCATCCACCGAGGCCTCATCCGAACTGGAGGCATACGTGTCCTCCGCCCGATCTGGTGTCTGGCGCGGACGCGGACCACGCGACCCTTCTGGTTCAAAGATCTTCAGGTTCACGCGCGCGTTTTCTTTTGCGCCGACGATCTTCAACAGCGTGCGAACGGCGCGGGCTGTTTGGCCCTGGCGGCCAATGACGTAGCCCATATCCTCCGGGTGAATGTGCAGGGTGATGAGCACGCCACGTTCGTCCACGATCCGATCGGTGCGGACGTCATCTGGATGGTTGACGATCGCGCGTACGATGTATTCCACGAACTCCTGGTCAAACAACTTATCAGCCATATCTGCAATACGAGAATTTCTACTCCCTCTCCCCGCAACCTGTCGACCTCTCCCGCCCATGGCGGGACAGACAGGGATCAGGAAACAGGATCAGGATACAAGATTCTCCAGCCAAGGTCAATGAACCGAATCGTTGATCCATCCATCATTCACATCCTCGCGCTGTTCCAACGATTGCATGCGGCTCCGGAATCGCTTGGGGCCGCGGCGTCCGTTGTTTGGATGAGGGTCCTGCGCGACGCTGTTGGGCCGGATCCACCCGTGCGCATTGCGCCTCCAAATCGCGGCGTGCCCTGATCGCGTTGCTCCTTTGTTGGTTCTCTCTGCCCAGCACATCCACCAGTTCCCTGAATGGGTCCATCCGGTCAGGGGTTTTTGTCGATGCTGCTGTCGTGCATCACCACGCCCTTTTTCTGCTTACATACGGCCTTTTTTTCACACACACCTTTTCCCCATGATAGCCCTTGACAGTCCTTTGGCGGCCTTATAAAATGCCCGGGCTAGTCCTTTACAACTGAATACTACCAACCAAAAACACACACATACAATACACAGCACGTACGTTGTTGGATGCGGTTTGGACGCACGGGTGTCCAATGGCCAACGCGGTACAGAGCAAGCGCGAAGCCCGGGACGAAATCCGGAAGCCCAAAATGCGCCTACACCGTACGTTCTGTCTATTCTCTACTGTGTGATTGCAACGTCTATACAATATAACAGAGTCCTGCAAAGGACTTTTCCTGAGAGTTTGATCCTGGCTCAGGACGAACGCTGGCGGCAAGTCTAAGGCATGCAAGTCGAACGGTCCCGCTTCGGCGGGATAGTGGCAAACGGGAGCGGAGCACATTGGTAACCTACCTCGAGCTCGTGAATAACTCGGCGAAAGCCGGACTAATACACGATGGACAAGGGGGGACTTCGGTCATTCCTTTGTAAAGATTTATCGGCTCGAGAGGGGCCTATGGCCTATCAGCTTGTTGGCGGGGTAATGGCCCACCAAGGCTATGACGGGTACCGGGCGTGAGAGCGTGGCCCGGCTCACTGGGACTGAGACACGGCCCAGACACCTACGGGTGGCTGCAGTCAAGAATATTCCTCAATGCACGCAAGTGTGAAGGAGCTATGCCGCGTGGTGGATGAAGGCCCTCGGGTCGTAAACACCTTTTATGAGAGACGAACAAATGACGGTACCTCATGAATAAGAGGCTGCTAATCACGTGCCAGCAGCAGCGGTAATACGTGAGCCTCAAGCGTTGTCCGGATTTATTGGGCGTAAAGCGTCTGTAGGTGGTCTGTTAAGTCGTGCGTTAAATCCCCAGGCTCAACTTGGGGGCCGCGTGCGATACTGACGGACTGGAGGGTGGGAGAGGTGCGCGGAATTGCCGGTGTAGCGGTAAAATGCGTTCATATCGGCAAGAACACCGAAGGCGAAGGCAGCGCACTGGAACACTCCTGACACTGAGAGACGAAAGCGTGGGTAGCGAATGAGATTAGATACTACAAACGTGTCTCGCCTGTTGGTGACAACAGGATGCAAATCGGCTATTTGCGGGAACATCCGAGTATCTCAAACGAGGATATTCAATAGGAATATTGAACGACCCCTAACACTGTTTGAGTGCGGACTATCCGCAGGAAAGATCCGCTGACGCGGAAATCCTCAGAGACTATATGCCGATCTCCACATCATGTGGATGAAGAGATAGTCCGACCTCTGTGGCGACACAGAGAGACAAGCAGAAATGCCTTGTCCAAGTAACAAACTGACCTCAGTAGTCCACGCTGTAAACGATGGGTGCTAGGTTTCGGGAGTATCGACCCTCTCGGAGCCGTTTAACCAAGCTAACGCGTTAAGCACCCCGCCTGTGGAGTACGATCGCAAGATTAAAACATAAAGGAATAGACGGGGACCCGCACAAGCGGTGGAGCGTGCGGTTTAATTCGATGATAAGCGAGGCACCTCACCTGGGCTTAAATCACAGCTGCTAACCTCCTGAAAGGGAGATTCCTTCGAGGGTGCTGTGAAGGTGCTGCATGGTTGTCGTCAGCTCGTGGTGTGAACTGTTCCCTTAAGTGGGGTAACGAGCGCAACCCTTGTCGCGTGTTACAAGTGTCACGCGAGACTGCCCTCGCAAGAGGGAGGAAGGTGAGGATGACGTCAAATCAGCATGGCCCTTACGTCCAGGGCGACACGCGCGCTACAATGGCCGGTACAACGGGTTGCCAAGCCGCAAGGCGGAGCCAATCCCAAAAAGCCGGTCCCAGTTCGGATTGAGGTCTGCAACTCGACCTCATGAAGCCGGAATCGCTAGTAACGGCCGATCAGCCACGCGGCCGTGAATACGTTCTCGGGTCTTGTACTCGGGTGCCCTGCAGCTTTTGGAGCTAGCCGGTGAAAGTCCGGCCGTGGACAATTGAAGAGTCCGCGAAGCGAAATCGCAGGTTTGGATCCGCGAGGACCAAACCGAAGGGCGAAAGTAGCATTCAGCAGCTTGAACGGTTAAGGCGCCTGTCTTCTGCGACCCTGCGAGTACATGGGGAAGCTATCTTCAAGACAGGACAGGCGTATGTCTCGGACCGTCGAGACGCTGAAACAATGTTTCAAAAGTGACCAGGGGAGATCTCGTGTAGTCCACAAAATGGTAGATGCATGAGTAATCATGTATCAATGCTATACGAGAAGTCAGCAGAGCTCGTAGTACCATACGACGCTCTTTTGCCCGCAATCCGCGGACAAAGGAACTCTATGGGAAGGAGCGAATCCAGCGCACCCGCGCTGGAAACCGCCAGGATACGGGAAAACCGTTCGTCCGGTGGTGTGGATCCGCAATCAGCGGAAGCCAAATACCGCCCGTCAAGTGAAGGGAGTCGGTAATGCCCGAACGTCGCCGTAGGGCGGCGGAAGGCAGGATCGATAACAAGCACTAAGTCGTAACAAGGCACCCGTAGCGGAAGCTGTGGGTGGATCACCTCCTTTTAGGGATATCAGTCCGGTTCGCCGGACCATGATCCCAGGTCGAGATCTGACCATCAGATCGGATAGCAAGCACGGACGTTGCAATCACAAAGTGGAGAAAAACAAAAACGACCCCACGCGGGCTCGTTTTTGTTTTTTCAGACGATCAAACCTTTTTTGACGAGCAGTTCCGCGTTGAGAATCGCGCCGCCGGCCGCGCCGCGCACGGTGTTGTGGGAGAGCACAACAAACTTCCAATCCATCACCGGACACGCCCGCTCGTGACGCGTGGCGACTTCGTGCACAACGCGCTGGTACGCCGCGTCCCCTGTTTGCGCAAGCGCGGCGAGTTCA
>VGKU01000031.1 GCA_016882235.1 Candidatus Parcubacteria bacterium
CAGCTGATCGATCAGATGCTCGAGCACAACGGCCCGCCAATCCATCTTGCGTCCGATCCCGCGAACCTCCTGCGCGCGCCACTCCAAACGCCGGTCGGCGCTGGAGAGCTGGAGCGGGAAGCTCGGGAAGTTGCGGCGTCCGCGCGAGTCCTTGAGTTCCCGCACCTTCTCAAACACGCCCCGCGCCGCCGCCTTGGACTCGTTGACGTCGCTCGCGTGGCGAACGATCCGCCGGTCCGCCCGCCAGACGAACTCCGCTTCCTGTTCCTGTGTGGCGCGATGAAGCGTCCACGAGGTTCGCAACAGCCAGTCGGTATCCATGCGCCAACGCGCGAGCTCCGGAAGCTCAACGCTCCGATACCGACCCTGGATGCGTCCGATGCCGCGACGGGCATCAAACACACTGCCGTAGCGAATGAAGACCTGTTCGGCGAGGTTGTCCGGATCCTGCCCGCGGCGACGCGTGAGATTCAGGTTGCGCGAGAGAATGTCTCCGGCGCGCAGGCCTTGGCCGTCCGCATAGACGACATACAGGCACGCGTTGACCAGAATCATGAGCTCAAGAGGCTCGAGCACCAGCACCCCGCCGCTTCCGTCGCTCAGACAGAGCGGTCGTTTTGTCGTTGCCGGATTTCGGATGTCCGGCAAGGCGACAGCGGCTTCCTCATACGAATGCATTGGCTACCTCGCTTCCCCAACGATCGGGGGATGCAGCATATCGCACAGACGCGACGATGTCAACATGACGATGTCAATCATTCTGGGTGTCTCGCGGCCATCTCTTTGTGGTCTGGAAAACGACGTTGCTGCGATCTTGTGTATCAAAAATCCCCGCGTCAAGGCACGCGAGGAAAAAAATCGTCTCACATCACAGGACTCTCTTGCCCGCCCTTGCCCCACATCCGTTCCATCTCCTCTGAAATCGTGGCGCTCGGCCACGACGCCGGCCGAGGTCATCACGCACGCGAGCGGATGGTCACCCCATCTGTGCCAGCCCCTTTCCCACTGCGGCGTTCTCTGCTCTGTACCTACTCCAACCACTTCTTCTTATTCCTCATATGCTCCTCAAACGTCCTGGCGTAGACCACCTCCCCCTCGCTCGTCGTCAAAAAGTACAGCGCGTCCGAATCCACCGGGTTGAGCACCGCGCGAATCGCATTCATTCCGGGATTGCAGATCGGCCCAGGGGGCAGGCCAAGTTTGATATAGGTGTTATAGGGCGATTCAATGCGGCTGTCTGCGAACGTGACGGCCGCGTCCTTTTTGCCTGTGACATAATTCACCGTGGAATCGGCTTGCAGAGCCATGCCGATTTTTAGACGCGAGAAAAAAATCCCTGCGACGCGCGCCATGTCTTCTGGACTGCGCACTTCGCGTTCCACAATGGACGCGAGAGTCAGAAGTTCATGCAACGTCATCTCGTTTGGCATCACCAGATGATCGGGCACGATGATATTGTTCTCTGCGAGACGACGCGAGAGCGTAAGTGCCATGGTTTCGGCGACCGTTTTCGCGTCCGCGTCCACACGGAACCGATAGGTGTCGGGAAACAGATATCCTTCCAAGCCTTGGCCGGACGGGATTCCCGCGAACAGTTTCTGCGCGACTTCCAACGCGGATGGTTGGCGCGCGACCGCGTCCCAACTCTCTGCTGTCACGTGTTCGAGCGCCGCATCTATGGCCGCGCCGATTTGCGCGCTTGTGAACCCCTCCGGAATCGTCACCTGCACCTCTTTAAACTCTGCCCGCGAGAGCTTCTGCACGGCGGCGCGAAACGATGTCTTCGGTTTCAACACAAACTCCCCGGCTTGGAGCAACGAGGCGGCGCCAGCCAGTTTGACGTAGGCCTTAAAGTAGAAACGGCTGGTGATGATGCCGGCGTCTTCTAGTTGAACAGCGATGGCGTCCACACTCGTCCCTTGCGGAATAGTGATCTGTAGGTCCGGCGCGGCATCGTCCGGCGAAAGCGCGTAGGCATCCCACAAAAACGACCCCGTGAGCGCGATTCCCACCAGCAGGAGAATACCGATGATGATTCCAAGAAAACGCATAGGGTGATGACCAACCATGAGTGGACGATGGAGGCCTGCCTCCGGGCGAACGGACTGGTCGCCGCTGTTCCCTCTGGCACACTGCCAACCAACAATCTCCCCACCACAACCGTGTCTCAACGAGCGCCGTGGCACCCGATGTACTTCAATCCCGATTGACAAAAACACGCACGCGTCTCACGGTCGTTTGCCGTGAGCCACGAGCTGGACTGTACCTTGCCGCCATGGCCGATGTTGAAGACCGTCTCAATCCCAAGCTCGCGCACGAGCACGGCCTCGGGGATGTTGTCCGCAAATCGATCGCCGCCGTTTGCAAACACCTGCGGAAGAATTTCGCGCAGAGCATCGCAGACGCTCATATCCGTCCCATCCGGTTTGTGATCTGTGAGCACGACGCGCGTCACGCCCGCAAGCCCTTCCAAGATCTCCTTGCGCTGGGCCTCGGGCATGAACACAAACCCTTTCTTTTTCATCAGCCAATGGTCGTTATTCAAAATCACAACCAGCTCATCGCCAAGAGCGGCCGCTTCACGAATCATGCGGACATGGCCGACATGGATGGGATCAAAGCCGCCGGAAACGGCGATCACGCGTTTAGACATAGGCAAAAAAGGCAAGGCCAAACAAAGTAAATGCGATGTTCATCACATACCCTAACCCAAATCCGATGAGTGCGCCAACCACGACGTCGCTCGCATAATGCACGCCCACTGCCACGCGCCCGAGCGCAACCAAAATCGCGCCAAGAAGCATGAACGGCCACACGCGCACATCGCCCACAAAGGCGGCGACCAGAGCAAATGCCACGGTCGCGTGCGAAGAAGGAAAACTGGAGGTCTCCACAAACAGATGAATGAGCGGCTTGTAGTGTTCCTGATGGAAGGGCCGCGGGCGTTTGACCCATTGGGAGAGCACAAGCGACACGCCCCAGGGCAAAAACAGAATGGGCGCGAGCATGAGTGAGAGCGGAAAACTCGGTCCGATCGCAAATCCGACCATGAGCCACACGAGTTGTGATGCGCAGAAAATGGCGACATCGCGTGTCCGTGGCGAGGTGCGCGCAAGATCGAAAAGCTTTTGTGAAAAACATTCGTCGGTTGTCATATCCACAGGGAAGATCCGGGTGTGAATCATGAACGTTCAAGATTCACGATCTGACTCCTTGGTTGCGCTGACCAGACAGTTCCTCCGTAGCGCTTCCAACACCTCCTCGCGGCGCGCAAGATCTTCGCGCACAGCCGCGGCATTTTTAGGGAGGGTGTACGTTTTCAATTTGTACGCGCAGTGCTTCTGGATTGGACACATCCAACAGCGCGGACGGCCCGGAATGCAAATGTACCGCCCGAACTTCACAAACACGCGATTGACCGTCGCCTGCCAGCTCTTTGGAACCATCTGGAGTAGAGCCGCTTCCGTCTTCTCTGGCGTCTTTGTCTTCACCCATCCCAGACGGTTGACGACGCGGTGTACATGCGTGTCCACCGCAATCGCCGGCGTCTCAAAACAGGCTACGAGCACGACACTTGCTGTCTTGCGCCCGACGCCGGGCAGAGCCACCAGTCCTTCCATGGTCCGCGGGATGTCCCCATGGCCTACCATCTTCGCCATCCCCTGCAAATGCTTTGCCTTCTGCCGGTACATCCCGATGGTACTGATCTTTTGTTCAATCTCTTTCACGTTCGCGCGCGCCAAGGCAAGGACAGTGGGGTACGCCGCAAAAAATCCCGGGAGCAACTTCAGCACTTGCTCGTCACGCGTACGCGCCGAAAGGATCACCGCGACGAGCGTCCGGTACGGATTGCCGACTTCCATCGCGCCGGGGTTGGGAAACCGGCGTCGGAGCATTTGCAAAATGATCGCAACAGAAGAAGGCATGTGATGCCAAGAAAAGGTGGCCACAGTGTGGGCCAGAAAAAACGAAGCGATCCGCAGACATCTTTTATGGTATTTGTAATGCCATGTCGCGTCAATCGTTGTTGCATCTCCACCTACACAAGAGGTTGTCCGATCATCTCGGGCGGCTGTTCTATCCCCATCACGGCCAAAATCGTTGGAGCGACATCCGCGAGGATTCCAACCGGAGGCATGAGCGACAGGTCGCCGGCGGGGACTTCTCCCGCAATGGACGGCTGGCCTTCATACGCCTTGCCAATGATGAAAAACGGCACTGGGTTCGTCGCATGTTCCTTGTTGATATCGCCCGTACGCAGATTCAGTTTCTCCTCGGCGTTGCCGTGGTCGGCCGTCAGGAAGACCACGCCGTCACGCGCGAGCGCTTCATCGGCAATCTTGCCCACGCATTCATCCACCACGGCGACCGCTTTCTTCGTTGCCTCCAAGTCGCCCGTATGCCCCACCATGTCCGGATTGGCAAAGTTCACCACGATAAAATCATAGGCGTCCTCGCGCATCTCCTTGAGGACCCGCGAGGTGATGTCGCGCGCGCTCATCTCGGGCGCAAGGTCGTAGGACGCCACCTTGGGCGATGGGATAATCACGCGCTCCTCGCCCTCAAACGGTTTCTCATGCATCCCATTCAAAAAAAACGTGACGTGTGCGTACTTCTCCGTCTCGGCGATGTGGAGCTGTTTCATGCCCTTGTTCGACAGGACTTGCGCGAGACAGTGGTCTATCGTCTCGGGCGGAAAGACAACCTCAACCGGTAAACCCGTTTCATATTCCGCCATGGTCACAGGGAAAAGGCCATCGACTCTCTTGCGATCAAAATCTGAAAAGTCAGGAAGCACAAATGCCTTGACGAGCTGGCGCATGCGGTCCGCGCGGAAATTGAAAAAGATAACTGCGTCGTTCTCACCGACTGTTCCGACCGGTTGGCCGTTCTCAACGATCACCGTCGGGGGGAATGCCTCGTCATACATCTCTTTCACATAGGAATCCTTGATCGCCTGCACGGGATCCTCCACCCTGTTTCCTTCTCCCAACACCATGGCATCGTAGGCCTTTTTCGTGCGGTCCCACCGATGGTCGCGATCCATCGCAAAATAGCGACCAGAGATGGAGGCGAGCTTCCCCACTTTTAACTTCCGCATCTTTTCCTGAAGCGTCATGACAAAATCAATGCCGGCGTTGTACACCGTATCGCGGCCGTCCAAAATCGCCTGCACGTATACGTCTTTGATTTTCTGCTCCTTGGCAAACGCCAAAAGCGCGTGGCAATGCTCGTCCATGGAATGCACGCGCCCCTCACTGACCATTCCAATGAGGTGCAAACGGCTCCCATGCTTTTTCACATGTGCAACGGCGCCAAGAAACGCCTCTTTTTTCACAAACGAACCGTCTGCAAGCGCGCGGTTGATGCGCGGGAACATCTGGTAATACACGCGCCCAGCACCGATCGCCAGGTGCCCGACTTCGGAGTTCCCCATCTCGCCAAACGACAAGCCCACTTCCTCGCCGGAGGCGCGCAAGGTCATGGCCGGATAGGTACAAAGAAAACGGTCCATGTTCGGCGTGTCAACCTGCGTGATGGTATTGCCTTTGGAATCCGGTGCCACTCCAAAGCCGTCTAGGATGATGAGGACGTACGGTTTTTTCATACTTCCTCCTCAATCTCCAATAATCTATTGTATTTCGCCAACCGTTCCGATCGCGAGAGCGATCCCGATTTGATGAAATCCGCGTTGACGGCGACCGCGAGATCCGCGATCGTGGTGTCGCACGTTTCGCCGGAACGGTGAGACACAGACACTTTGTAACGCGCTTGCTGGGCAAGCAAGATCGCGTCCACGGCCTCGGTCAGCGTCCCAATCTGATTCACTTTAATGAGGATAGCATTGCCGGCCTTCATCTCAATCGCCTTTTGCAAACGCGCGACATTGGTCACCAGAAAATCATCGCCCACCAGCGTGACTTTTTTGCCGAGGCGTTCCGTCAACTGTGCCCATCCGTCCCAATCATCCTGATCCAGACCGTCTTCAATGGACACAATGGGATACGTTTCAACCCACGCTTCCCACCGCTCAATCAGTTGTTCGCGTGTGAGGGTCCGGCGATCGGTTTTGAGTGCGTATGTTTTGCGCTTCGCGTTGTACAACTCGGAAACAGCAGGATCAATCGCCAAAAACACATCCTTACCCGGTTGGTACTTGGCGGCGCGGATGGCCTGAAGCAGAAACTCAATCGCCTCCTCATTGCTCGCAAACTTCACGGCGTATCCGCCCTCGTCGCCGGTGAGCGTGGAGAAACCTTTTTTTGCAAGCAGAACGCCAAGCGCGTGGAACACCTCGCTTCCGCACCGATAACGGTCGCGAAACTTTTTTTGCGACGGAACCAACATGAACTCTTGAAAGTCCACGATCCAACCGGCATGCGCGCCACCGTTGAGCACATTCATGGTCGGCAGAGGAAGTCGGTACGTTTTCAGACGGATGTCGTAGGCCTCACGCAAAAATTTGTACAGAGGGAGGTTGCACGCTTTGGCACCCGCGTGCGCGACGGCAAGCGAAACACCCAGAATCGCATTGGCCCCAAGACGGCTTTTGTTTGGGGTGCCGTCCAGTTCAATCATGCACGCATCCACTTCCCGCAGGCGCGTCGCATCCATGCCAAGCACCGCTTTTTGCAGCTTGGTGTTGACGTGATGGATGGCGGTCAGCACCCCTTTTCCGCCGTAGCGCTTGGGATCGCCGTCGCGCAGTTCATGCGCCTCGTGCGTCCCGGTGGACGCGCCGCTTGGCACAGAGGCCGACCCCATTGCCCCGCCCTCAAGCGACACGGTCACATGAAGCGTAGGATTCCCGCGCGAATCCAGAATCTCATGGGCATGCACACCTGAAATGCCATTTTTCATAGGGAAGGATGGATAAGGTTTGCTTAATCCGCGATGCGCAAGAGATCCACTCCCGGCATGGGACGACCAGAGAGAAAGTCCAGCAGAGCTCCGCCACCGGTTGAAAGCAACGTGAACTGATCCGCGAGTTTCAATCGCTCCAACACAGGCCCGGTATCCCCTCCCCCCACAATGGTCGTGGCCGCACCGGTTCGCGCCGCCACCGCGCGCGCCACGCTTGCCGTCCCCTCGCAAAACGCGCCAACCTCGCAGTATCCAAACGGGCCGTTCCAGACGACCGTTTTTGCCTTGCCAATGATCGCCGCGTACGCTGCGCGCGTGTTGGGCCCGATATCCACAATGCGCTCACGCGCGCCCACATCCGTCGCGTCCGCCACGCGCGTTTTGGCATCGCGACGCAAACTGCTGGCGACAACCACATCCACCGGTAAACAAATTTTTTTGATGAGCGATTTGGAAAGCGCGCGCGCGGCTTCTACACCCGCTTCATCAACCAGGGAACGGCCGACCGCAATCCCGCGCGCCGCAAAAAACGTCGTGGCAAGCGCGCCGCCCAACAACACCTGATCCGTCAGCGTTGCCAAATGCTCAATGATCGGAAGTTTCGTTTCCACTTTCACGCCGCCCATCAGCAACACAAGTGGACGCCGCACTTTTGATTCCAGCACAGATAACACACCCACCTCGTTTGCGAGCAGATGGCCGGCATACGAGGGAAGCAAACGCGCCAGCGCACTCACCGAGGTGTGTGCGCGATGCGAAACGCTAAACGCATCGTTGATGTACAGATCGCCAAGCGCGGCAAGTTCGGCGGCGAACGCCGGATCGTTTTGTTCTTCGCGGGGATCAAAACGCAGATTCTCCAACAGCAACAACTGGCCGTTCTTCAGCGCGTCTACCATCCGTTTCGCGTGCGGCCCGGTGATCGCGCCCG
>VGKU01000032.1 GCA_016882235.1 Candidatus Parcubacteria bacterium
GCGCGCGGCGATCGCCGCCGGAACAGCTTGCGGGTGGACGGACGGGTTCGGACGGTCTTTCCAAACATGGCGGACATCTTCTGGAAAGGCGCGCAGAGCCGCATCAATCGCTCTGTGCATTTGCGCGCAGGGCTCGCAGGAGAAATCGGAAAATTCAATCAGCGTCACGCGTGGTTGTTTGGTTCCGCGGGACGGATTGATGAAGGTGACTGTCGGTTCGGTCACGCGCGTGCCGGTTTGGTGTTGCTCCGGCGGGGTCCGGTCAATCGGTTTAATCGCAAACGCGAAAAATAAAAACACGATCACCGTCAGGAAACCGATCACCGCAAATGAGAGCCAACGATGGGACATAGTTCTCTATTGCAATTTTATCATTTCCAGATTTCCTGTCTGGGTATTCGTAAAGTACAGCGCGGATTGATCCGAGGTGACAAACAGATTGGACATCGTTTTGTTCGTTTCAGGCAGGGCGATGAGATTCACGGCTCCGGTCGCGATGTTGACTTCGTACAGCGCGTCGGGCAAGTCCGCAAACAGCGGGGGCTGTAACCCTGCATTGGGAGGCAGACCTTGGGGAACGGCGCAATAGGCCTTGGAAGCCGTGGCAAACGCGCACTTTTCCACCCAAGTATTGAGCGGGAGACTGCGCCGGTTCTGTCCCATGGTCGCGCTGGTCGCGTCTACGATCCATAACAGCGGCCGATAGTTGCTGTAAGAGCCGGAAACGGAATAGAGAAGTTTTTTCCCGTCCGGCGACCAGGAGGAGGAGAATCCTAATCCTTCAACCGTGAGCGCCTTGAAGTTTTCCTGTTCTTTGCCTAGCGGGATAATGTTTTTGCGTTCAAAGCTCCCAAGGGCATCCGCCGTATCCGAGAAGGCGACGACCTGATTGTTGGGCGACCAGTTGATGTGCACCTTCGCTTCGTTTTCGCCCAGCGCCTGGATCGGTTTGACATTGGAACCCGTATCGTTGGAGATCACGATCCAGCGGTTGTCCGGATCCAGGCCCATGCTCTTGGCAACGAGTTCATCCGTGACCGGCGAGAAATCAAAATCCTCCCAGTGTTTGGGGAGTGTGACCTGCGTTTCGTTGTCAAAGTCATAGACGATATTGGATCCGTCCGGAAATTCCAATACGGCCCGCGCCGCGTCGCGGTTCCAGGTAGCTTTTTTCAAACCGGGGAACGCCTGGTCAGAGAGCGTTTCCACCGAGCCGTCCTGTTGCAAGCGATAAAATTTCCCATCGCCGCGATCGTAAAAGTGTACGCGTGTTCCGTCGCCCGCAAGCGCTGTTTGTTCAACGGGTGCGGTGGTGAGTTCAACGGTGGACGTGACGCCCCCGCGCGCCACTTGGTCGGCTGCGCGCAGGCCATCTTCTGCCTCGGCCGCCGCGCCAGACGAAGGCGTACCCGGCGCTGCGGGCACCAAACCCGCGCGCGGGATTTCCGGCGCAGGAGCCTCCGGCGCGGGCGCAGGCGCGCGAGGCGCCACGCGGAAGAAGGCGGCATAGAGCAAGTAGGCGATCACGACGGCTGAAAGCAGAAAGCCGATGATCAGCAGAAAGCGTTTTGCGCGTTCGTCCATAGGGTGCGAGAACATTGTAAAAATCGCGATGTGTGCAAAGGTTCTATGAGAACAGGGATCCGGCCAGCAGGATCACACCCGCGATAGGCATCCCCATAAACGCGATGAGCAGGGTGAGCAGGGTGAGAGCCGCGAGCACAGCCATGACAACCAGAAGGTCCGTCATCAACACGGCCATCATCGGGATCGTCGCGTTTTCTCCTTTGGGCGGCTTGGGCCCAGGGACAGGGATCGGGTCCCAGGTAAGCGGGCCGATGATCATGTGTTTGCCTTTCATGATCCATCCGCCGTAGATCATCTCCGCATTATACCACCCAAGCGTCAGAAAGCGGATGAGGAAGGTGACGAGGAGGGCGATGCCGGCGGTCCCAATCTCCAGCGCCCCTGCAATAAAATTGATGATGAACAGGGCGGCTTTTGGAATGGCTTTTTTGGCTGCTGCCCGCGCGGCTTCTTGGGACGCGCTGGCCTGTCCGGGCGAATCGGCTTGCAGGGCGTGAAAACGGCGGGCAATGGATGAGGCCGCATTGAACCGTGAGGCCGCGCTTGCGCCTGGTGCATGGAAGCCCTGCAGGGTTTCGCGCAAACCGCGCAAGCGTTCTTCAAACGGTGCTTCTTCCGCATCCTCTGTTTCCTCGTGGGTTTGCGGCAATTGTCTGGCCAGCGAGCGCGCCTGCGACAGACGGCTGCGCATTTGTGTCGCCGTCTGGGTCCCGCGCAGCGGGGCAGAAGCCGTGCGTCCGGCTCCGGCGCTCGCACGCGCGGCTCCAGCGGCAACACGTCCGGCACCGGCAGCGACACGTGCGGCTCCAGCGGCAAGGACGGGTAGGGCCATAGGGCAAGTTAGGTGGTTTTAGAAAGCGTCACCTTGGCACCTCGTACGCCCACACGGAGCCGCCGCGGGCGGTCCGCTTTGGAGAGGCGCTGTGCCAATTTCGTTTCCACATGTTCCTGGACTTGTTGGCGGACGCCGCGCGCTCCAAGCTTGCGGTTCAGGAGCGCGGCGAGGTGGCCGGCCACGTTGGGATCAAACGACAGCGTGGTTCCATGGGAGTGCTTCAGTCGGCGGGCAAGCTCGGCGCACTCGTTTTCCACAATGTGCGCGAGAACATCTGTGGTGAGCGGAGCAAACACCGCGTGCGTTTCAATGCGATTGAGCAGTTCCGGGCGCATGCGATCTTCCAGTTCCTTGCGGATATCCGCCTCGCGTTCGTGATCCCTGCGCCCCTCTGATCCCGCAAATCCCAAGCCGCCCTGTTCAAAGCGTTCCAGCCCGATATTTGTCGTGAGCGCCACGATTGTATTTCTAAAACTCACGGTTCGTCCGGTCGCATCGGTGAGCTCGCCCTCTTCCAGGATTTGCAGAAGCAGGTTTTGCACGTCGCGATGCGCCTTTTCAATTTCATCAAACAGCACGACCGAATACGGACGCTGTTTCACGCGGTCCGTCAGGTTGGCTTGGTCCTTATAGCCCACATATCCGGCCGGCGAGCCGATGAGTTTGGAAACCGTAAACCCTTCGGCATATTCGGACATGTCCAGCCGGATGAGATTTTTGCGTTCATGGAAAAATACTTCGGCCATGGCTTTTGCCAATTCTGTTTTGCCGACGCCCGAGGGGCCTGCAAACAGGAAGGAGGCGAGTGGCCGTTTGGGGTGCGCCATGCCGGATTTGGCCCGCAGAAGCGCCCCGGCCACCCGTTCCACCACGCGGTCTTGCCCGAGCACGCGTGCCTTCAAGCGCGCGACAGCGTCCTCAAAGCGCAGGGTATTTTGTCCGGCGAGCTCTTCCAATGGGATGCCGGTGATGCGCGAGACGACGCGCGCCACATCCTCGCCGTCCACGGTCAGGACCGAACCGGTTGAGGTCTCGCGGTCGGCTGCGGCGATGGAACGTCGCATCCGTTCTTCCTCTTCTTTGAACGCGACAGCATCTTCAAACCGTTCCTCAACAACCGCTTGGCGCTTCTGGTCACGCACGCGCGCAATCTCCTGTTCAATCCGTCGGCGTTCCCGCGCAAGGGACGGTTGGGGTTGGGCGATACGTGCACCCGCGCACGCTTCGTCAATCAGATCAATGGCCTTGTCGGGAAGCTGGCGATCGGTGAGATAGCGCGTGGAGAGTCGGACAGCGCTTTCCAGCGCGTCAGGATGGATGCGCACGTGGTGGAAGGATTCGTAATACGGAGCGATGCCTTGCAGGATCAGCTGGGCGTCCTGCGCGGAAGGTTCCTCCACGAGCACGGTTTGGAAGCGGCGTTCAAGCGCGCTGTCGGATTCAATGTGGCGTTTGAATTCGTCGGGAGTTGTCGCGCCGATACAACGAATTTCCCCGCGCGCGAGCGCGGGCTTCAGAATGTTCGCGGCGTCCATGGAGCCGGACGCGGATCCGGCGCCGACGATCGTGTGGATTTCATCAATAAACAGAAGGATATTTTCGTCGCGCCTGACCTCTTCAATCACTTGTCGGAGTCGGCCCTCAAACTCGCCGCGATACATCGTTCCCGCGACAAGAAGCGCCAAATCAAGCGCGAAAATCCGTTTGTGCAGGAGCGCGTCGGGCACGTTTCCCTCCACGATGCGTTTGGCAAGGCCCTCCACGATCGCTGTTTTGCCAACGCCCGGAGCGCCGGTGAGCAGGGGATTATTTTTTGCGCGGCGGCAGAGGATATGCATCAGCCGTTCAATTTCCCCGTCGCGTCCAATCACGGGATCAATGCGTTTTTGCGCGTCTGTGGTCGTGAGTTCGCGGCCGAAAAAATGGAGGGCGGCGAGCTTGTCCTGTTCCTCCTCCTGTTCTCGGCTTGCGGGCACCGCGGTAGGCGTGGTGGTTTCTTTGGCAACCGCTGTGGTCATTTCCGGAAATTTTGATGTGCTCTTGAGCACAACGGACAGTTGTTCGCGCAGGCGCGGGAGGTCCGTCTGTTGCCGGTTGAAAAACGCGTTGATGCGCCCGCAATCCGCTTGCAGGATTCCCGAGAGCAGGTGTTCGGTACCGACATAGCGGTGCCCGTAGATATTGGCGGTCAGCACAGCCTTTTCCAAAATGCGTTTTGCGTCGCCCGAGAGGCGCAAGGCGGCGTTTCGGGCCGCGGACTCTGGCGCGCGGACGGTTTGGGCCGCTCCGACGATCGCGCGGAGCTCGGATTGTTTGATGCCCGCCTGTTTGAGGAGTTCGGCGCCCAAGCATCCGCGCTGGGTCCCCAGCGCCCAGAGTAAATGTTCCGGTCCGATCATCTTTTCGTTCGTTTCCACAACAAAACAGAGCGCGCGCGTGAGCACGTTTTTGAGATGGGTAGAGAATTTGTCCACAATATCGTGCATAGGACGAGAGACACGCGTTCTGGCGAGCCCTGCAAAAGCAGAGGGATATGCGCTCACGAGACGCGTGAACATCCGTAGTTTTACACGCTGATGGTTCTCAATCGCGCGATCCGTTCTTCTATCGGCGGATGCGTACTAAACAGCCGTTCAAATTTTTTCTTCGTCACATGGGGGTCAAACGGGTTGGCGAGGAACAGGTGTGCGGTGGCGTGGTTGGCCCGTTTCATTGGTTGATCGTGCGTGGCGATTTTTTGGAGCGCGCGTGCAAGGCCCTCCGGGTAGCGGGTGAGCAGGGCGCCAGAAGCATCGGCGAGATATTCGCGCGAGCGCGAGACGGCAAGTTTGATGAGCTCGGCGAAGATCGGCGAGAGGATTGCGAGCACAAGGCCGATCAACAACAGGACCCCGGCCGCCTTGTTGTCACGGTCACCGCCGCGAAACCAGAGGGAGCGCAACATCCAATCGGAGAGGAGAATCACGATTCCCACAAGCACAACGACGAGCGTCATCACGCGAATGTCGTAGTTTTTCACATGGGAGAGTTCATGGGCGAGCACACCTTCCAGTTCGGATTTGTCCATGAGAGTGAGCAGCCCGGTTGTCACGGCGACGCTCGCGTGTTTGGGGTCGCGCCCAGTCGCAAACGCGTTGGCGGACGGATCCTCCATCAGGTAGACGCGCGGGGTAGGGATCCCCGCAGTAATCGCGAGGGTTTCCACCATCCGATACAGTTCCGGCGCTTGTTGTTTGTTTACCTCCTTGGCACCTGCGACACCAAGCGCTACGCGGTCGCCCTGGTAATAGCTAAACAGCGTCATCACCGTTGCCACAATGACGGCCAGCACGATGCCCAATTGCGCGTCTCCGTACCACTGTCCAAAGATCCATCCAAGCGCAAGAATGACGACGGTAAAGAGGAAGATAAGCGCCCAGGTCTTGCGTTTATTGGCGGTGATTTGAGAGTACATAGCGGGAAAACGATTTCCTCTGCGTGTGCATCCGATGTTGCCAGGATCGCACGGACCGGAGGAGAGCTAAAACTGCACGTCCGGCTTCTCCAATTCTACGTCGGGCGCGTCAAAGAATTCGCGCCGCATAAATCCGAATATGCCGACAAGAAGGTTTGTCGGAAACACCTGGATTTTCGTGTTGAAGTCGCGGGTATTTGCGTTGTAGAACCGCCGAGCCGCTTGGATTTTGTCTTCGGCGTCGGTCAATTCATGCTGGAGCTGGAGGAAATTTTGGCTTGCCTGCAACTGCGGGTAATTTTCAGCGACCGCAAAAAGCGACTTGAGCATATCGGAGAGCATATGTTCGGCCTGTGCGTGCTGTTTCATGGTTTGTGCCCCCATGGCGCTCGTGCGCGCCTGCGTCACTTTGCTGAAGACACCCTCTTCATGCTGCGCATATCCCTTAACCGCGTTGATGATGTTTGGGATCAGGTCGTAGCGCCGTTTCATCTGTACTTCAATATCCGACCAGGCCTCGTCCACGCGGTTCCTTGAGGAAACAAGCCCGTTGTATGTTAGAATGAGCCACAGCGCGAGAACGGCAACGATGAGCAGAAGAATCCAAATAGGTTCCATAAAGTTGTCCGGGCATCCTCTGCAACCCTGCCAGCGGCCGGAAGCGAAGGATATCCAATGATTAAGCTGACTTTCTCTCTAAATCATAAGGAAAAACACGGGAAAGCGCAAGGGAATGGAAAAAAGGAAACAGATAAAGGGATATGGGATTTCCGAGAGATATTTTTAAAAAATACGATATTCGCGGGCTTGTCGGTTCGGAAATGACCGACGAGTTGTCGTTTGCGATCGGACAGGCGTTTTGTTCCATGATCGCGAGCGAAATCGGGAGAGCGCCGACGGTTGCGGTCGGGCGCGATATGCGCGAAAGCTCGCCCGCCTATGAAGACGCGCTGGTGCGCGGGTTCACGTCTTGCGGAGCACAGGTTCTGCGCATCGGGTTGGTCTCGACGCCGGCGTTCTATTTCGGCGTCGGGCACACGGGCGCAGACGCGGGCGTGATGGTGTCGGCGTCGCACAATCCGGCGGCGTACAACGGTTTCAAGTTGACCCGCGCGAAGGCACTGCCCGTGAGCGGGGAGAATGGGATAGGGGAGCTGGCGAAGATCGTTTTGGAAACGTCATCCACAGCGAGCGCCGGACAGCCGGCCGAGCGGAGGGATGTCTCCACTTCTCCGGTGGAGTCACGGTCGCTTGGAAGGATCACAGACATTGAACACATTCCTGCGCTGGCGGCACGCGCGGAGTTTGCGTACGCGGGGTCACACCCTCTTAAACGGTTTAAGATTGTGGCCGACGCGGCCAATGGGATGGGCGCGCAGTATTTGGATGAGCTGTTCAAGCTGGTGGACGCGGACGTGACGCGCCTGTATTGGGATTTTGACGGGTCGTTTCCAAACCACGAGGCCGATCCGTTTAAGGAGGAGAACACGGCGGATGTGCAGAAAAAAGTGGTAGAGCTCGGTGCAGACATCGGCATCGCGACCGACGGGGACGGAGACCGCATTTTTTTCGTGGACGATAAGGGCGCGCGTGTTGAACCGGCTGTCGTGCGCGGAATGATCGCGCAAATCGTCCTGCGTTCGCATCCGGGCGCGACCATCTGTTACGACATCCGTCCCGGCCGTGTGACCGAGGACATGATCCGCGAGGCGGGCGGCGTGCCCAGCGTCACGCGCGTGGGCCACTCGCTCATCAAGGAACAGATGATCCAAGTCGGCGCGCCGTTTGGTGGGGAATCGTCTGGCCATTTCTTTTTTCACTTTCCAACGGGTGTGTATGAAGGCCCGCTCACGGTCGCG
>VGKU01000033.1 GCA_016882235.1 Candidatus Parcubacteria bacterium
AGTTTCACGATGCTTCGCAAACGGCCCCCACCCTTTGCGCACACTCGCGCGGATCTTCGCCTCCAGCCGCCCGTCGCACGGGTCGGTCACGTCCGCAAGGTTCGTAATTTCCAGGTTCGCACGTGAGGTCGGAACGATACGGTACTTGCCGTCATCGCACATCAACTCCGCACGGAAATCCGGCACCGTCACGCCGGTGATGAATTTGCGTCCGTTGATGGTTCCGATATCAATCTGTTCCACACGCCGCGCAGAGAGCACATCGCACGCCGCGACCCCGTGGGGGATCCCGAGCAAACGTGCCAAATCGTTCTTCGGCCCAAACGGAATCAGGCCGAGGACCACGTCCGATTCCGAAATCACATCAAGCAATTTGCGCACCGTGTCGTCGTTTCCCAACACCACAACCGTCTTCACGCCGCGCTCAATTTCGTCGCGTACCATCTCCTCGGCATTGCGAAACAGCGCGAGGCGCGAAATCTTCCCGGCGATGCCGAGGTCCGTCAACCGATTCTCCACCTGCAGGAGTTCGCGCTCATAGCGCTTATTTCCTTGCAGAAAATCGTCGTACAAATAGCAGTACATGAAAGATGGCTTCGCCCGACGTTATTCTTTCTCTTCTTTTTTCCCCTTCCCTCCCCCCATCATCACCTTCCCGTTCACGCGCGCGCCAGAGGCGATGGATAAATCCGCCGTCTCAATATCGCCCTCCACCACCGACGACGCGAGCAATTCCAATCGCTCTACGGCCGTGATGTTCCCCTTGATCTCCCCCGCAACCCGCGCGCTGTTCGCCACCACATCCGCCTGGATGCGCGCGCTTTCCCCCACGGTCAATGCCTGCGCGGTCTCAATGGACCCGCTCACCTCCCCGTCAATCACGACGTCCCCCGATGAATGAAAATCCCCCTCAACCCTCACGCCCTGTGCGATGATGGTCTCGCCTGTGGAATGCTGTGCCATAGGAATGTCTTTTTTAGCGGAAAACATAGCTGTCGCATCTTACCTACATCTCTTTAATCGTTTCAATACCCATCAGTGTCAGGCCGTTTTTCAGGGTTTCCCCGACCGCCATGGTCAGCGATACCCGCGCGGCGCGCTCTGTTCCCTCGGCGCGCGCGATCGGCACCTCATTATAGTATTCGCTGTACATCCGACACAGCTCATACAGGTAATGGGCGATGCGGCTCAACGCATAATCCTGACTGGATTGGAAAACGGTTTCGGGATAGTTGGATAGATGCACCAACAGACGACGCTCTAAGGGATGTGCGAGCCCGCTTGCATCGCGCACCGCCTTCACCTTGCCGGCTTTCCCAAGCAAACTCTGGATACGCGCGTAGGTATACAACAGGTACGGCCCGCTAAAGCCGTCAAAAGACAACGCGTCGTCAAAATCAAACACGATTTTTTTCTCCACATCCTGCCGGAGCATCCCAAACCGCATGGCCGCAAACGCCACGCCCCGCGCGGCGCGCTCGACCGCGTCATCGTCCCAGTCCGCGTGGCGCTCGCGTGTGCTTGCACGCGCTTGCGCAAGCAGACGGTCGCGAAACATCTCATACCGGATGACATGACCTGTGCGCGAGGCCATCGCCCCGTCCTCCAGCGTCACTAACTCGTACGCCAGGTGATACAATTCGTGCACGAATCCCATCCGCTCAAGCGTGGCAAACAGTTGCGCAAGCGCGTGACTCTGGCGGGCGTCCACCACATACACGGATCGGTGCGGGTGATACTCCTCTTCTTTTTTCAAGGCAAGCCCGAGGTCTTTGGCGTTGTAGAGGAGTGTGCCGTCGGATTTTACGAGCAGGTTCACGCCCAGTTTCTCCTGGGAAAGGTCCACGATCCACGCGCCCTCGGATTCAACAACAAGACCTTTTGTGATCAGTTCGTCAATGATTTTTTTCGTGCGCGAAATCAGTTCGGACTCAAAATACCATTTCTCAAGTGTCAGCGAGAGCTCGCCGTACACGTCTTTCAAAAAATCCACGGACCATTGCCAGGTCTGATTCCAGATCTTCATCTCCTCGCCCTTTTGGTCTTCAAGATTGCGGAAGACCTGTGCGACTTCTTCTTTATAAGACGGATGCTCTTCCAGTGCGTTGGTCGCCTCCAGGTACACGCGACGCAAAAAATCTATCCGTTCGTCTTTGGGGATCTCTTCGTTCGCATGAAATCGCATGATGGCCCAGACGGACTTTGCCACATGCGCTCCCAAATCGTTGATGTACGCGACCGGCGCGACATCATACCCGCTCGCGTTGAGCACATTGACGAGCGTCTGGCCGAGAAACAGGTTGCGCAAATGCCCAATGTGGATGTCTTTGTGCGTATTAAGATTGGCAAACTCCACCATGACGCGCTTCCCGTCCCCGACGTTGGAATGGCCGTAGCGATTTTTTTCTTTGGCGATTTCTGCGAGCACCGCTGATCCAAACGATTTGGAGAGTGTGAAATTGACATACGGCCCCTGGGCGCGCACGTCTTCAATGAACTCTTTGGGGCCGATCTTTGCCGCGATCTCCACGGCGATCTCGGAAGGATTTTTCTTGAGTGATCTCGCGAGCGAAAAACACGGGAACGCGAGGTCGCCCAGACTCGGATCCGGAGGGGTCGCCAGGTCGCCCATGGACGGCGAAAATCCGCCGCCCACGGCGGTCTTGATCTCTCGTAGGGCCTGTTGTTTAGCTTGATGCAAAGCAGACATACGCGTGTGCGTCATTGCGAAGATCCCGAGCGAGCGAAGCGCGTGGAGGAAAACGAGGCAATCTCTTGCATCTGTTTTTCTATGCCTTCCAATTCGCCCCGTGCCATTTCCAACTTCGCGCGCATCTCTTCCACCACCCGCGCGGGCGCTTTGGAGACAAAGTCGCCGTTTTCCAGCTTCGCCTGGGTCGTTTGGATGTAGCGGACTTTTTCATCCCGCGCCTTTACCAGCCGCGCGCGTTCCGCCACTGGGTCAACCGGAAGCGCGACATGGATGGTCAGCGGACCTAGAATTGCCGCGGCAGTGACCCCTTGCACAGCATCCGATCGGATGTCTTTCACTTTCGCGAGCGTTTGGACGATCTCCCAGTTCTCCTCAAGAACCCCCGCCGCATGGTCGTCCGTTGTTTCCATCCGCACATCCACAAACGACTTGGGTTCAATCTGGTACTGCGCCCGGATGTTGCGAATCGCCGTGATGGCTTGTTGAAGCAGAGCAAAATCCCGCTCGGCCTGTTCATCTTTTTGCGACAGATCGGCTATCGGCCACGACTGGATCATGAGCAGATTTTGTGCGCTGTCATCTCGAGCGAGGTCGCCCACGGCGGAAACAGGACTGTCATCTCGAGCGAGACCGGCGGAGCCGGTCGAGTCGAGAGATCTACGAAAAGACCCCTCCGCCCCCACGTCATTGGCGTCATCGCTCGCAATGGCCATGTGAGACCAAAGCGCTTCCGTCACAAACGGCATGAACGGATGCCAGAGTTTGAGGAGATCGGAGAGAATGGTCGTCAACAGGTCCGTGCGCAAAGGCCCTCCGGCCAACGAAGCTCTCTGTTGAGAGGGCACTTTAGAAACTTCCAAGTACCAATCGGCCAATTCGTTCCAGGTAAAATCGCGGAGCTTCTCGCCGGCTTGCGAAAACTCGTACCGTTCCAGATGGCGCGTCACCTCGTCCGTCACCCGCGCGAACCGCGACGCGATCCACCGGTCGGCCAGAGTCATCTCGCGTGAGGATTGCGCATCAAGAGAGCTCTCCGCTTCCCCACCGATGGCGGGGCCGGTTGGGGTCACACGAGAGGATGACGACAAAATATACCGTGCGATATTCCAAAGCTTGTTCGCAAAATTCCGATACGCCGCGACTTTCTCCTCCGACAGTTTCGTATCATTGCCCGGCGTCGTCCCGATCACCAGCGACAAACGCGTCGCGTCCGCGCCGTGCTTCTCAATCATCTCCAGTGGATCAATGATGTTCTCAAGCGATTTGCTCATCTTGCGTCCTTGCTCGTCGCGAATCAGGCCGTGCAGGTACACATGGCGAAACGGCACTTCGCCGAGCGCGTATGTGGTCATCAAGATCATCCGCGCCACCCAGAAAAACAGAATATCGTATCCTGTCTCCAAGACGGACGTCGGATGGTACACGCGCAAATCTTGCGTTTGATCAGGCCAGCCGAGCGTGGAAATGGTCCACAGGCCGGAGGAAAACCAGGTGTCAAGCGTATCTGGATCCTGCTCCCACCCATCACTCTGCGGCTTCTCGCCTATCTGCATCTCCCCTTCCCGATACCACACCGGCACGCGGTGGCCGTACCAAAGTTGGCGGCTGATATTCCAATCGCGCAAGTTGTCTATCCAATGAAAGTAGGTCTTGTGGAACCGGTCGGGAAGGATCTCTATCTGCCCTGTCTCAACCACATGGCGCATCAGTCCCTTGAGCGTCACCTCCTGCCCGTCTTTCACCCCTTCCATCGGCGCGTGCGACGACGCGCGAAACGGAAACGGTTTGTTGACATCAATAAACCACTGGAGTTTCGGTAACGGCTCAACCGCCTCCCCACAGCGATAACAGACGGACAAATTATGGACGTAGTTTTCGTCCACATGATCCACAAGTCCTTTCTTTTGCAACACGGCGACGATTTCCTCGCGCGCGGCATGGGCATTCTTTCCGGCGAACGATCCGGCCGCCGCGGTCAGATTCCCGTCCTCGTCAATAATTTTCACGATGTCAAACCCGTACTTCTTCGCGAGGTCAAAGTCCACAAAACTATGCGCGGGAGTAATCGTCATCGCGCCCGAACCCATGTCCATCTCGGCCGCCTCATCGGCAACAACCTTGGCCATCACCGGTCCTTCTATCCATTCCACCTCCATCTCCTTGCCGACCCACGATGCGTACCGCGCATCGTCGGGATGCACAATGAGCACTTTGTCGGCGAACTTCGTTTCCGGCCGCGCGGTGCCGATCACCACCGGACCGTAGGTGAAATAGTAAAACGTGGTCTTCTCCTCGCGATACTCCACCTCGTCGTCGGCAAGCGTGGACTTACAGCGCGGACACCAATTGACGATACGGTCGCCGCGATAAATGAGTCCGTCCTCGTGCATCCGTTTGAACGCCGCGTTAACGGCGCGATTTCTTTGCGCGTCAAGCGTAAACGCCTCGCGCGACCAATCCAAAGACGCGCCCATTTTTTTTGCTTGATTCACGATGATGTCATGCGACTCTGCTGCAAACGCTTCCACCCGTTTCAAGAACGCTTCGCGCCCCAGCTCGCGCCGCGGGTCCTTCATCCCTTCTTTCATCAATAGTCTCTCCACTTTGGCTTGCGTCGCAATCGCCGCGTGATCCGTGCCCGGAACCCAGAGCGCCCGCTTGCCGCGCATGCGCGCGAAACGCACCATGATGTCCTCAAGCGCGAGCATCACGGCATGCCCCATGTGCAACGTGCCAGTGACATTGGGAGGCGGCAGGACGATGCTAAAGGACTCGGTACGCTCACCCGGCAACTGGTCGGGATTAAAAAACCCGCTCGTTTCCCAGGCGGCGTACATGTCGTCTTCGTACTGCTTGGATTCGTAGGCCTTTGGAATGGTGTTCTTTGCCATACCCCGTTAGAAACCCTTGGCGAAAAGGAAATTAAACGATGACGGGAGCTCCAAATTGCGTGGATGTCTTGTGCGTTTGGGACGCAAAGGTCCCGTCTATGGGCTTCTCACCGGGCATAATGGCTCAAGTTTAGGGAAAAAAGGGAAATCGGGCAAGCGATTGACGAAACCCATTTTTTCCCCTACGGTATCAGTCTGGTTCCTTTACAACCAGACCATACATGCAAACGCTTGGAGGACAGCGATGAGGACCTTGGGGATCATCCTGCTTGCGCTCGTCAGCGCGTGCGACGACCTCTCCCCCTTCATTAGCGAAGAGGGGCTCGCGGATCGGCTGGACCTGGACAGCGACGGCGTGGAGAACGCGCGGGACTGCGCACCCACGGATCCGTCCTTCACCACCCTGACGTTCTGGCGCGATCTTGATGGCGACGGCTTCGGCGCCGGAGAACCGACACAGACGTGCCCGGACAACGACGACTTCGCCCTTCCGGTCAGGGAGGGTTTTGCCGTCAAGGCCGGTGACTGCAACGACGGGAACAACACCGTGTACCCGGGCGCGCGGGAAGTGTGCGACTTCGCGGACAACAACTGCGACGACGAGGTGGACGAAGGGTTTGCCTCGCACTGGTGCCGCGACGCGGACGAAGACGGTTACGGAGATGCGAATGACACGC
>VGKU01000034.1 GCA_016882235.1 Candidatus Parcubacteria bacterium
GACTTGAATGGCAATGGACACACTTGCATCCTCCAGTGAACTGACGGTCACACGCCGGTTGGCCGGCAGAAGAAAATCCGCTGTGGCGGCAACGGGACGCACGCCGACATCCCAAACACCCTGCCCGACTGGAAGCGCAACGGTTCGGGAAGAGGATCCGTTCCAGATAAGCGTGCGCGTGACATATCCTGTCCCCGCGACGGTATCTGCGCGCAGGGCAAAAACTTCCATCGCGGTTTTTTCAGGAATATTGGAAACGGAAACCGTCAGAGAACGCGAAACGGGCTCCAACAGAAAATCCACGCCGGATTTCACTTCCCCGGACGCGACGCTTACAGAACGGACCGTTTGGCGTACGATAAACAAACCTTCTGTTGGTGGCAACAGCGACACGGTGTATGTTCCGGCGCGCACAGAGGGAAACGCGTACGCGCCTGTGGAATTTGTGGTTGTGCAGGAAAAACCAGCGGGCCCGGTCAGACAGACCTTCAATCCGGATACGCCTCCGGTACCCTGCGCGAACGCTAAGCCGCTGATGTTCGCGGTTCCCGCGCTGGCGATGAAATAGGGCTCGGAAGCCCACTGGTCGAGAAACGCACCAGAGAGGTCGTGGGTCAACAGTGTCGCCGAGTATCCGTCCGTCGTATCGTCTTTGGGCTCGGTTGGATTGATAATCCCGCCAAGCACCACATGCACGCGCTCGTCCGTCGCGAGATTCGCGCCAGAGGTTTGTACAACGATTTTGCGCTGGCTCTCGTCGCAGGAAATGGACCCAATGGTAACCACACCGCTTGCCAAACCGTTCAAATCCTGGTTTGCCACCACGGGAACCACCTGCGTGCAGGATGAGTCAAATGTCGTCCCTTGGGGAAAAAGAATGGCGATGGTTCCGCCGGCGGGAATAGGGCGGGTCGGATAAAATTCCACACCCACTCGCGTGAACGCGCCCGCCAGAGGCGCCTGCGGCAGAACCCGAACGGGGCGCGAAGCGAGCGTATAAAAATCCACCTGGCCCGATGCGTCCGTGACGACGCCAGGGAGAATATAAACGGTCAAGACGCTGGTTGTTGAGGCCTCAACAGGGCGCACGGAGACCTCCACAGCAACAGGAACAAAAAAACGTAAAACGCCCAAAAACGCTGCCCCGCAAAGCAGGGCAAAAACGGTTAACCCGATGGGCCTCCAAACGGACATGCAATGGATGGCGCGAACGAAACAACGTTATGAAGAACGGCGGGCACGGGTGCGCCAAAGACAGGCACAGGATACGCAGAGCGCCCCGATCAGGCTGACGGCCAACACGGGCGGCGCAGATTTCCCAGATAGCCATTGGACAAAGGGGGAAGCGGCAATCTGTAAAAAGATGGGGTCCGAAACGTATACCGGTTCGTCCGACGCGTCCCCAAACACGCGTATAAATGTGTTGTAATGCCCTGCTGGAAGGGCGGTCTGCACGTCCACGCGCTGTGTCTCAAAACCAAACACGGGGAGTTCGTTCAATGCCTCACCGAGTACCTGTTCAAACACCTCCGGCTCCTGCGACGGCCATGGAGCAAACGCGAGCTCAACGCGCGATGGTTTCACCGGCACATTACCATCGTTTTGCAACACTAGCGTGAGGGGGACGGGCTGACGAACCCTTGCAGTGGAGACAGACGCTTGCCTCACGGTAAAAGCAGATGTTGGCTTGTCTGTAACGCTTCCCGTGATCGCAACCGACAGCGAAGGTAGAATGGTTATATCTGTCTGGGATGCTAGTGATTGCAGAATCGCGGTGATTTCCACGCGAACCTTATCTCCCACGGCAAGCCGCGACGCGTCCACCATAACCGGAACATCGATCTGTGTGGCACCAACGGGGAACATGACTTCTTCGGGCACAACAACGGCCTGTGTTGCCTGTCCGGTTAACCGAAGTTCCACTCGCTCCTGCACATCTGCCTCCTGGCGCACGAGAGAAAAAGTTTTTGTCCCCTGCGTCCCGGCTAACAGAGACCCAAAATCTAGTTGCACGGGCGTGATTCCAAATGCGTGCGAAACAAGCGGAAAAAGCCAGAATGACAGACAGAAACTAACCGCCAATCCTTTGCCCAGCCGGACGCGCTTGCGATATACTGTGTGCATATGAAATATATTTTTCTTTGGCTTATCGTGCTTGGTGGCGTTTATCTCGGCGTCCGAGTTTTTGCCGCGCCAACCATTGTACCTTATGCCCAGATGAAGCGCGAAGGCCTCCCCACATTCCTGTGCGCTCGGTTGGCCGAAAAGAGCGGAGGGGGGACGACGCTCCTTCAGATGAAAACCGGCGTCTCCCAACATTTTGGCGAAGGAGCCACTTGTTCGCTTTCTGAAGACCGCGCCATCGTCTTTTCCTCTGCAGGCGACCAGTTCTACCTTGCCGATGAAAACCAGATCCAAACGATCTCTCTGCAACAAAACGCTCCGCGCACAAAGGATATTCGCGCCAATGCTTCATTTGACCGGTTGGTCATCCAAGGAGAGAGCGAGCAAGGGTCCGTCTTTTGCTTGTTTGCACTGACGCCGGAGAGCACTGCTGTTTGCTCGGATTTGACGCTCAATAAAGAGGCGCAAGCGCGATGGGATCCTGAATGGCCTGAACAGCTGATCTTGCTCACGGTCGATGGAAACCTCTATAGAAAAAACGCCGCGCAAAACACGATGAAGTTTGTGGACGATTCAGACCCAGAGCTCGAACGTCTGCGCGCCCTCTTTGATCCTGCGCAACACGCGCCGATCCCTTGGAGCCTGCGCTGGCACCGCGCGTTTTGGGGCGCAGAGCAAGCGCGCATGGCAGGAGACATGGCGTTGTTTGCCAAACGGTCCGGCCTCTATCTCTACGATCCTCAAACCCGCGGCATGGCAGAATTGCTCAATGCGCAGGTTCTAACGTTTTAAAGGGCGCACAAGGCCGATGATGTCTTTGCGCGACACCGGACCGAACTGGCGCGAATCGTGACTATAGCCGCGATGATCCCCAAGGACGAAGTAGTGATGATTTGGTATGATGTAGTTTGTAGTCGCACCGTACGGCAGAATCGTCTGTTCGTTTGGCGAGAGGTACGGCTCTTCCATCTCCACCTCCTGCCCGTCCTTACCGCGCACAAAGACTGCTTGGCGCTTGAAGGCCAGATCGTCCTGCGGGATCCCAACGACGCGCTTCACCAAGACCTTCTGCGGATCCTCGGGATCAAACAACTGGACCATCTCCCCTCGCCGAGGCGCGCGCGCAAACAGAGTCGCCCGATCCACGAGATAGATATCCCCGTCCCACAATGAAGGTTCCATTGACTGCCCGTCCACCACACTGATATCAACGATAAAAAGTTTAAAAAACAACAGAACAAAAAACGCCTGTGCAAGAATCATTGTAAGATGGCCAGTGAAATGACGCACGCGTGAGAGCATAGCATTCTATATGGAAAATTTCGTTTTAGGACTCCTCTCTATTGGACTGGAGTTGCAACTGTTTCTGCGTACCGTTGCCTTCCATCCAACCTCCATCGGTTTTGTGGCGGGATTCTTCGCCGCCACGGCGATTTACTTGTTCATTCTGTTTGAAGAAAAGGGGCACATCGTTTCTATCCTGCTGGAACGCGCGCCAGAAGCCTGTTACCAAAAACTCTCGGAACGCGCGCCAGAAGGGTCTCTTGAGATTCCCTACGAGGAATTCATTAAACTCTACAACCGCGTGCGTATCTTGTTTTTTTCCGCTGCCACGGTGTTTCTGATCGCATTGGTGGTTATCTTCCTCAAAACGCGCCTCTAGAGACTTCTGCAGAGGTCATTGCTACTGGGCTGTAAAATTCAGTGTGCCTGTACAGGATCCATAGGCGCCCGTGGGCGGCGTCTTCAAACGCAAGAAAATAGCTGACGTTGCCACAGCCGTGTCTGAACTTTTTGGAATGCTTAAATTGTTGAGATTGGTTGACGATGCGCTCACGGCCGTTGAGGAAGCATAACTCTGCCCGGACAACGTATTCCAACGGACGGCCGACGCCGGATAGCCGCCGAGCGCGCATGTCCAACCTGACGTGTCTGAAATAAACGGATCCAAATCATTATCGTTGCCCGTATTGGTAATGAGAAATGTTTGTTCAGCCGATTCCTGATCCAAAGCCAAAGCGCCGTATGCCACACTGCCAGCGACGGAAAGGGCTGAAAGCGTATTGATTTCCGTTGTCGCGCTCGCGCTTCCAGTCAAGGATCCATCATCCGTTACCAAAACGCGCGCCGTCCAATTTGTGGCGCTGAAATCTGGCATAGCGCCTGGGTCTGTTGCATCCGCGTAGTATTTGATTGGAACCGTCATCTCAAAGGCAAGATCCGAATCACCAGAACCAGAACATCCGGAGAGATGGCTATTTTGCTCTGTTACTTGATAGCAGTCCCGGCCGTTTGGCGTGCAATTTGCACCGTTTGTCACGGTCGTACGGTAAAATGTGACCTGCCAAGAGGAGGGGGATGAAACATCATCAATTTCCAAGCAACCGTTTGGATCCGCGGCTGTCCCGTGGATGTAGATTGTTTTTGTCGTTGACTCTGTAAGATTAATTGAAGCGGTAGACGCACCAAGCGAGGTTAGGGCAATGACCAGGGACGAGACGGAAGGCGGCTGGTTCTCTTGACCCTGGGCAACACGAAAAATGACCGTGCCTAGGAAAACCGTGCCCACAAGTATACAGACAAGTATCGTGTTGCGCATAACGACTATATTTTAGCAATATTGGCAGAGAAAAAAAAGAACGCGCACTGCGCGTTCTTTTTAGCTGTGTAGATAAGATTAGCTTGTTGCTGTGAAGTCCAAGATCGCTGTGCATGATCCGCGGGCCCCAGAGACTGGAGCTCGCAATTTTGTATAAATTGTACCCGTAGAAGGATTACCTGTTGTTGCCTGTTTGGTAATGACAAGACCGGTTACGGTTCCTGCTACTCCCGTGATGCTAGACGCATTGCCATAAACGAAATCGTTTGTCGTACTAAAGTTGATTCTACCGATGGGAATACTACCAAGAAGATCGCAGCTCCATTGTGCTTGTTGTTGAATTTTCACTTTCATGGCATTGAAATTTCCTTGATTGGTGACTGTCATGGTTGCGTCTGGACTGATGGCGTTAAGGGCAAGGCTACCAAACGCAACTGGGGAATTGATATTGAGCGAGTTAAGCGTGTTTATCTCCGTTGTTTGCAGGCCACAGGGCGACGAAGTGCCACCATCATCATCGGCTACACAAACGGATGCTGTCCAGATGGTCCCAGCATTATCAGGATTAGATCCGGGATCTGTGGCATCGGCATTAAAATATACATCAGTAGTAAAGTCGTAATCCAAAGACGTGTCAGTGGGGCCAGCACAGCCAGTAACATTAGCGTTGACCTCGGCGATATCGTAACAGTTGAGAGGATTGGCAGAGCATGACGCTCCGTTGGTCACATTCGTGCGATAAAACTTTACGTTCCAAGAAGAACCTCCACCACCCGTAACCGTGTCAATATGTTGGCAACCATTCATATCAGAGGCCTCGCCGTGGATATAAACGGTTTTACTCGATTCCGTTAGCGTAATCGAAGCTGCCAACGATCCACCTGCCGATGTTGCGATCGTTGTATTGTCCACCGTTGGAATCGTGTTTGTCACAGTAGCTGTTTGGGATGAACTGTCCGCACGGGATGTCACGACGAGGAGGGCCACAAGGGCCACAAGCGCGACCGCCGCAAAAAACAAACCTAGCAAAAGATACGGGGACTGCTGACCGGTTTTGATGTTCATATAT
>VGKU01000035.1 GCA_016882235.1 Candidatus Parcubacteria bacterium
AAGCGCGGCAAGTTCGGCGGCGAACGCCGGATCGTTTTGTTCTTCGCGGGGATCAAAACGCAGATTCTCCAACAGCAACAACTGGCCGTTCTTCAGCGCGTCTACCATCCGTTTCGCGTGCGGCCCAATGATCGCGCCCGACACGGGAACCTTAATCCCGAGCAAATTGGACAGGCGCTTGCCAATAGGCTTGACCGAATACGCGCTCCGACGTTTCCCCGCCGGCCGCCCCAAGTGCGTCATCACCACCACGCGCGCCCCGCGTCGAATCAGCCAATCCAAATCCACGGCCGCGCGTGCGATGCGCCCGTTTGGTCCGTCCACCGCGCGACCCTTCACGATCGGCACATTGCCGTCAATGCGTACCAGCACGCGCGTGCCTTCTAGCGGCGTATCTTGGCGGAGTTTGCGAAGCTTCATGCGACGACTATCCTATCATGGATCACGACTCAACCGAACAGCCAGTTTACCCACCGTTTGCGCTGTAGCGATGGCTGGCGAGCGATCAAACCGTCGATCCCCCAGAGATGGCCAAAACCACCCGACGCAAAAAATAAAAACACAAGCGCGTAGACCACATGCTGATCCACCAGACCGTACGCCGTGTTCTGTTCAAAATGGGCAAGATAATACAACACCATTAAGAAGACGCCACCGATGGAAGCGGGGCGCACCAAACATCCAAATATCAACGCCAGTCCGATCGCCGCCTGTCCGTACAGGTTGAGCGCGTCCACGATCGGATTTCCGGCAAGCGATTGGAACCATCCTGTCAGCGGTCCGGTCGCAAGAGAAAGATAGCCGGCCGCGGACCAGGCATCGGCCGAAAACTTCGCCCATGCGGAGTGGAAAAAAAGGAAGCCGAGGGCGAGGCGCAGGACAAACGCCGCGCCGGAAAACCATCCGCGAGCCGTCACTGCCGCGAATTGGTCAAAGGGGGTGGTGTGAGGCATAGATTAAAAAGAAAGATGTATATGAACGATCTCCGGGGGAACCAGCAGGCGCGCGCGGGTGCCGGTTTCCGCCACACCGCTCGTGATAAACAGCTTCATGCCGTCGTCGTTAAACCAACCCCTATCATACCTCCGGCCGAGCTGCGTTGGAAGCGCGGGAACCGGTCCAAGAAGCGGCAAACGGATCTGCCCGCCGTGGGTATGGCCGGCGATCACGGCATCCGCGAGACGCGACGCGGGATCAAGTACGACGTCGGGGTTATGCGCGAGAAGAATCGCTGTATCGTCCTGTTGGATATCGCGCATCGTCTTGGCGAGATCCCCCTCATACCAAATATCCGAGACGCCCGCGATCTTGATCGGCTTTCCGTCCACTTCCACCACAACGGATTCATTCTCCAGCACGGTGATGCCGGAATCTCGCAAGGATTGTACGACAGCATCACTGGCGTCCGCGCGATACTCATGATTGCCGGTTACGGCAAAAACGCCGTAGGTCGCCGAGAGGTGTTTGAGCGGCGCCAAATACGCCGCGTCCGTTTCTGACTGGGTCACAAAATCACCCGCGAGAAACACGAGATCGGGACGCAGGGCGTTCACGCGATCAACCACTTTGCGCGTCCACAGCGCTTTTTTGAACGGCCCGACATGCAAATCCGACAGGAGAACAGCGTTGAGGGACTTCGTGGGTGTCTCCGAAAGACGCAGGGATGAACGAGTGGTCACCAACATCCGCGGCTCAATGAAGCTCCCATAAAAGACGACGAGCCACGAGAACACCAGCAGACAAAAAAAGACAAGCGCGGTGGGTCGCTCGCGCGTGCGCTTCCAGTGATGCGCCCCCTGCACAAGGTACACGCCGACCGTGCCGAGAAAAAAGAAAATGAGGAGATCAAACATCTGTTCCATGAAGGTTCGAGAGCCTTACAGTTTCCCGACGTGTTCCACCAAATCCAACAGCATCGTGGAATACCCCCATTCGTTGTCGTACCACGCCATCACTTTGACAAGATCGCCGTCCACCACGCGAATCATCTCCAAATCCACCACCGATGCGTACGGTGTCCCGATGAAATCGCTGGATACCATCGGCACGTCCGTGACCCCAAGCACCCGCTTCCAGCGCGCGCTCGCAGCGGCCTTCTTGAACGCCCCCTTCACTTCGTCCATCGTGACCTTGCGCGCGGTCACAAACGTAAAATCCGTGATGGAGACGTCCAGAGTCGGTACACGCAGAGCCACCCCGTCAAACTTGTTTTTCAAATCCGTCACGACTTCCGTTGTTGCGATCGCGGCACCCGTTGTCGTTGGCACAATGTTTACGAGCGCACTGCGCGCGCGGCGGAGGTCATGCGCTTTGCGTCCGGGCGGCAGGCCGTCCACGATGTTCTGCTCCATCGTGACCGAGTGCACCGTCGTGAGCATCGCTTTTTTGACCCCAAACGCCTCCTGCATCACCTGTGCAACCGGCCCGACGGAATTGGTCGTACACGACGCGTTGTTGATCACCGTCTGGTCTTTGCGACATTCCTTGTGGTTCACCCCCATGAGAAACGTCGGCGCATCCTTGGACGGCGCGCTGATCACGACGCGTTTCGCCCCCGCGCGCACATGCGCCTGTGCTTCCTCCAGCTTTGTGAAAAAACCCGTGGACTCAATGACCACATCCACCTTGAGTTTTCCCCATGGCAACAGCGCTGGGTCTTTTTCGGCAAACACTGGAATCTTTTTCCCGTCCACAACCAGATGATCTTTCCCCGCTTTCACGTCATGCGCCCACGTGCGGAAGACCGAATCGTAGGTGAGCAGATGCGCGAGGATGTCCGGCTCGGTGAGGTCGTTGATGGCGACAAACTGAATCTGCTTGCGGTCAAAGCCGGCGCGCAGGGTTGTGCGGCCGATGCGGCCGAAGCCGTTGATAGCGACGCGGAGCATAGGGAGGAAGCGGGGGAAACTGAAGAAGTTAGAGAAGCTGTTGGTATTCTAACAAAAAATGACCCAACGGTCATCCAAACAAACGATGTTGGTGTGCCAGAGAACAAGGGCGATCATCCCTTGACCCAGAGACACACCAACATCGTCCACCCATCGTGAGGTCTTAAATGTGGAACCGCGCAAACCTTCGCACCTGAATGTTCTCCCCAAGCGAAGCGATCTTCTCTTTCACAAATTCTTCAATCGTCTTGTCTTCATCCTTGATGAACGGTTGCTCCATCAGCACGACTTCCCCGTACCACTTCGCGAGCTTCCCTTCGATGATCTTCTCGAGCACTTCCGCTGGCTTCCCTTCGCCCGCCATCTGCTCTCGCGCAATCTCCCGTTCCTTTTCCACCACCTCAACGGGCACCTGCTCGCGCGTCAGGTAGAGCGGATCGCTCGCGCTCACATGCAGAGCCAGATCATTACACAACTCCACAAATGCCTCGTTGCGCGCCACGAAATCCGTCTCGCACAACACCTCAACCAACGCGCCGAGCTTTCCGTTGGAGTGGATGTAGGCGTGCACGCGCCCCTCCTTTGTTTCGCGGTCGGCCTTCTTCGCGGCCTTTGCCACCCCTTTCTTGCGCAAAAGTTCGATGGCCTTTTCCAAATCGCCGCCGGTTTCCTCCAGCGCGGATTTGGCGTCCATCATGCCGGCGCCGGTCTGCGCGCGCAACTGTGCCACTTGTGATGCGGTAATGGGCATACGTTTTTCTCTCTCCTGGTCCCGCCTGGGCGGGACGACGAAGGAGCTAATCGTTATTGAGAGGCAACTTGCGTCGCTTTTTGCGTTTCCTTGGCGGCCGTAACAGCATGGGCTTTACCTTCCTTGACCGCATCGCACACGAGTCGGCACATGAGTTCAATCGTCTTTACAGCGTCATCATTGGACGGGATGATGAAATCCACGCCCTTTGGATTGACATTGGTGTCGCACAGCGCGATGACTTGCGTGCCTGTCACACCCGCTTCGCGCACAGCCGTGCGCTCCGTGCGAATGTCCACCACAAACATCGCCTCGGGCGCCTTGGTCAAATTTTCAATGCCGCCCAGGCGCTTTTCCATGTCTTCAATTTCCCACTGGATCATCAACTGTTCCTTTTTCGTGTACTTGCGCAGTTCCCCTTTATCACGCTGATCCTTGAGCGACTTAAATCGCTTGAGCGATTCCTTGATCTGCCGGAAATTCGTGAGCGTACCGCCCAACCACCGTTCGCTCACATAGGGCATGCCGCAGGCCTGCGCGTATTTCTTGAGACTATCCTTGGCCTGACTTTTGGTGCCCACAAACAACACAATCCCTCCACGGCCCGCAATCTCCTTGATCGCCTCCAGCGCGCGATCCAGCATCTCCTCCGACTTCTCCAAGTTAATAATGTGCGTGCCTCCTTTTGCTCCAAAAATAAACGGGGCCATCTTCGGGTGCCAATTACTGGTCTTATGCCCAAAGTGCATCCCTGCCTTCAGCAGGTCGGTGAGTGTTGGCTTAGCCATACGTTTCTCCTTTTTACCTCGGCGGCGCGTCCGGACCCGCGGATGCGGGAGGAGCCGGATCGTTTTTGTCCGCCTGTGTGATTTATGGGCGGAATTGTAAAAGATTTGCCCGCGCGCGTCAAGATAAAAGAAAACGGTGGCGAAAACCGTCGCAGATGTCTCACGGGGTCGCACCCGGGTCCGCGTGTCCCGTGAGGAACACAGCGAGCGCCACAACGGCGCGCACAGCACAGTCCAACGTGGGAACTCGTTGGGTTCGTGGCTCTGGGAGACCGGCCCCGGCACAGAGTCCGGATTCCTCGCCGATCTCAACCATCACCGGATAAACATAGCATCCCCGAAGGAGAAAAACCTGTACCGCTCGCGTACAGCCTCTTGGTACGCACAAAGGATGTGTTCACGACCGGCCAACGCACTCACCAGCACGAGCAGAGTGGATTTGGGCAGGTGAAAATTGGTGATGAGGCCATCAACCACGTTGAAGGCAAAACCGGGTTTGATGAACACATTCACATCACCGCTATAGGCGCACAGAGCTCCTTCGCCTTGCGGTGGGCGGGAGTCGGCAGGACACAGAGCGGCGACACCTTCCAAGGTACGCACCGTGGTCGTCCCAACGGCGATCACGCGCCGGCCTTCGTGTTTGGCTTGGTTGATGCGCTGTGCTGTTCCCGCATCAAGTGTGACGAACTCACTGTGCATCTCGTGCTCTTCCAACGTCTCTGTTTTGACCGGCCGAAATGTTCCGATCCCCACGTGAAGCGTCACGAATTCAATCTGCACGCCTTTGGCTTTCAACTCGTCCATCAAACGCCCGGTAAAATGGAACCCGGCTGTGGGCGCCGCGACCGATCCCGTCGTGCGGGCATAAATCGTTTGGTATTGGTCAAGCGTTTGGGGTTGCTGTTTCACATACGGCGGAATCGGAATCTCGCCATGCGCGTCTGCAAACGCGATCACTTCGCCGGGCGGCCGATCAAACTCAACCAGCACCACGCCGTCTGGGCTTTTTTCCACCACCTGCCCGATCAGCTCGCCAAAGGCGACGGCCTGTCCTTCCTTTACGCGCCTGCCCGGCCGCACGAGCGTCTCCCATCTGTTCCCTTCCCGCGCGCGCAAGAGAAACACTTCCACGTCTCCCTTGAGCCGCGCCCGAAACACCTTTGTCTCGTTTAGCACCAAGACATCACCCGCGCGCAGTTCGCTGGCGATTTCAAAAAACCGTTTGTGCTCCCACGCGCCGGTCCGCCGGTCAACCACCATCAACCGCGAGTGGTCCCGCGGCTCCACGGAGCGCTGGGCGATCAACTCCGGCGGCAGGTGGTAATCAAAAAGGTCTGTTCGCATAGAAAAAACTGGTTTCT
>VGKU01000036.1 GCA_016882235.1 Candidatus Parcubacteria bacterium
AGTGCCCCCTGTGTCATCCCGAGCGAGCGTCACAGTGCCCCCTGTGTCATCCCGAGCGAGCGTTTATCATCTAGCCGAGGGATCTCCGAGGGAAAAGCGATTCAACTCATTTCTGCAATTCATCGGAAACGTCAGAATCATCTTTTTCGTACCATGGATCCCACGCGTCGCGGGGTTGGCTCATTTGATGGGCCCACGCGTCGCGCAACATCTGTTCCCGCCGGTCTTCTTCAATGATTTCTCGTTCCTCCTGTTCGCGTTTTCGTTCGTGCGCGAGCGCGCGGGACAGTTCCGTTTTGACCTCTTTAAAAGTACGGATGCGCGTGGAGCGATCCGTCACACCAGAATTGGAAAGCGCCTGCCAGATGGCATCGTCCGGATTGTTGTATCGGTCTTGTAAGGCCTTCGCTTCCTCAAGGACCTGTTGCACAAGGGTCCGTTTCATTTCCGGGGCAGGGGGTCTTGGGCGTTCATACATAGATTGATTCTTCTGATCGTTTGAATTATTATAACGTCGCGATCCCGGGTCGTCTAACGGCAGGACATCAGGTTTTGGTCCTGAGTATCGGGGTTCGAATCCCTGCCCGGGAACCAAGCAAAATCGCTCACCGATGGTGAGCGATTTTGCTTACTTGTGGCAGGGATTCCAACGCCAGGGGGTTTGGGGGACGCGCCGTCCCCCAACCTCTGTTGCGGAAGGGAGGCAGCCCCGCCATCGGCGGGGCGTCGGAGGGAAACGCCGTTTCCCTCCGACGAGTTCGGCTTTGCCGAGCGATGTGAGATTCCCTGCCCGGGAACCACCAAAGGACTGACACAGAAAAGTCAGTTTTTTGTTTGCCGCCTGGGCATCGTCGCGGATCTGGATGGCAATCATTCTGATTCCAGCCATTGTATTGGTTTTTCAACGCTGGGGTCAGGTCGTTACTTGTCGCATGGCACACAATGCTACAAGTAACGACCTGACCCCGCATGGTTTTTTGCCGTTTATTGGGGGTATGTTCGGACGGCCCTGTCAGCGGGGACAAATAAAAAACCCCGTGGATGGGGTAAGTTGCGTGAGTCGTCCAGACCGACAAGGGTCAACAGCTGACCGTAGGCGTCAAGCGTTTGTCTCGCCTCTATGAGGGAGTCCAACAGGACGCGGGCGACCTCGTGCAGGACTAGTTGGGAGCCGTCCTGGTGAGCAGACGGACGGTTTGGTGAACGCGGTTGACGCGCTCGGCAAAGTCGTCGGTGATGATGACCATCGTCCGGTTCGACCGTTCACTGAGCATCGATCTGCCGAGCTGCGAGAGTTCGCGCTTCTGGCTGACCGGCAGTTGTACAACGTTCTTCAGGACGTTGTGGAGTTGGTCCTGCGAGTAGCAGACGCACAGGTAGTGGCGTCCGTTGGGATTACTCCACGCGAGAAAGAAGCCGTCAAGCGCCGGCGCGCGTTCATTGCAGATCATGGCAGAGAGGCCTGGCGGTGTGGGCAGGACGGCCGGCGTGCCGTTCACCTGGAATTGGAATAAGTTGGACACCATCCGTTTGAGCGTATGGGCGTGTTCCCCTATGACGACCTGCGCGTCGCTGATGCTTGTCGTTGGCAGGTGGCTTTCATCCAGGATACCCCGGTTGAGCTCGATCGCCTTGTCGTGTATGTGCGCGTCCAGGATGGCATGCCCCTGATCCTTGCTGTAGTAGAACCAGGCTCGTGCGTTGCGTTTCTTGCTGCTGACGAGAAAGCCGACATGCTCTTCAATCAGGTGTACGATGATCGGCATTGGCCCACCTCGTGTTTGACCGTTGAACAATTTTAGGATACAAAATATTGGGCAATTTGAAAAGGGGTGTGACCATGGGGCGCCCGTCCGTTGGGGAAATTCCGACCGTGCATTACACACTCATCCGTAAAGTCGCGTGGCGCATTGCGCGTCGATTGGCGCCTTACACGGAAGATGTCCGCGATCTCGTCCAAGTGGGCGTCATCGGGTATCTGCAGGCCGTACGCAACCCTTGCTACGATGCATCGCATCCGCGCGCGTCGTGGTTTCTGGAGTGGCGCATTCAGGGCGAGATCCGTGACTACTTGCGTGGACAGGATTTCTTGTCGCGCGGTGAGCGAACGTTGGCGAAGCGACTGGACGGCGCGCACGGACAATTGAGCCAGCGGCTGAAGAGGGAACCGACGATGGAAGAAGTCGCCCAGTGCGTCGGTGTGGATGTGCACCGCGCTGCGGGATTGATGCGTCCGCTGTATCTCGTGTCACTGGAAGACGTGGAAGAACTGCTGACGGTCACTGAACAGACGGCGGATGGACCGCTGTCCTTTCTGGATGCCATGGAACGGGGATTTCTCTCGCGTGAGTTCCCGCACCTTCCGCCGCGCGACTGGTTCATCTTCGCCGCCTATCTGTCTGGCAACAGACTTCGGGAGATCGGCAAGGAGATCCGACTGACCGAAAGTCGGTGTTCCCAACTTCTTCATCGTGCCGCCTCGCGCCTTCGCGTCCGATTCACCGAGCGCGGTGCGCAGACGGTGATCTGAACAACCCTCCCCTGGAGGGTTTTTTTCTCCCTTGACGCGCGACCAAGGGATGGGATACTCTACCGCCGGTCTATTGCTCTTGCAAAGGAGAGAACGATGGATTCCACTGTCCAACAGGAAGAAATGGTACGCATCGTGAACCATCCGAGCGCGCACGTGCTTCTCACCGAGTGCCGTGGGAAGACAACGGGCCCAGAGGTGTTCGCGGATCGCATGCGCCGCATCGGGCACATCCTCGCATTTCCCGTGCTCGCCAACCTCAAGACGAAAACCCGCTGGGTGGAAACACCGCTCAACGTGGACGCCGAGGGGGCGGACTTTGACGGACGCGTCGCGCTCGTCCCGATCATGCGCGCCGGCGCCATCCTGCTGGACGGGTTCCGCGCCTTCCTGCGCAACCCGCTCATCTGGCATTTCTCGGTCGCCCGCGACCATCGGACGCTTGAGCCCCAGATCTACGGTGTGAAGGCGCCGGATCACGTTTCCAACTCTCTCCAGAAGGTGGTCGTGCTGGAGATCATGCTCGCAACCGGCGGAAGCGCCACCACCACCATCACCATCCTCAAGGAGCGG
The DNA here is from genome assembly GCA_016882235.1 of Candidatus Parcubacteria bacterium. GTDB lineage: Bacteria > Patescibacteriota > Patescibacteriia > UBA9934 > GWF2-40-263 > VGKU01. Next base: position 3,104 of record VGKU01000036.1, read on the forward strand.
GGAGCGAAGAACATCGTGTTCGTCTGCGTCGTCGCCGCGCCCGAAGGGATCGCCCGACTCACGAGCGAGCATCCGGATGTCCCCATCTACACCGTGGCGATCGACGAGCGCCTGACGGGCGAAGGCGAGTTCTTTCCTCACGGGTACATCGTGCCGGGTCTCGGCGATGCCGGCGATCGCATCTTCCCCTTGGAGTAACCCTCCTCACCCCCTCTTCGGAGGGTTTTTTTGTTGCCGGTTTCTGTGGAAGCGCGGACGCCCTTGGTGGCTCTGCATCGGATGCGATTCTTCTTTGCGTTCCACGGCCTGTCCGCTTGGCGTTTTGACCGCCAGCGGCATCCGGATCAGCCGTTCAATTTGTCGAATATCGTTTTTTTGTTCCGGCACGGCAAACGAAATCGCTTTGCCCGCGCGTCCCGCGCGACCGGTACGCCCAATGCGGTGGACATAGTCTTCTGTGTGATCCGGCAGGTCAAAATTGAGCACGAGCTCAATACCCGTGACATCAATGCCGCGTGCGGCGATGTCCGTTGCGACCAACACGCGGTACTTACCGGACTTAAAGCCATTGAGAGCGTCTTTGCGTTGAGCAAGCGAGCGGTTGGAATGCAGTTCGGCGCTCGTGTGTCCCATCTGCCGGATTTCACGCGCAATTTTTTTTGCGCCATGCTTGGTGCGGCTAAACACAAGAACGGTGCCGCGATATTCGCCGAGCACTTTTTTCAGCAGCGCAACCTTTTCCGGTTTGGGGACGATGAAGACCTCTTGATTCACCCGCTCAGCGGTTGTGCCGGAGGGCGCAACTTCAATGCGGAGTGGCTTTTTCATGTACTTGCGTGCGATGGTACTGATCGCCTCGGGCATGGTCGCGGAAAAGAGGAGCGTCTGTCGTTCCGTCGGGACGCCAGCGAGGATTCGTTTGAGCTGCGGTTCAAATCCCATATCCAGCATCCGGTCCGCCTCGTCTAACACGAGTGTTCCGACTGTGTCCAATCGGATGTTCTTCTGGTCCATATGGTCAATGAGACGTCCGGGAGTGGCGATCACGACATGTGGTTTGCGTCGGATATCGGCAAGCTGGGCGTGCATGGATGCGCCGCCGATCAAAATAGCCGTGCGCAAGCCAAACGGGGAACCGACTTTTTTAAAGGTCTCATCCACTTGCAGGGCGAGTTCGCGCGTGGGGAGGATGACGAGACCGATTTTTTTCGTGGCGGCAACGCGCTGCATCACCGGAATCGCAAACGCAAGCGTTTTGCCCGTACCGGTTTGCGCGATCCCGATCAGATCTTCGCCGGCGATGCCTTGCGGGATCGTTTTTTCTTGGATCGGGGTCGGATGGAACAAGGTGAGCTGGTCCAGTCGGTCCAACAGGTTCGGGGCGATCCCCAGTTCGCTAAACGTAATGTTTTTGTTTTCGGGGCGCATAGGGCGCGGTTGGTTTACCGCAGTTGTTTAATGAGAAATCCATTGGCCGTTTCTCCCACGCGTTTGCCCATCAGCGCCGTACCGAGTGGCGAGACATGGGAGATACGTCCGCGTGCGGGATCAGCTTCGTGCGGCCCGACGATTTGGAACGTGGTCTGTACCTCGTTTTTTTCAAGCACAACCGTGGAACCAAGACTGACGAGATCGGTAGACGGTTGTTCAATCACGAGGGCGCGTTTGATTTGATCGGTAAGTCGGGCGACCTGTCCGTGCAGGCGCCGCATGCGCCATTTCGCCTCTTGGTACTCGGCGTTTTCGGAAAAATCTCCCAGTTCGCCGGTCGTGCGCACATCAGCGATCGCTTGGGGAAGGTCGTGGTGTTCAATCCGATCCCGTTTTTGTTTCAGGCGGTTCAGGCCTTCTTGCGTGATGTAGAGTGGCCCGTCGTCAGAAGAGGTCTGGAGTTTTTCAGATCGTCGAATCGGGAGGCGCATACGCGTTGAGTGTAGCACATTGCCTTTTTTTCGCGTACTAAAGCGCATCCATGCGCCAAGCCGCTG
>VGKU01000037.1 GCA_016882235.1 Candidatus Parcubacteria bacterium
GTTACCTATGCTTTTTTTTATCGCCAATATCTTCCTTGGTTTTGCTGGCCTCCTGCTGTCTCTGTACATCGCGCACAAAAAGAGGCGTAAGACAGAACATTTTATCTGCCCAATGCGTGGGAATTGCCACGATGTCATCCAAAGCGATTACTCCAAATTTTTGGGCGTGCCCGTTGAATATCTCGGGATCCTGTATTACGCGACGATGGCTATTTCCTACGGTTTGCGCGCCGGGTTTCCGTCACTGAACGGCCCGTTCAGCATCTTCCTCCTGTTCCTGTCCACCTTCGCTGTTGTTTTTTCTTTTTACCTGACCTTCATCCAGCTGTTCGCCTTGCGAAAACTCTGTACCTGGTGCCTCTGTTCTGCATCATTGACGGTGTTGATTTTCGCCTTCTCGCTCGCCAGTTCCACGGACACGGTCTTTCCGTTCCTCGCCGCCGCCCATACGCCGATTATCCTCATTCATGTGGTCGGCATGGCACTTGGCCTTGGCACGGCCACACTCGCGGATCTTTTTTTCTTCAAGTTTCTCAAGGACTTTCGCATCTCCGAAATGGAAGCGGATGTGCTCAAGATTTTTTCGCAGGTCATTTGGCTGGCGATTGGTCTGATCGTGATGAGCGGACTGGGGCTCTATCTGCCTTCCGCGGACCTTCTGCTTGCATCGGACGCCTTTCTCATGAAGATGATCGTTGTGGGCGTCATTATCCTCAATGGCGCGATTCTCAACCTCTTCGTTGCTCCGCGGTTTCTGCAAATCCAGTTTGGTAAACATGTCCACCGCGAGGGCGAATTGGTTCAAACGCGCCGCCTTGCCTTCTTGTTCGGTCCCATCTCGGTCGTGTCTTGGTACAGTGCGTTCATTCTGGGGATGCTTGATCAAGCCCCTGCGCCGTTTGAGACGATGTGGCGGATGTATGTCGCTTTGTTGATCCTCGCCGTTCTTGGCGGACAAATCACTGAGCGGGTGATTGACCGCCGCGCCCATGCGAAGGACATTTGAACGCGGAAGGCCGTGTGTTATACTTCCGCAACTATGTGGAAAACTTGGAAGATTGTCCTGATAGCGGCGGCGTTGGCAGTGGCGGGATGGGGATGCAACCGGCCGCAGGAATTCAGCAAAGAACGCGTCTTATTTGAAGCCAGAGAAAACGGCTTGATTATGGATGAGCAAGAGACCGCCGCCATGGCCCTCGCCGCACAGCAAACAGCGGTGGCCGGGAAAAATCCGACAGATATCCAACCTCTGCTGTTGGCTGATCGCCGGGCATGGAAGGCGGCGGCGTTGGCAGATGTCACGGGTGGCGGTTCGTTCGGTCTTGCGCACGCCACCTTTGAAAAGAACACGTATAAATTTTTTGCATCGCTCGGGAATTTGCCGGCCTTACGGGACGGGTATGTGTACGAAGGATGGGTGGTGAAGCGCGGCGAGCACATGAGTGTTGTGCGCATCGGTCAGGCCGTTCAAAACGGGGAAGCGATGGTGCAGGTGTTTGAGAGCCAGACGAATTTGCTTGATCATGATTTTTTCGTCCTGACGTTGGAGCCAGATGACGGCGATCCAGCGCCAGCGGAACATGTACTTGAGGGAACGTTTAAATAGGGGCTCGGTCTGAGGTGTTAGGGACATGAAACGTGTTGCGATAGCCAGTTGGTTTCTTTTCCTCCTCCCATCCACGACGCTTGCCGCGGCGATGGATGATTCGCGTCCGCAACTCATTACGGATGACCCTGTGCTGGCACAGATGTTTGAGGAATCGCTGGAGGTGGCGTTGGAATCCATCCAAACAGCTGCCGACGGACGGCGTTTTTTGAGCGCAGGTCCCAAATATAGTGTCCCTGCGCGGACCTATTACCGCGACAGTTATTGGACCACCGGCCTGCTGTTGATGGTGGACCCGTCCGTTGTGCGCGAGCAGATTTTGCGGCTGGCCGAGGGGATTGAACGCAACGGATCCGTCCCAAGCGCGCTGACCGTGGATGCAGGCGGCCTCAAAATTCCGCTCTGGGTGGATCATCACGACTCTGGCCCGCTTTTTATCATGACCGTGTATGACTATGTGCGCTGGACAGGCGACACGTCGGTCATGAACGAATTTGTGGGTGGCCGGAGTATTTTTTCGGCGATGGAGGATATCCTCACGCACCTGTCTGCACTGGATCGAGACGGGAATCTTCTTCCGGAAAAACCAGCGAATTCTTTGCAGGACTGGCTGGATACCATTCCGCGGGGTGGGGAAGTGCTCTACAACCAGTTGTTGTACTATCGCGCCCTGCGTAATCTTTCAGAACTTTCCAACCTGCGCGGATACGAAGCACATGCGACGGTGTTTCACCGGCATTCACTTCTCGTACGCTACAGGATCAACGAACGGTTTTGGGACGATCGGCGTGGGTATTACCTTGAACGCTGCGAGAACGGCGTCTGCACAGACCGGCTGACGAATGAATCCTCGCTGGCCGCCTTGTTTGAGGTGATCGCCCCGTCAGATCGCGAACGGTTTTTTACTTCGCTGAAACGGCTAGAGACGGAGTGGGGTGTGGTAAACGCATGGCCCGCGTATGACGGATTTCGGTTGAGCAGTTATCAAAATGTGACAGATTGGCCTGTGCTGGATGGGATGAACGCCGGCGCGCGTTTGAAATATGGCCGTTCGGATTGGCGCCATCCGCTCACGGCGTGGTGGATTTCGTTTGACCGCGTGCGCAAGGACGGGGAAAAATTGCCGGAGTATTTCTCGCCCTCCGATCTGTCTGGCGGACGGTCACAGGCCTGGTCGGTGAATCCAATCGTCTCGTTTGTGCGTTATGGGATCGGCCTGGATCCGGCGTTGGACGGGTCCTATGCCATCAAGCCATCGCCCAAAGGACTCGGAGAAATCACGCTCAAACAGGTGCTCGTGCGCGGGCATCGGATGACCGTAAAAACACGGGCGTCCAAATAAACAAGACCCGGTGTCGATGTGACGCCGGGTTTTGTTTAGGTGGCCTTGGAAAGTCGGATCGCTTTTTGCCTGCGGTTTTCACCGAGTTGCACCTTGCGGTCCTTCTTCCATTGCGTACGAACTTGTTTGCGTTTTCCTGGCATAGGTGTTTTGGGATCTCTCGCAGATGTTCCTGTTGCAGAGATCCTTTTTGACATCCGTCACCACACGTTGGCTGGTGCAGGATCTCTTGGAGGATATCGTTTATTCCACCGGATGTCAAAGCCACTCCATTCCTGTCTCACGTTGTGTTATACTTCCATCATCTATGTCCCCCCTTTTGCTCGCCGAGGAATCGCTTATCGGCTGGGCGCTCGCGGATGCCGGCCTTGTGCTGTTTGGCGTGACGCTCCTCTTTGTTGGCGCAACCCTGACGCTGACGATCTTGCTTCGGCGCGATCCCAAGCTTGTGTGGCCACTCGTCGGCTTGCTCACCATCCAGATCATGCTGTTGATTGGCATGATTGTGTTAGACGTCTGGGGCGCGCGCGAGATGGCAACGCTTGGTGCGGTCTCGGACCTATCCACCGCGCTTGCCACGCACCGTTATCTGCTCATCCAGCTTCCGTTTCTGCTGATGGTTGTTGCCGAGACCACACTGATCGTCTATGGAGAGCAGATCGTTGAACGCCATGCGCGTCCGTATTATCTCGCAACGATCCTTTCTGTCTGGCTGGCTTTCGCGGCGTTGGTAGCCATCGGTATGGAATCCATGTTTTAACTATGTTCCCCTTCTTTCACAAACGCATTCACGAATCCGTCGCCCTTTCAGCGATGTTGGCCGCCGCACTCACGCTTCAGATCGCGTGGGTATCCAATTGGCTGGTGCATCGCAGTGAGTTGATCCGCCAACGGTTTACGCTGGACGAAGCGCTGGGTCCCCTTTCGGGCCTCTATCTCAAAACGGTTGTCGCGTATGTCCTGTTGTTCGGCATCGGCGTGCTCGTCTTCCGCGGACGCGATGTGTCCCATTGGCGTGAACGCGCGTATGGGTTTTTCCTTTTTTCTGTGTTGATGTTCGTCCTGCTGACGTTGCCCATTGTGTATGAGCTTCAGATAGGCGGGTAGGTGGAAACGGGTACAGGGATCGCTCGCAGAGTATCTGTTTGCGCATCCAGGCGGGTTTCCGGACCCCGCCTGTGTTGTCTTTTTTCCTTTCCTTTGCTACGTTGCTCCCTACTACGTTGTTACCTTTATGGATATTCAAGCTCAAAAAGGAGATCTCTTTACCAGGGAGAACGATGCGGTCGTGGTAGGCGTCTCTGAAGGGGAGGGTCTCAGCGCCCCACGGATTGGGCGTCTCAACCACCTCCTGCACGGGATGTTGGAGAAGCTCATGCGCGAGGAGAATTTCAAAGGCAAGGCGTTCCAATCGCTCCTGATTCGGACGGAAGGGTTGCTTTCCACCAAGCGCGTGCTTCTCATGGGCCTGGGGAAAAAAAAGGATGCCGATCTGGAAACGGTGCGTGAAGCGGCGGCCTGTGCGTTCCAACAGTTGCGTGGCTTCAGGATTCGCCATCTCGCGTTTGAATTGTTTGCCACGGGAACCGAGGGCGTCTCCGCACGCGATCGCGCGCAGGCGATGGTGGAAGGCATTCGGCTCGTTGATTACGCGTACGCGAGGTATAAGAAACACAAACCGCATACGATTCGCACGGTCGGGATCATGGTCACAGATGGCCGTGATGCTTCCTCCGCAAAGAAGGGCGTGGAGCGCGCCGAATTGTTTGTTAAAGGAACAGTGTTCGCGCGCGACCTCGTGAATACGCCGGCATCCCATCTGCGGCCGATTGATTTGGTTGAAGCCGCAAAGCAGATTGCCAAAGGCAACCCGCGCGTGCGCGTGCGGGTGTTTGACCGTGAACGCCTGGAACAGATGGGCGCGGGCGGAATCCTCGGTGTGGCGCAGGGCTCCGACCACCCACCGTTTCTTGTTCACATGGTGTACCGACCCGAAGGAAGCGCAAAAAAGCGCGTGGCGTTGGTGGGCAAGGCCGTGACGTTTGATTCCGGCGGGCTCTCGCTGAAGCCGGCCGATTACATGACCTGGATGAAAGTGGATATGGCCGGCGCGGCAAGCGTGTTGGGCG
>VGKU01000038.1 GCA_016882235.1 Candidatus Parcubacteria bacterium
CTGTGAATGCGAGATCCCTCCACTCGCCCCGGCGTTGCCGGGGCTCGGTCGGGATGACAGGAAAAGAGGTGTCATCCCGAGCGAGCGTTACAGTGCCCCCTGTATCATCCCGAGCGAACGTTTATCATCTAGCCGAGGGATCTCAAAGATCTGATATGACCCGAACAAAAATTGTGTGCACCATCGGCCCTGCCAGTTCATCTGCGTCAATACTGCGCGCCATGATGCGCGCAGGCATGACCGCCGCGCGTTTGAACCTGTCGCACGGGACCTACACCGAGCACCGCGCTTTGCTCAAAACCATCCGTTCTGTCGCCCGCGCGCTCGGCTTGCATGTTCCCGTGATTGCCGATCTGCAAGGCCCCAAAATTCGACTGGGCACACTCCCAGAGGAGGGTGTGGAACTCAAAGCGGGAAAGCGGTATGTGTTTTCAACGGCGACGGATACGTATGAGGGGAAGGAGATTCCCGTCACGTACAAACAACTGCACCGCGATGTCAAAGCCGGCCATCGGTTTTTGATTGATGATGGCCTTATTGAGCTCAAGGTCTCCGGTGTTTCTGGGCGACATATCCACGCCACGGTAATAAATGGCGGTCTGATTACTTCTCACAAAGGAATGAATTTTCCGAATTCGCGGTTGTCCATCGGAGCGATGACGGACAAGGACCGGCAGGATGTCCGGTTCGCCGTGGGCGCGGGTGCGGATTGGATCGCGCTTTCGTTTGTGAAAAGCGAGCAGGATGTGAAAGACCTGCGGCGGCTCATCAACGCAGCGGGCAAAAAAGGTCAGATCCTTCCGAGGATTGTTGTGAAGATTGAGAAGCACGAAGCAATCGCGGCGTTTGACCGGATTCTCACGGCCGCGGACGGGGTGATGATCGCGCGCGGAGATTTGGGCGTTGAGATTCCGGCCGAGGAAGTGCCGGTTCGGCAGAAAGCGCTCATTGAGAAATGCCGTCTTGCTGGCAAGCCGGTCATTGTTGCCACGCAGATGTTGGACTCCATGATCCGCAACCCGCGCCCGACGCGCGCGGAGGTTTCGGATGTCGCCAATGCCGTGTTTGACCACACGAGCGCCGTGATGCTCTCGGGCGAGTCCGCGAGCGGCAAGCATCCGGTGGCAGCCGTCAAAATGATGGCATCCATTGTGGAGGAGGCGGAGGCCTCGCCTTACGATGATGTTGCGCTTATTGAGTATGCGCCAAAAGACCCGATTGCGGCCGTCGCACATTCTATCCAACTGGCCTCCGTGCAAGGGTCCATTGACGGCGTGCTCGCTTCCGTGGAACTCGCCCCGTGGTCTGAAACGGTTCACCGTTCGCATCCAGAAATTCCGTTGTTTATCGGCTGTCCCGATGAAAGACGAGCGCGGCAGGTCGCCCTGCGTTGGGGGAGCGTCCCATTTGTGATCAAGAATGCCCGCGAAGAGACGTTTGCGAAACGCGCGGTCGGCCAACTGAAAAAGGCGCGTCTCGTGAAAATAAAAACGCGTCTCGCGCTCGTGCTCGGCGGCCGGCACGGCGAGTCTTTTGATGTCATCACGGTCTAAGAGTTCCCCGTTTGTGAAAGGAATCACGCCTTAGCGGGGTGTCGAAGCCGTCTGTGTCCGATGCTTCGCCTCCTCGCTGGAGGTGATCCACGTACGGCATTCAGGTTCCAGACATGCCGTCACGACAAACGTGTACACGGTGTCCGGTTGAAGATCTGTAAAATCCAAACTCACACGTTCGTGTTCGCCTGCTTCTGTGCGTGTCCATCCCGTTGACGGATCCGTCACGGTCATCAGGAAATGGTTATAGATTTCATCCGGTTTCTTCCAGGTGAGCCGGATGCCTATGGTGGGATCCACGGCAAACGCCTGGGTGGCGAGATTTGCGTCCCAGTATCCAACGGCTTGCTGGTAAACGGTGGGATGAATTTTGTTCCCGATCTCCACGCGCACCGGCGTTGTTTCCGGCCAGGTCGCAAACCACGCGGTCAGCGTAATGGCAAGAATGAGCAGGAGAAAGATTGCCGCCGCAATGGCTTTTTGGTACTGCATACGAGGCGAATTTTACCAAACCCACCGTCTGTTGCAAGGCAAAAAATCCTGTGTTACCATTTGCGCGTTCCAAGGGCCGGTGGTGTAGCCCGGTTAACACGTCGCCCTGTCACGGCGAAGATCGCGGGTTCGAATCCCGTCCGGCCCGCCAGAAAAAACACCCCAGTTTTCCTGGGGTGTTTTTGTGTGACGAACCGAAAGCCGGCCAACGACTTGGCCGGCGTCGGGATTCGAACGCCGCAGCCATATGCCGCCGACTTTGCCGGGAGGCGGCATGGCGAGGCGGTGGCCAGGCCCGATCGTCGGAAGACGATCGGAGCCGAGGCCGAATCCCGTCCGGCCCGCCAGACAAAAATGACCGACTCCTGTCGGTCATTTTTATTTCGGAACAGAGCCGCTCTGATCCTAGAGGTTTTTTGATGTTTCCAAGCCGACGGCGCGTTTGAGATCGCGCGTTTCCGATGGAGTGAGGAACCGCCAGGATCCGGACGGATAGGTGGAAGGCATTTTGAGCGAGAGGATGCGCGTGCGTGTGAGCCGCACCACGCGGTACCCGAGCGCCTCGCACATGCGCCGGATTTGCCGATTGCGTCCTTCGCGCAGAATGATCGCAAAGCGCATGCGGTCCATTTTCCGCACCTTTGCCGGAAGCGTCATCCCGTCGTCAAGCCGAACGCCGTTTTGGAGTTTCCGAATGTCGGCCGTTTCAAGCGCGCGGTCTACTTCAACGACATATTCCTTCTCATGTTCGTAGCGGGGATGCATGAGTCGGTTGGCGAGCGTGCCGTCGTTGGTGAGCAGCAATAATCCTTCGCTCATCACATCCAGACGTCCGACAGGGAATACGCGTTCTTCAATGTTGAGAAGATCCAAAACGGTTTGTTTCTTGCGGCGGTCGGATGTCACAATGACGCCGACGGGTTTATTGAGCATGAGATACAGGGGCTTTGGACGCTGTTGTTTTGATCGTCCTTCCACACGCACCTCATCGCGTTCCATCACTTGATCGCCGAGCTTCGCCCGTTTGCCGTTAATGAAAACTCTCCCAGCCTCAATGAGCCGGTCGGCCTCGCGGCGCGAGCAGTAGCCGTTTGCGGAGAGGAATTTGTTGATGCGCATAGGGGGGGCGGGTAACCGCGGGTTTCCGTTACATGCGAGATCCCTCCACTCGCCCCGGCGTTGCCGGGGCTCGGTCGGGATGACGGGAAAAAGCTGCGTCGGGCTCGGTCGGGATGACAGGAAAAGATGGTGTCATCCCGAGCGAGCGTGACGGTTCCCCCTGTGTCATCCCGAGCGAGCGTCACGGTTCCCCCTGTGTCATCCCGAGCGAGCGTCACGGTTCCCCCTGTGTCATCCCGAGCGAGCGTCACGGTGCACCCTGTGTCATCCCGAGCGAGCGTCACGGTGCACCCTGTGTCATCCCGAGCGAGCGTTTGCCATTTAGCCGAGGGATCTCGAGCTTCCATCCACGTAGGTTGTTCCATTATAGGCTGGGTTGTCAGACCCCGCCAGAGTTTTCGCGTCCCGTTGCCGAGTACTCTGACGGGAATGAAAAAACGGCTGTCGGTCCAAACCGATCAGCCGTCAAGAGGCGCTGCGTCCGGTCACGACGCGCGAGGCAATCTGACCGTCCGTTCGCCCCGTCCACACCTTCTGATCAGGACGATCGCACCCATGAGCAGCAGGGCCACCCCAACACCGATGGCGCCGTAGATGAGCATACTTCCTGTCACCTCTGCCAGCGCCTCCGTCACGGGAGTTGTTGCCGGCGAAACGCTGGATGCGGCACGATCTTGGGCCGCAACGCTCGTTCCGGCCTTGGCGATCAGCATGATCGCGATCACCGGACAGAGCATGAGGAACATCGTGACGACGAGGATGAACAGGCTCATCATGATCGCCGGGACCACGCTCAGCCAGTTGTACGCGTCCGATGGGACGGCCTGCCGTGGCACGCGATCCACTTCCTGCGCCTCTTGCGGCGGTGCGGCCTGCCGTGGCACGCGGTCCGCTCCGGGCGCGGCCTGTTCCGGTGCAGGCTGGGCATCTCTCATCGGCGCCGGGAGGACCTCGTACGCGAGGGAAGCCACTTCAGCGAGGAGATCCGCCCTGTTGGCCACGGAGAATTCGTACATCCCTTCGGCGGCGAAGCCGTCCCGGGATTCGAACGTGAGCGTGACATCCCCCACCGCGTGTGGCGAAACGATGTCGGAGTCCTTATCCAACACGAGCCCTCGCGCCGGACAGGTCAACCAGTAGGTGGCTCCCGGCTCTGCGTCGCCAGCCGGCAGGTGCATATGAACCTGGAATCTCTCGCCTGCATGCAGGGGATCTGGTTCAAGGAAAAGGGTAGCCGGCACGTGTGCCTCCTTGGTGAAAGGTCGTCCGAAGGAATTTCGGAGTTGTTCAGGATAACAAAAAACAGCGTTTTTGTCAAACGCTGCTTTTGGATTTACTTGATTTTTTCCACGATCTGTTTGAACACCGCAGGATGGTCTTTCGCAAGTGTGGACAGGATTTTTCGATCCACCGCAATCTGCGCTTTTTTCAGTCCATCCACGAACCGACTGTAATTCATCCCAAGCGGTCGCAGAGCGGCGTTGAGTCGCACCTGCCAGAGTCGTCGCATAACCCGTTTCTTGGTGCGGCGATCGCGGTACGCGTAGGCACCGGCTTTCAGCGCGGCCGGGCGCGCAAGACGGATTTTTGACTTGCGCCCCCATTTCATCCCTTTGGTTTTTGCCAGAAGAGTTCTGCGGCGCTTGACATGTTGTATTCCTCGTTTGACGCGTGGCATATCTTTAGACTCCAATCAACGTTTTTACCGC
>VGKU01000039.1 GCA_016882235.1 Candidatus Parcubacteria bacterium
ACGCTCGCTCGGGATGACACAGGGGGCACTGTGACGCTCGCTCGGGATGACACAGGGGGCACCGTGACGCTCGCTCGGGATGACACAGGGGGCACCGTAACGCTCGCTCGGGATGACACAGGGGGCACTGTGACGCTCGCTTACGAGGACACGCAAAAAAAAGACCCCAAGGGGGTCGAAGAAGGTTGTTGACCGATTTTCACCGCTGTGAAAAAGCGTCAACAGACCGTGGTCGTGCTCCGAGAGACAGGGCACGTCGGACACGGTGGCTAGAAGCCCGCGTAGGTCGCGGACTGTTCGTCGGGCTGGCCGATGTACAAGCGGTGGGAATCGGCCAGAACAGCGTACACGAACTCATTGAACGCCCTGTGGAGCGGCACCGAAGTGCGGATGTTGGTCCGGAACGTGTTGTCGGTGATCTTCATGCCGGGCTGGGCGGGCCAGACATCCAGTTGTGTAATGTCATGGTCGGTGGTGTCCGGCCGCAGGTAGACGATCTCTGCCCCGCGTGGCCTCTGCAGATAGTGATCGTCAAGCGTGCAGTACAACCCGCCCCCGCGATTGCGGAAGATCAACCGCCCCTGCCATCGCTTGTTGTTCGCCGCCTCCATCACGATCAGATCGCCCGTAGGCGCTGTCGCGGGTGTGACACACAGCATGAGCGCGTACATCCCCTTTCCAGAGTTCTCGTCGGTGCCCGGCCGCACCTTCTGGGTGCACGCGTGGTTCAAACCAACGCCAAGGCTGAGAACAAACACGCCAAGGCCGATCCGTTCCAGGATCAGGCCGGCAATGGTACGGCGCTTCAGGTAGATATGGGGCACGCTTCCTCCTCTTTCGTCCAACAGGACGAGGCAACAGGATAGAACAAAAAGTTGGTCGCGTCAAGCGCCGCCAACGTACACATGAAGATTGCCTTATTCTTCTCAACTCGCTTCACTCGCTGGGAACTTCGTGATGACCGTCAATCATCCCTCTAGACCTTCAAATACTTCCGCATTGCCAGCCATGTGGAAAACAGGGTCAAGAAAACCAGTCCGGCAAGTTGCAACCCAAAAAGTCGCCAGCCGTTTTGTTCAAAGTAGTTAATCAACCCGACCGTCTGCCCACCAAAATAAAATCCGAACTTCGGTTCAAGGACAGCGAGCGTCGGATACAACAGCAAGGCGGTTACGGCCAGCGCAACAACGCTCAACAAGACCATTTCAAGCAAAAATGGCGCGCGCACGAACGCATTGGACGCCCCGACCAATTTCATAATTCCGATCTCCTCGCGGTGGATGAAGAGTCCCATACGCACGGTATTAAACACGATGAGAACCGCAATCAACAGGAAAATACCCGAGAGGACAATGCCGAAGGTGCGGATACGATCGGTCGTGTCCTTGATGCGCGTGATGATCGCCTCATAGTTGGAAAAATCTTTTTCGCGGATATTGTCGCGGAACTGCGGATTCTCCAGCGCTTCAAGCACCGTATTAAAATCCGCCACCTCGTGCGCTTTGACAATGAGGGAAGGCCCAAACGGGTTTGTGCCAATCTCCTCCAGCGACTTCATGATTGTCTCGTCATCCTGATGGCGCGCGGCGAACTGCTCAAGCGCCTCATCCGCAGAAATCGTGGCCACATCGCGTACCTGTTGGAGCGATCGCAAATACGTCACGGCATTCTGCACGGATGTTTCTGACGCGTTGGCATGGAAATAGACGGACACTTCCACGCGGTCTGCCACGGCTTGAATGGCGCGATCCGTCACAAAATTGAGCACAACCAAAATGTTGACGGTCAACAAGGTCAACACGAGCATGGTGATCGTGATGAGCGACAGCCAAAAATTTCGCCAGAAATTCTGGATCGCGAATTTGGACACTCGATAGATGGAAAGTATCATAATTTATATCTCCCTTCCTCTACATCCGATACAATTTTTCCCCCCTCAAGCGTGATCACACGGCGACGCACGCGGTTCACCAAATCGCGGTCATGCGTCACGAGCACCACGGTGGTGCCAAACTCGTTGATCTTCTTTAGCAGATCTAAAATCTCTCGCGCATTCAACGCGTCCAAGTTGCCAGTCGGCTCGTCAGCCACGAGAACTTTGGGCTGATGGACGAGTGATCGCGCGATCGCCACGCGCTGTTGTTCACCGCCAGAAAGCTGGTGGGGATAACGGTCGAACATATCGTGCAAGTTGACGATCCCGAGGACGACGGGAACGACCTCGCGAATACGCCGCGGCGCACTGCCGGCCACTTGCAACGCAAACGAAACATTTTCATACACGGTCTTGCGCGGCAATAATTTGAAATCTTGAAATACGACACCCATCTGGCGGCGCAAAAGCGGGATTTCATGGTGGCGGATATGCGTAATATCCCACCCACCAATTTCAATGGTTCCGCGCGTCGGCCGCTCTTCGGCAAATAATAACTTGGCGAGCGTTGATTTTCCGGTGCCGCTTTGCCCGACGATGGACACAAACTCCCCCGGCCCTATGTGCAAATTAACGGCTTCAACGCCAACAATATTGGGCGGATAGATTTTGGAAACGTGCTTGAAGGAAATCATGGGGACATCATACCAAAAAAAAGAACCCGATGGAATCGGTATCTTTTTTAGAGTCTCCTGACGACAACCAACCTCGATCCTCCCCTTCCCTACGCTCGCCGCCAAGCAACATCTGTTAGGAGAACTTCTGAACCATTTCCACTTTTTTATCTCGCACAACGTCTTGTTCTCCAAAGGTGAACATGGCTTTTAGCAGATGGCCCTTCAGCACGTCGGGCAACCAAAAAATATCATCCGGCCACATCTCTTGAAACGGTAATTCATTGACTGAAAACCATTCGGGTTTCATCTCATCACTTTCTCTCGGCTCATCTCTCCACTGTTCGGCAAGATAGACATGAACCATTTGATCCCACGCAGAATGATGTGGAAAATAAAAGGTTAATTCCGCAACCTTGTGTAATTGTTGTACATCAACAAGAATTTCTTCTTTTGCCTCGCGCCTTGCCGCCTCTTCGATTGTTTCGCTTTGGCCGTTAACCTTTCCTCCAACACCGTTCCACCTATGGATACCAAACCCACGCTTTTTCAGAGCGAGGCAAATGTCTTTGATCTGTCCATCGGTTTTTTTAATCAAGAAAACAAGCGTCGCGTTGCGTAATTCATTCATAATACCTCATCTACACCGACGGTTTCCGTGCGGAAACGATTTTCATCTTCATTCATCGTCTCCATTCGGCTTCGCCGAATATTTTTTGGAGCAATGGCGGCTCGGCTTGGTTGTATAAATACTCCACGACAAAACAAGATGGCTTTTTGCAAGCCAATTGGTGGGCGGCACAAAGTGCCGCCCACCAATTCGTCGGTCAAAAATCGGAAAGTTTAATCTTGGAGCGGGATACGGGAATCGAACCCGCCTCTCAAGCTTGGGAAGCTTGCATACTACCACTGTACTAATCCCGCCCACTGGAGCCGATGGCGGGATTCGAACCCGCGACCTCTACTTTACGAAAGTATTGCTCTACCAGCTGAGCTACATCGGCACGCGAACGCATTTTGCCAGAACGCAACTTGTCGGTCAACGGACGAAATACCGTACCTTCGCGCCATCCAAATACTCCTTTACGATATCCTCCAACGTCACCTTGGGAACGCTCACAGCCTTCAGGCGAAGCTGTGTCTCCCCACCCGCTTCAGAACGCTCCGACAGCTCCAAAATCAGATAATTCAACTCGCTCTCGATCACCCCTGTGCGCCCTCCCACTGGCAACTCTCCCACGGCCGCCCATGCCTCCGGCAATTCCGCAACGGGATACACGCCCATCTCCTGCGCCGGCACCGTCCCGGGAGAAGCCAACTCGTTTTCTATTTGCGCGCGCCCGTCCGCCTGAAGCGCCTCATCGCCCAACACAAACTCACTCATCTGAAGCGCAATCACGATGGATTCAAGAATCCGCTCTTTGAACTGCCGCGTCGTCCAGCCAAAATTCTCTGTCAGTTGTTTCGCGAATGCCTCCTCACTCCCTTCCGTCCCGAGGAGATCGAGATAGAACGCCTCCACCCGATCCTCATCCAACCGCACGCCGTCGCGCATGGCTAGCTCGCGAATCGCCGTTTTGTTCACCAACGCGTCCAAAATCGTTTGTTGCATGGCCTGTGCGGGAACAGATTCCGCCTCCGCCGATGACCCGAGATACTTTTTCAGCGCGTCATACTCATTGATATAATCGTGCATGGTGATGACCGAACCGTTCACCATTGCCGCCGGATAGGGAATGGCCGAGCTGATCGCGCGCGTAAGCGGATGCGTAGGAGGCAGGACGTACACGAGCACCGTGAGCACGATGAAGAGACCCAGCGCCGCGAGCGCAATAGAAAGTCGCCGGCCTTTCGATCTGGCGATCTCATCGGACACTGGTTCTTCACTCACGGCGGATTTCTCTACTTTCATAAAGCGCGATACGCGTTTTTATTGAAAAAGTAATACCACCATTTCGTTGCGTTCGCAACCGGCTCTTTGGCAGATTGCGCATCCAAAACGAGCCCGAGCGGATCGTCCTGCTGATCGCTGCCTATGCCTTCCCCCGACTCCCCTTCCTGCACCACCACCACTTCTTCCCCGGGCTTTTTCAGCCCAAGCTTCAGACGCGCTTCCCGTTCAATGAACGATTGCGTCTGCACGGCCGTCTGCAATTCAGAGAGCGCGATGTTGCGCGCCGCAAGCGCGTCGGCTTGCGACTGCAGAGCGGCGATCTCGCGGCGGATGTCGCGC
>VGKU01000040.1 GCA_016882235.1 Candidatus Parcubacteria bacterium
CAAGGTAAGCTGGATTGTCTACCGCATCCATGGTAAACGCCACATTGCCTGACCCATCGATCGAAAAAATATCGCCGCTGTTTTCTCGCACGCTAAACGTCCCGGTTCCATCTATGTCCACACGGAAACTTTCTACGGCATTCAAGGTGGAAATAAACGATTCCGTCGTCTGCACCTGACCATCTAAATAAATTAATCCGTCTACTTCCAAAGCGTTTTGCACAAATAAATCGTCGTCTGCTGTTGCGTTGCCCGGTATGGTGGTATCGCCAATACGAACATACCCAGTGGCGGAGAGACTCAGATTCCCATCTGAAGTGATATCGTCGCCATTGACCGCGAGATCACCATCAAGCGTTGTGTTGTTTGCCACACTCAATGCCCCGTCCAGATCTGTGGCCCCGTCCACTTCCAGAGCGTCCAGCACATAGAGATCCGCGTCACCTGTGGCGGTGTTGCCGCCTGCCGCGCCCCCGACAACCACCAACCCGCCGTCAAAGCTCATAACGCCTGTGGAGTCCACATCCAAACCTCCCGACCCCGCATTGATGTCAAAGCCGCCTGCGGCGTTTGAAGTCGTGAGCGTGATCGCTGTTGCATTGGCCACCGAGGAGGTCAGGATGATGTGACGGTTGGAGGTCAGCGTGAGGTCTTCTCCTGCCTCTGCTCCCGCGACGGTCAGAGCAATGCCAGAATCCGTGGTGTCTAGAGTGATGCCGTTTCCTGTGGCAACTGTGGAAGTCACGGTGATAACCCCTGTGGCATCAAGATCAAACGTCGTAGAGGTGGCATTCACGGCGGTGGCGTTGATGTTCAACGCATCTGCTCCGTCTCCAAGGGAAAGCGTGCTTCCTGGATTCAAGGTGAAGGCGCCTGTGACTGAAAAGGTGGTTGAGGCGCCATCAAAGGCGATGTTTGTATCAGCAATGGAGACATCGCCGTCGGCGTCCAAAGCCCCTGTGAACGTCGTTGTGCCCGCGACCGAGAGCGCCCCGTCGAGGTCTGTGGCCCCGTCCACTTCCAGAGCGTCAGAGACGAGAAGGTCGCCGGATGCGGTTGCGGTTGCTCCTCCCGGATCTGCTCCAATAGAGATCAGACCGCCTACCATCTCAAGAGCAACTGTGGTGGTATCAAAGTTCACGACCACATTCTGTGCGGCACCGAAGGTCACACCCACCCCGTCGTCACCGATATAGAGTCCGTCCCATTCAAGCGCGGTGGTACCCAGAACTTCTACTCCGGCGTTGGCTGGATTGGCCCCTCCGTCAAAAGAGGCAGCACCGGTGAAGGTAGAGATGCCGGTCACCGCCAGATTATTGTTTACCGTTGTGGTTCCTGTTCCTGCCCCAAGAGATAAGGTCGTGGCCGCCCCGCCGATATTGAGTGTCGTGGCCGTTGTGTTGAGCAAATTAAAGGTGGTCTGATTGGTGGTCAGAGCTCCTCCGCGCACCTGCAGGTTTCCGGTGATTCGCACATCTCCCGATGTCCCTACATCGTTGATATCCATGAGCATGTTTCCGTCGGAGTCATCAAATCGCGTCTGTACGGAACCCAGAATAAACGTCGCTGTTCCTGCACTGTCAAAACGAATCGTCCCGCCGTCCACTTCCAAATTGCCTTCAATATATAAGTCATCGTCGCTATCCATGCTCGCGCTTGCGCCAGCCGTGCTGTCTCCAAAGACGTTGTAGGTCACATCAGAACCGTTTCCGCCGATATTGAATGTGACGGTATTTGGAAAAATAATGTCCCCTCCCGCCGGATTGATGGTGAGATCACCGTCTGCCGTAAGATCGTCGCCATTGATTGCCAAATCGCCAGCCGTCACGATGTCCCCGGCCGCGCTGACCGTAAAGTTGCCCGCAGCGGCGGTCACAGCTCCCTGCTCGCGGATCCTGAACACATCCTGATTCCCCACGATGTCGTAGGCTGTCAGATAATCCCCCGTGAGATTCGTTTCGTTTGCCGAAAGTTGCAACAAATTCCCCGTTGTCAAACTGGACGATCCCAAAAAATACACGGCGTCATTGCCCACACCGCCGGCTCCGATCGTCGTCGCTGTGTTGTTGTTGGCATTTATGGACCGCGCATTGTCGTCGTCTGTGACGGAAAGCGATCCGTCGCTGATCACCGCGTCGCCGGCAGAAAGCGTGAGATAGGTGGTCCCTTCGGACCCGACGAGGGTCATGGTTCCTGCGAGCGTCGTATTCCCAATCACCTCCAACTGGTCGGCGACGCGCAAGTCGCCCGTGCCGCCGTTTGCGTATGAAAACACCGCATCGGTTCCCACAATGACCGCCGCGTCATCTTCATACGAACCGTTTGTCCCGACCTCAAACAGCTGTAAGAGCGCCGAATCAATCCCATCCAATGTGTCGGCGTTCATGGCGTAAGGAGCCGCCGTAAGCAATTTGCGTGGCGAGAGCGTTTCCCCAGCGATTTCCACCGCCAAATAAAGGGAAGCGTTATCCGCAAAGGTTGAATCCGCAATCGCCGCGTACGGCGTTGCCAACGTCGTGTCGCCCAGGTTTTCCGTAAATAACCCGCTTGTTAATGTCACGGTGCGCGCTGTTGTTGTTGCAGGTGTGTTGCTGTGACAGGTCCCACTTGAGTTGGACCACACGCATGTCCCGCCCACGCTTGCCGTATACAGGAAAAATTTCATGGCAAGCGACGCACTTGAAACAGGAACGCCGTTGGCATCAAGCACGCGCCCTTGATAGGTGATGAAATTGGATGGGCTTACCGCGCCCGCCGGCATCACCTGATACCCGAAGATCATCGCCAGCATGGACGCGATGGTCGCCAGGACAACGAATTGTCGTTGAATGAAAGACATAGAAGATCCGATCCATGCGAGGAGACGCCGGCAAACGCCGCGCCCGCCTCTGCGGGTAGAACTCCCCGCGAAATCCTTCGTTTCGCTCAAGATGAGTCTTCCGGGCCAATGGCTTCGCCCGGTTGTGTGGGGCCCACGGGAACAGATGGGGCTTGTGCCACATGCATCTCTACATCCACCGCGAAGTCCAGCGCGCCCGCTTTTCCGCGCAGATCAATCGGCCGCACCTGTGTAGGCCGATACCCTTGCTTCTCAAACACGGCGTAGTACTCGCTTGGACCCAAGAGGAACGCATAGCGCCCACGCGTGTCCGTGACAACCGTATGGAGCAATTTGTTGTACTTCGGTTCAAAAACGCGCGCCACGACATTCGCAAGCGGTCGTTTTGTTTCACGGTCGTATACGATCCCCCAGTTTTTTGGTTTACGTGGTCTGGCAAGGCGCCTGGCCAGCAGGTACACGAGCACCTGCACGATCATCATCGCGCCCGCAAGCACGCTCGGGCGGATGAGAAGGACGGCGAACGAAATGAGGACGCCGCTGACTGCAACCAACCGTTGCAGCCACCGAAGACGCGCTTGCCAAACCGCGCGCGTGGAAGATTGAGTTTGTCCCGCTTCAACCGGATCCAGCGGGATATTCGGAGTGATGACAGCATCCTGTTCTGTCACGCGGATCAGTTCCCCGTGATACACATCTAGATAGGTACCGTCATCCCTAACCTCTTTCAAGTAATCCGTGGGGAATCGCAACCCAGCTTTGGTCGCCGTAAGACGATAGCTGCCAGGTTGGATCAGGAAAAAGAACCGACCCTGCTTGTCCGTCACGCGGCTCTGAATGAGCCGGCCCGGACCTGGCTTCGTTTCGTCCTCTACGAGGAAGAGGCGGACGACCGCCAGGTCAACGGGCAGACGGGAAACGGCGTGGTACACCACTCCGTATCCCTTGCGTTTGCGGCGCCAAAGCAGGAGAATCGGCGCCGTAAAGACGTAGTGAAGGAACGGGAGGAGATCAAACGCCACGGTCATGACGAGCACGCTGGCACCGGCTGTGACAGCGATCGTCGGGGTGGCGATATCTACCGTCTTTTGGACGGTTTCGCTCTCGCGCACGATTTCAAGGGTCTCTTGAACCGTTTGCGTGAGCGGCGTATTGAGAACGTTCTCGAGTTTGCTCGCGACCACGACCGCCGCCTTTTTCGCCGTCTCCACGATGTTGGCCGATTCCTCCTCTGTTGGTTTGGGAACCGCGACTAAAACGATCCGCGGATTCGCAATAAAATTGCGAACCGTGAACGAATCGCCCGCGTACGACAGGAATGTGTCCGCTTGGGCACTCAAGCGATAGGTGCCGTTTGGGACGTACCATCCAAACGTCCCATCAACACCGGTCGTGGCAGGATTGAATTGGTTGTAGGGTGACCCATCCCAGACAACCGATTTGCCACCGACCATCTCCGAAAGGGTGGCCTTCACCCCGGAGACGAATGCTTCTTCACCATCGATGACCTGGACCGCCGCCCCCCATGGGACCACGTTCAGGAGTGAAGAAACGGCTTGCGTGCCACCATCCGTGTACTGTGCCGTGACGCCCATCGTATAGAGCTGTGGCGCTTCTGGCGCGGTGATGTCCGCGAAATAAAGAGCGTTGCCGCCCGGCTGATTCTCCAGGCGGAGGAGATACGTCTGCTCGTCTACCGTGACCGTGAGGGTCCGGAGGTCAAGCAGTTCATCTTGGGAAACCATCAGGCGCATCAGGGTTTTGGGAAGAATGTCGATCGTGCCTTTCTCGCCCAAAGAAAGGATAATCGTTCCTCCTGCAACCGAGAGTTCCAGGTCATTGCGTTCAAGCCGCACGTCCCCCGCACCCGAGAGGGATGGCGTACCCGATTCGCTTGGACCCGGTTGCCCGTTTGGCTGCCCTTCCGACACA
>VGKU01000041.1 GCA_016882235.1 Candidatus Parcubacteria bacterium
TCCACTCGCCCCGGCGTTGCCGGGGCTCGGTCGGGATGACAGGAAAAAAGGTGTCATCCCGGGCGAGTGTTCCTGTGCCCCCTGTGTCATCCCGAGCGAGCGTTTATCATCTAGCCGAGGGATCTCCTGTGAATGCGAGATCCCTCCACTCGCCCCGGCGTTGCCGGGGCTCGGTCGGGATGACAGGAAAAAAGGTGTCATCCCGGGCGCAGGTAAAGGCGGTGTCATCCTGAGCGTCTTTCCACCCCACCTAGTCCTCACGGGCTTTTTTTGCTACACTAAACGCGCTATGCCTTCACCATCGCAACGGTTGGTTTCCGCCATCGGATACCTCGGTGTGCTCTGTCTTGTTCCGCTCCTGCTAGAACGAAAAAGTGCGTTTGCCCAGCATCACGGTAAGCAAGGACTCACGCTTCTCATCGCCTGGTTGGCACTGTGGATCGGCAATATTATCCCGGTGCTTGGCCAGATCGTCTGGATGATAGGTTCTCTCGCGTTTCTGATCTTGATCATCCTGGGAATGATCAACGCCTTCGCCGGTCGAATGTGGGAAATGCCGGTGTTCGGCGCGTACGCGAAGCGTTTCCATTTTTGACGGAAGCGCTTGTGTGCCGAGCGGGTGTAGGGCGCGATATAAAAAATTGATCGTTCAGAAACGCTCCCCTGAACACGGCACGCATTAAAAGATCGTTGCGGAGTATCCAATGGTTGACGTCTGTTTTTCGCCAGCCATTGGACACCCCGCCGATCTCTTCTCATCTAGGCATCTCGTATGGAAAGCGTATGAAAGATTTGATCAACCACATCCAAGGCCTCCGGGTGCGAGCACAGGACACCTGGAGGTCCCTTTGACCTTGACACCGTCAAAATACAGCTCTCTGCTCTTGAGGCCGAGATGTCTTCGGCTGATTTTTGGTCGGATACAGAGCACGCCAAACAGGTGAGCAAGCAGGCGGCTGAACTTCGCGAGACCATCGCCATCTGGGAAGGATTTTTGCGTGATGTGGATGAGCTTTTAGAGATCGCGCAGATCGCCAACGACGAAGGCGATGAAAGCCTGCGCGGCGAGATAGAACAGAAACGGTCCGTTTTGGAACGCAAGTTTGAACGCCTTGAGTTCGCGCGTTTGTTCTCCGGCGCGTACGACGCGCGCAATGCGATCGTGGCCATCCATGCCGGTTCTGGCGGAACGGAAGCGCAGGATTGGACGCAGATGCTCCTTCGTATGCTCGTCAGGTTTGCCGAGCGCCGCAATTGGACGGTGACGATTTTGAGCGAATCGCGCGCCGAGGATGTTGGGATCAAAAGCGTTACCTTTCGCGTGGAGGGCCGGTTCGCCTACGGCTATCTCAAAAGCGAAGCAGGCGTACACCGGCTCGTGCGCATTTCTCCGTTTGACGCCGAGAAGATGCGCCACACCACGTTCGCGCTCGTGGAGGTGATTCCCGAGTTTGAGGAGGTGGATGAGATTGAGATTGATCCCAAGGACCTGCGTATTGACACCTTCATGGCCAGTGGCAAAGGCGGCCAGAGCGTCAACACCACCTATTCAGCCGTGCGCGTCGTGCACGCCCCGACCGGCATCTCCGTCTCGTGTCAGAATGAACGATCCCAACTGCAAAATAAAGAGAACGCGCTGAAGATTTTGAAATCAAAACTCCACCAGTTACAATTACAAGAGCAGGAGAAGGAGAAAAAGGCCCTGCGCGGTGAGTACCAAAGCGCCGAATGGGGCAATCAAATTCGTTCGTATGTCCTGCATCCGTATAAACTAGTGAAGGATCACCGCACCGATCACGAAACGGCGGACACGGAGGCGGTGTTAAACGGCGAACTTGAGCCGTTTATGGAGGCGTATTTGCGCGGGAAAGGAGGAACGTAAGAGAAAAGGTCTATGCCGAAATACACAAAAGCACTAGTGACGGGGGGCGCGGGATTCATCGGGTCGCACATTGCGGACGCGCTGGTTCGTCGTCGCATCAAAACCTATGTGGTGGACGACCTCTCCAGCGGGTCGGTGAAACACGTAAATCCAAACGCGCATTTCACCAAGCTTTCCATCGTCAGCCCCCAGTTTGGCGAGTATGTGAAGCGGCTCAAACCGGATGTCGTGTTTCATTGCGCCGCGCAAGTCAATTTGCGCACCTCGCTGGAGGATCCCCGCGACGATGCCCTGCGCAATATCCTGGGAACCGTTCAGTTGGTGGACGCGGCGCGCGCGTGCGGGATCAAGAAGATCATCCTGTGTTCCAGCGCGGGCGTCTATCCGCCCACCAACCGTTTTCCCATTTCCGAAAAGCTCGTGGCTTCTCCCTTGTCGCCCTACGGTATTTCCAAGCGCGCCGCTGAAATGTACCTCGCGTATGCCTATGAAGTGCTGGGCATCCCGGGCGTGTCGCTCCGTTTTGCAAACGTGTACGGCCCGCGGCAGGGCACGAGGGGCGAAGGTGGAGTGATCGCGGTGTTTGCGAAAAAAATGGCGCAAGGCGAACCAGTGACTGTTTTCGGCAACGGGAAAAACACACGCGACTTCGTGTATGTGGATGATGTGGCGCGCGCGGCCATCCTCGCGATGAATCGTTCGGTCGTCGGGGAGTTCAACATCGGGACCGGGCGTGAGACGGATGTGAATACCCTGTATAAGAAGATTGCCAAATTGACGGGGTACAAACTGCCCGCCCGCACTGCGCCACTGCCGGCGTTTGACGTCGCGCGGAACGCGCTTGACCCCCGCAAAGCGCGCACGTATTTGGGATGGGAGCCGCGCGTGAAGCTGGATGAGGGACTGGCGAAAACCGTCAAGTGGTTTGCATCACCGAAATCGTGAACATGGGCGATTTTGTAAGCAAGATAGAGGAGGCGGTGGCCGTCCTGCGGCAGGGCGGTGTGATTGTGTTTCCTACGGAAACGGCCTATGGGTTTGGCGCTGATGCGACAAATGAGCGGGCGGTGGAGCGGTTGATGGCCATCAAGGGCAGGGAAGGATGGAAGACCCCGCCGCTGATCGCCGCCGACCGCGAGATGGTGGAGCGGTGTGTTTCGTTATCGGCGATGTTCCGGGATCTGGCCGACCGCTTTTGGCCCGGTCCGCTGACCCTCGTGGTTCCGGTGTTCGGGAAGGCTGATTTGGAGAATGGCCGATCGTTCGGCTGGGCGAAGGGAGTGGTCAGGGATGGGACGGTCGCGATACGAGTGAGTTCGCATCCCACGGCGCAGGAGCTGTCGCGGCGCCTGGGTGTGCCGATCGTCGCCACAAGCGCAAATGTGGCCGGTCAACCGACGTGTTGGAACGTGCTGAGCGTGCAAAGACAGTTTGTCTCGCGTCTGCTTCAGCCGGATTTTTACCTGGACGACGGGCCGCTCCCCGTTCGGGCTCCCTCAACGGTCGTGGCGGAACAAAACGGCCATCTGGCGGTTTTGCGGCCTGGATCAATCATCGTATGAAGGGATGTTGGTACACGTCGCGATCTTTGTGTTCACGGGCGCCCACCGACCTCGCTCGTTTGACGTTTGTGTCGGAATCTCTGGGCTTAGATTCTGTTCGGGCATATCGGAGCGACGTTGGCGAAGGTTGTGGAACACGGGTATGACTCTACGGGCAAAAAAAACATTCGGCCAGCATTTTTTAGTGGATCAAACGGCCATCGGGCACATCATCGCGGCGGCGGATATCCGTCCGGGGGAGCGGGTTTTGGAAATTGGGCCTGGGACGGGCGTGCTTACGCGTGCGCTTGTTGAAGCCGGAGCGCGCGTGGTGGCCGTGGAGGCGGACGGCGAGTTGATCCCCGCGCTGGAGAGGCAGTTTGGAGAGAACATTGTGCTGATGAAAGGGGATATTTTACAGAAATCTTTTGACCAGCTTCGCTGGCCTTCCCGTTTTCGTCCCGTTGATGCCAGCCGGAGGCCCGTTGTGGAATCTGCGCATCCGGGAGATGACACGTGGAAACTCGTTGCGAATATTCCCTACAATATTACCTCGGCCATTTTGGAGCGGTTTCTGACCACTTCGCCCAAACCGGTGCGCATGGTGCTCATGGTCCAAAAGGAAGTGGCTGACCGGTTGACCGCACGCCCGCCGGACATGGGAGTGCTTTCCGTTGTCTGCCAACTCTACGCACAGTGTGAACGTATTGCCGTTGTCAAAGCGGGCGCGTTTCGTCCCATCCCGAAAGTGGACTCGGCGATCGTCCGCCTTGACCTCTACCAGAGAGCGCACCCGGCTCTTGGCGGCCTTGATCCGGAGCGCGTGATTGCGCTTGTAAAGCGCGGTTTCGCTTCGCGGCGCAAACAGCTGAAAACGAATCTCGGTCCATCTATTGTTCACGTGCTTGCCTCTTTGCGCATAGACCCGAAAGCCCGCGCGCAGGAATTGACGACCGAAGAGTGGATCCATGTTACACAAATGATCAACTGAATGAGATCCCTCGGCTAAATGATAAACGCTCGCTCGGGATGACACAGAAGGACAGGAGATCCCTCGGCTAACTGATAAACGCTCGCTCGGGATGACACAGTGGGCACTGTAACGCTCGGGATGACACCTTTTTCCTGTCATCCCGACCAAGCCTGACACAGCTTTTCCCTGTCATCCCGACCAAGCCCCGGCAACGCCTTTCCCTGTCATCCCGACCGAGCCCCGGCAACGCCGGGGCGAG
>VGKU01000042.1 GCA_016882235.1 Candidatus Parcubacteria bacterium
CGCTTCCACCTCACCCACCGTCACCGCGCGATGCAATCGCTCCTTATAGGGTTTCGTGCCGTCCATTCCGCGCAGGTACCAGCTCAAATGCTTGCGGAA
Source organism: Candidatus Parcubacteria bacterium (assembly GCA_016882235.1). GTDB lineage: Bacteria > Patescibacteriota > Patescibacteriia > UBA9934 > GWF2-40-263 > VGKU01. Next base: position 100 of record VGKU01000042.1, read on the forward strand.
TGTCACGACGCCGCGCTCACCGTACTGTTCTGTGTGAAAACGTAAATGCGTCTTGATCGTTTCTACCCGTTCGCACAAGCCGATCGCTTGCGTGGTCCGACCGCCAAGGAGATCAAAGATTTGTCTGAACACCCATGGGTTGCCGAGCGCGCCGCGCGCAATCAACACCCCGTCCGCACCCGTTGTCTCAAGCGCTTGCAGGGCCAGCGGCGCGGTATGGATATCGCCGTTGGCGAGTACAGGAATCGCCACGCGTTCTTTGAGCTCGGCGATCCGGTTCCAATCCGAATCTCCGGAGTATCCCTGTATTTTGGTCCGGCCGTGCATGGTGATGAGATCCGCGCCGGCTTCTTCGAGCACGCGCGCGAACGCAAAACATTGGGTTGGATCGTCCCAGCCGGTGCGGATTTTAATAGAGAGCGGCACGGTGATGGCCGCCTTCATCTTGCGCACGATGTCTGCCGCGCGCTCGGGTTCGCGCATGAGTGACGCACCGTTAAACTGATGGACGATTTTATACACTGGGCATCCCATGTTCACATCAAATCCTTCCGGATGATGTTGCGCTTCAATAATGCGCGCCGCCTCGGCCATTGTATCCGGGTCGTTCCCGAACAACTGTTGGACGATCGGCCGTTCGTCTGGATGGATATCCGTCATGCCCAGCGTTTTCTCATTGCCGCGCACCACCGCCTCGGCGGAGACCATTTCGCGAAACACGACCGTTTGATTCTTGCGAGCGGACAGCGGGCGCGAAGCCATGCCATCCAGAGTGATGGCTTTGTCGGATACGGCCCGCACCGTACGGCAAAACGCGCTGTCCGTCATATCGGCCATCGGCGAGAGTGCCACAATCGGGCGGGGCCCTGTTTTCCAATCCAGCTTCATAACGAAGGGAGGATACGCGAGGGGCGGGATTTTTTCAAGAGTATGTTATACTAAAAAACATAAGTCATCTGGCCATCGCTTGGCCCGCTGTGCGGGTCTGAGGATGACAGGGAAAGAAGTATGTCACACAAATCATCCGCTTCTTATTTATACCTTGGCGCGGCGGCGGTCGTCGTTATTTTGCTCATCGTGGTAGCAACACGCGACGCCGGGCCGTCCAAATATGACAGCTTCGCGCAATGCCTTACGGAGAATGGTGTGAAGATGTGGGGCACGTGGTGGTGTCCACACTGCGCAAACCAAAAGGCGCTGTTTGAGGGTGCGTTTGACCATATTGAATACATTGAATGTTCAACGCCCGGTTCACGCGCGATGACTCAAGTTTGTCGCGACGCTGGCATTCAAGGGTATCCGACCTGGGAGTTCGCAGACGGAAGCCGTCTCTCGGGGGAACGCACGCTTGAGGAACTAGGCGAGAAAGCCGCCTGTGAACTGCCTGCGCCATAACTATGGAGGTGAAACGTCTGGCCACAGCGATCATTGTGCTCTCCATCTTCGGCCTCGTGATCAGCGGGTATTCCTGGCTTCATAACGCTGGGTTCGCCTCCGGCGAGTTTTGCACGATAGACGAAACGCTCAACTGCGACATCGTCAACAAAGGGCCCTATGCCTCCCTCGGGGGGATTCCGGTGGCAATGATCGGCGTTCTCGGGTATGCCTTCCTGCTCATCGGCGCCATCTTGAAATGGCGCAAACCCAATGACCGTCAGCTTTCCGTGTTCCTCCTTCTTGCAAGCGCAGGTGGCCTCGCCTTCAGCGCGTATCTCACCGGTATTGAAGCGTTCGTTTTGCGCGTCTGGTGTCCGCTTTGCCTCGCCTCGCAGGCAGCGATTCTTCTCCTGTTTATCTCCGCGGTGTCGTTGTTTTTGCGAGAAAAGGAAGAAGATAAGGGCGAGTTGAACGGATGATATGCGCGTTTCCTTCCACGGCGCAGTGCGTGAAGTGACAGGTTCGTGTCATTTGCTCAAGGTGAAGGATCGTCATGGCGTGGAACATCAGTATCTGTTTGATTGCGGAATGTTCCAAGGCGAGTCCCTGTGCTCGGATAAAAATCTGAAACCGTTTGGGTTTGACGCCTCGCACGTCGAGGCTGTTTTTATCACGCACCCGCACGCGGATCACACCGGGCGTTTACCCAAATTGGTGGAAGAGGGGTTCAACGGTCCGATTTGCATGACCCACCCGTGCGCGCCGCTGGCGAAACTGGTGTTGGAGGACGCGTTTCAGATCATGTCCGAGGAGGCCGAAAAATGCGGGAGTTCCGTGCTCTACGAACGCGACGACTTGATCAAAACATTTTCGCTGGTCAAAGGCGTTGGGTATCACGAGGAGATCCAGCCTGCGCCCGGGATTCACATCTATTTTCACGATGCCGGTCATGTGCTTGGCAGCGCCTATCTCTCCGTGGAAGCGGAAGGGAAGCGCCTGATTTTTTCCGGTGACATTGGCAACGACGATGTACCGATCCTGCCCGAGACAGAACCGATCTCGCGCGCGACCGCGGTTGTGTGCGAGGCGACCTACGGACATCGCGTACACGAGCCGGTGAGCGAACGGGAGACCAAACTGAAGGCCGTGCTTGAACAGACGATCGTCGAGAAAGGCGTTCTGCTCATTCCGGCGTTTTCCCTTGAACGCACGCAAGAACTCCTCTACGCGTTTGATCGGATTCTGGAGACACAATTGCACACGCGCATCCCGATTTTTTTGGACAGCCCGATGGCGATCCGCGCAACCGAACTCTATCGCCACTTCAAACAGTACCTGACGTTTACAACGCCAGTGCTTGCGTCAGCCGATCAGGACTTTTTCAGTTTTCAAAATCTGCGCGAAACGCTGACGGTGGAGGAATCAAAATCCATCAACGAAGTCCCACCGCCAAAAGTGATTATCGCGGGGTCAGGCATGATGTCGGGCGGTCGGATCATGCACCATCTCCGGCGTTACTTACCCTCGCCGACGACGACGGTTCTGATCATCGGTTACCAAGCGCACGGCACGCTTGGACGGCGCATTTACGAAGGCGCCAAACAGGTGCGTATTTTTGGCAAGGAGGTGGAAGTCGCGGCCCACGTGGCGGCGATCGGCGCGTTTTCCGCGCATGGCGATATGCACAAGCTCACGCGCTGGCTCACGCCCGAGGACGGGCAGATCCCCAAAAAAATTTTTTTGACGCACGGCGACGCCGAGGCCAAAGAGGTTTTTGCGACGCATTTGCGCCACACGCTTGGGACAGAGGTGATCATTCCGACGTTTCATGGGGAGGAAGAGATTTGACCGCACACACCTGATCGAATCCGTTCTCGCCCATCCTCCCTAGCAACAGGCGGGGATTTTTGTTAGGATTACGGAGTTCTTTCTTTGAGAAGGACTGACATCGTTGCATGCCGTTTGGGCGCACGGATGTCCAATCGTCGCCGTGTTCGCAGCGCGAGCCCGCGGCGATGGACAGGACCCGTCAACCCAATCGGCGCCGGCTGTTTGAATCCTCCACGTATGCCCGACCAGTCGCACATACGGAACTTCTGTATCATCGCCCACATTGATCACGGAAAGTCCACCCTTTCCGATCGTCTCCTTGAAATGACCGGCACGGTGGACAAGCGTCTGATGAAGGCGCAGATTTTGGATTCCATGGACTTGGAACGCGAAAAGGGGATCACGATTAAATTGGCTCCTGCCAGAATGAGTTATCGTTTTTCTGGCGGGAAGCATCCCGATCCATCCGTCACCTCTGACTACACGCTCAATCTCATAGACACGCCCGGCCATGTGGACTTCAACTACGAAGTGAGCCGGTCGCTCGCCGCCGTGGAGGGCGCGATTTTGCTTGTGGACGCCACCCAAGGCATTCAGGCGCAGACGATCGGGAACTTGTATTTGGCCATGGAGCAAGAGCTGGAGATCATTCCGGTATTGAACAAGATTGACCTGCCGGCCGCGGACGTCTCGCACCGAACCGATGAACTGATACAGTTATTGGGATGTAAACCCGAAGAGATTTTGAGCGTGAGTGGGAAGACTGGGCAAGGCGTGGACGCGCTTTTGGAGACGATCGTCACACGCATCACACCGCCATCGGGCGACCCGACCGCTCCCACACGCGCGCTTATTTTTGATTCGTTCTACGACGACTATCGCGGCGTGATGGCGTATGTGCGGGTCATGGACGGTGCCATGAAAAAAGGTCAGACGGTTCGGATGCTCGCGACCGGCAAGACGCTTGACGTGTTGGAGGTTGGGGCGGTCACGCCCGGCGGGTTGAAGCCGTCGCCGGAACTCGCGTGCGGACAGATCGGGTATGTCGTCACCGGCCTGAAGGAGATCAGCGGGTGCCGCGTGGGGGACACCATTGCCGCGCGCGAAAACCTGGTTCCGCTTGCCGGTTATAAAGAGGTGCGTCCCATGGTGTACGCCGGTATTTTTCCGGAG
>VGKU01000043.1 GCA_016882235.1 Candidatus Parcubacteria bacterium
TGGAGGAAAACCAGCCGCCGAGCCGTCGCCACGCCACTGTGTATGCTTTCTCCCGTCATTGGCCTGGAAATCCACATCCAGCTCAAAACCAAATCCAAAATGTTCTGCGGTTGCAGTGCGCATGAAGACGGCGCGGCGCCCAATACGAACGTCTGCCCCGTCTGCCTTGGGAATCCGGGTGTTCTGCCCGTCCCCAATGAACAGGCGATGCGTTTTGGCGTCCTCATGGGTCTCGCACTCAACAGCGAAATCGCCACCCATTCCAAATTTGATCGCGAAAACTATTTCTACCCAGACCTCCCGAAGGCCTACCAAATCTCCCAGTATGATCTGCCCATCGCCTCGGGCGGATATGTGGAACTGGACGGACAACGCCTTGGCATCACGCGCGCGCATTTGGAAGAGGACGCGGCCAAATCGTTCCACGGCGCGGACGGAAAAACCTCTGTGGACTTCAATCGCGGCGGCGTGCCGCTCGTAGAGATCGTGACAGAACCAGATTTTACCTCGCCGCAACAGGCCAAGGCGTTCCTCCAAGAACTGCGGCTCATCGCCCGCTACCTTGGCGTGTCCGACGCCGATATGGAGAAAGGCCACCTGCGCTGCGACGCGAATATTTCGCTTCGCAACGTGGGCAAGGACGGCGCGGTCGTGGGGGCGAAGTTCAATCCCAAGACGGAAATCAAAAACCTGAACTCGTTTCGGCATGTGGAGCGCGCGCTCACCTACGAGATTGAACGGCAAACGCGCGTGTGGGAGGAGGAGGGTGCGCCGCCGGCTGTTTCTACCACGCGCGGATGGGACGATGCGCGCGGTCGCACGGTGGAACAGCGCTCCAAGGAAGATGCGGCGGACTACCGGTACTTCCCGGAGCCGGATATTCCGGCGCTTGCGCTGAAAGAACTCGCGGAGGAATTGCGCAGGCAGATGCCGGAACTACCCTCGGCGCGGCGGGCACGGTTTGAAACGGAATACCGATTGCGCGGCGCGGACGCGCGACAATTGTGCGACGACCCGGCACTTGCCGAGTATGCGGAACGGGTGTTTTCCGAGTTGTACGCGTGGCTGGAAGGAGACGAAAGCGAAGAACAAAAAACGCGGCTTGCGCGCACGGTTTCGGGTTGGCTCTTGTCAAAACTCATGGGACAGATGGCCGAACGCGGGATGGATATCCGCACGATGCACATCACGCCGGAAAACTTCGCGGAGTTCGTGAAACTACTCACGGAGAAAAAACTGAATAACACAACCGGCCTCAAAGCGCTCACGGCCATGCTGGAAACGGGCCATGATCCCTCGCAGATCATGGAGGATCAGACGCTCGGACACATGGACGATGAAGGCGTGCTGGCCACCGTGGTCGCGCGGGTGATGGAAGCGCATCCGGTTGAAGTGGCGCGCTATCGGGCAGGTGAGACGCAACTGCTAAAATTTTTGATCGGACAAGTGATGAAAGAGACCGAAGGCGCGGCCGATGCCGCCCTCACGCGCAATCTGCTGTTGGTGAAACTGGAAGGCTCATGAATGGAAAAAGCTTCACCTCTTCGGGACGATCTACCCACTGAATCCGCGGGTCGCGTTTGAACCAAGTCATCTGGCGTTTCGCATAGTGCCGAGTCGCTTTTTTTGTTTCTTCAACCGCCTCTTCCAACGAACACTTCCCGTCCAGAAACGCGCACACCTGCCGGTATCCAATACCGGTCATCGCGTCCACGTCGCACCCATACCTCGCGCGTAGAGTACGCACCTCGTCCACCAACCCACGCGCGATCATCTCGTCCACTCGCGCGTTGATCCTCTCGTTGAGAACCTCGCGCGGGACGCGCAAGCCGATTTGCAAAACCTCGTATTTCGGCTCACCCCTCGTTTGCTGTGTTGAAAACGGCTTGCCGGTCAGCAAACAGACCTCAAGCGCGCGCACAACGCGCCGTTTGTTCTCGCGGTCAATGACTTCTGCCCCTTCAGGATCCAATCGTTTGTACTGGGCAAACAAATCGCCAAGTGGCCGCGCTTCCAGTTCGGCTCGCAAAGCCGGATCGCTCGCCGTTTCCGTCAGATCAAAATTATCAATAAGCGCCGACACCCAGAGCCCCGTTCCACCAACCAAGATCGGCACCTGGCCGCGTCGAACGATCTCTTTGATTTTCTGCTCCGCATACGCTTTGAAATCTGCGACGGTAAACTCCTCGTCCGGGTCTGCCAAATCTATGCCCCAGTGAACCACCCCATCAACAACAAGAGGAAGATCCCGGTATGCTTCCTTTCGGCCCTGTAAAAACGGAAGGCGCGTTCGTTGAAGGGAAGGTGGCTGGACCCCGCGGAACGAAAGATCGTCCGTTGTTGTGGGACTCACTTTCGCCGTCCCGATATCCATCCCCCGATACACCTGCCGCGAATCCACGCTCACTACTTCCCCGCCCACCCGTTTGGCAATCTCAATCCCCAGTCCGGTTTTTCCGGACGCGGTAGGACCAACAATCAAAATGATTTTTGGGCGCATAGAGATCCTTCCAGCAGCCACGTATCAGCACGCTTCACCTGCACATCCACTATCTTCCCTACCATCTCGGCCCCGCCGACAAACCGTACCAGCTTCATCTCTCGAGAATTGCCGTAGCAAAAACCAGACTGGCGCGCGAGGGCCTGACGAATGTCCTCCGGCGCGGAAAGCAATTCCTCGGTGATCTTTGGCGGTTCATGGCGTTCCACCAGCACCGAAACGGTCTTCCCAACATACGCCTCATTCTTATCCCGCGTGATCCGTTCCTGCACCGCCTGCAACACGTCCCACCGTCGTTTCTTCTCCTCGCGCGAAACATCGTCTTTAAACGCCCGCCACGCCGCCGTGCCCGAACGCACCGAATAACGCGCCGTGTACGAAAGATCAAATCCGACGCGTTCGTACAGTTCAACGGTGCGTTCAAACGCCGCCTCGCTCTCCCCGGAAAATCCAACGATGATATCCGTGCCGATCGCCATCGCTCTGCAATGCGCGCGCAAACGGTCCACCACGTCCAGATACTGCGCGGCTGTATACCGCCGGTTCATCCGACGCAGGACCTCATCATCGCCGCTTTGCACCGGCAAGTGGAGATACTGAAGGTGTGCCGGCAACGTCATCGCGTCCATCACCTCATCGCTCATGTGGAGCGGATGCGGCGCGGTGAAATGCAGACGGCTGATCCCCGCGATCTGATTGATCTCCCACAACAGACCGGCGAAATGACGGCCCATACCGTCATCGTGAGGACCGCCAAGCGGGCCAAAGGATCTCTGCACATACGGATTCGCTTTTGAAAATGCCTCGGGGTCAGGCGCGCGATAGCTGTTCACCGTCTGCCCTAACAACGTCACCTCCACGCACCCGTGCTCGGCGAGCTCGCGCACCTCGTCCAAAATGTCGCGCAGCGACCGGTTCTTTTCCAGCCCGCGCGCAAACGGCACGACACAGTACGTACAAAACTTATTGCACCCGGTCTGAATGCTCACAAACGCTTGGCGCGCGGCGAGGCGGTCGGGCGTGATTTTCAGATAGTCCTCAACGATGTCCGCGCTATTCACGAGTTCGGGCCGCAATTCCGCGATCCATCGCGGCAACTGGCCCATCTCGGCAGTCGGAAAGTACAGATCAATGAACGACAAACGTTTTTTGATCGCCCCGTCGCGGTCGCGCCCTGGCATGCATCCGGTGACGCCAAGAATCATCTCCGGCCGCGCGCGCTTGATCTCCCCAAAGGTTCCGACCAAACTGTACACGCGATCCTCCGCGCTTTGACGCACCGAACAGGTATTGATGAGCACGAGGTCTGCTTGTTCTTTGCGCTCGGTCGGTTCAAACCCGATGCCGCGAAGCAAGGACGATATCCGCTGGGAATCGTTTTTGTTCATCTGGCACCCGAAGGTGATGAGGTGGTAGGTGGGGGAAGACATGGGGGAAGCATACACCTAACACACAAATATAGAAAAAGACGCTTTTCGCGTCCTTACAGCGTACGAAGGGGGGAACCTGTATTCATAGGAGATCCCTCGGCTAAATGATAAACGCTCGCTCGGGATGACACAGGGGGCACCGCAACGCTCGCTCGGGATGACAGAGAAGGAAAGGACTCAGGACGACACCGCCTTTACCTGTCATCCCGACCGAGCCCCGGCAACGCCGGGCGAGTGGAGGGATCTCTTCTTCGCTTTGAGATCCCTCGGCTAACTGATAAACGCTCGCTCGGGATGACACAGGGGGCACAGTCACGCTCGCTCGGGATGACACAGGGGGCACAGTCATGCACGCTCAGGATGACACCGGGGGCACAGTCACGCTCGCTCGGGATGACACCTCTTTACCTGTCATCCCGACCGAGCCCCGGCAACGCCGGGCGAGTGGAGGGATCTCTTCTTCGCTTTGAGATCCCTCGGCTAAATGATAAACGCTCGCTCGGGAT
>VGKU01000044.1 GCA_016882235.1 Candidatus Parcubacteria bacterium
CAGAAGGGGGAGAAAGCCAAAGCGCCAGTGGCCTCAGAACCGGCAACAACACCGGTTGCGGCGGGTGCGATTGCGCCACTGGATGCCATCGCGGAAAAGATTGAGGACATCATGGAAGAGGATTTGATGGACGTCTATCTCAAGATGGCGCCGAACCAGCAGATGGCGTTTAAGCAGAAAGGGGAGGAGACGGTGTCAAAGATACGCCAGCTTTTGAACGCCGCGAAGGTGAACGCAAAAAAGATTTTTGAGCTCCTGCGCGAGTGGTTAAAGATGATTCCGGGCGTCAATCGGTTTTTTTTGGAACAGGAGGCGAAAATCAAGACGGATAGGATTTTGTTTATGAACGATCAGGAAAAAAAGATGTGAACTCGCAACCCACCGAGCTGATAGGCAAGAGAGGTCTTTTGGCCAACGAACTGATCGGTGTTGTTCCCTCCGGCCTCTCACGATCGGCTGTCAGAATGTGGGGCGATCTCTTTTGCACCAGCGTCAGCGGTTGTGACGTGTAAAAACATTCAGCATGTTGCAGATATTCCTTCAACCAGAAGCCCAGCTCGTGCGCTCCGACCAGTTTGATCCATTGGCCTACGTATGGATTCTCTGGATTCCGGTTGCTGTTTTTGCGTTGACCGGCGGCGTGCTCCTGCTCCGATGGTTTTTACGTCGCCTCTACGATGCCCGCAGTGCGACGTTTTCTAGCAGAACCCTGCTCGTCACGCTTCCCAAGTTCCGCCGCGAGGAAGAGAGCGAGCGCGGGCCTCAGCGCGAACAGGTGCAAGAGACGATCAGCGCCGCGGAGAATATTTTTGCCGCCATCGGCGGGCTCAAGGCCCAGCGGGGACTGCGCGCGTGGTTCATCGGGCGCGACGATGAGGTCGCGTTTGAGATCGTCGTCCAAAAAAAGCTCATCAAATTTTTTGTGACGATCCCGCGTCACATGCAGTCATTTGTGGAACAGCAGATTTCTGCCGCCTACCCAGACGCGTTTCTGGAGGAGGTGGAGGACTTCAACATTTTCAGCCCGAGCGGCGAGACGCTCGGCAGCTACCTCACCCCCACCCGTCCCTACGCATTTCCGATCAAGACCTACCGCAAGATGGATCAGGATCCACTCAATTCCCTCACCAATGTTCTCTCCAAAGTGCCGGAGGGCGACGCGGCGGCGTTTCAGTTTGTCGTTCGGTCATCCTATAAAACATGGCGCAAATACGGCGTAGATCTCGCGACTCGGATGCAACAGGGCATCAGCATGGAGGACGCGCTCAAGGGAAAGAAAAAAGGTCAAAAAAGTTTTTTGCAACAAATAGGATTGGGTTCCAAACAGCCGCAAGAGCCGGAGTCGGATTACCGTCTTTCCCCACAGGAGGAGGAGGCGGTGAAGGGTCTGCAGGAGAAAGCGAGCAAGGCGGGATTGGATGTGAGCATTCGCGCTGTTGCGTCATCGGCGCAGCCCGGCGCGTCCGAGGCGCTTTTGCAAGACATGCTTAACGCGTTCTCGCAGTACAACATCTACCAATACGGCAATGCCTTCCAGATCGTCATGCCCTCACTCGCGCCGCTCGCGCGCAAATTTATTTATCGTACGGTGGATGAGAAATATAAAACAGTGATGAACTCCGAGGAACTCGCAAGTTTATGGCATTTGCCCTTGCCGTGGACGGAAACGCCCAACATCAAGTGGTTGGGCGCGCGTTCCGGTCCCGTGCCCGCGGGCGTGCCGACTGGTCCGGAAGAGGGAGGAACGTTGGAACTCGGGTACAACATGTACCGTGGCATTCGGACGCCGGTCTGGATGAAGGAAAAAGACCGGACGCGCCACATGTATCTGATCGGAAAATCCGGTTCAGGAAAATCGCAGACGATCGCGAAGTATGCCATCCAGGATATCAAGGCGGGGCATGGCGTGGCGGTTGTGGATCCTCATGGGGACCTGATTGAACAGATTCTCGGCAACATTCCGCGCGAACGGTTGGATGATGTGATTGTGTTTAATCCGTCGGATGTGGAACGGCCCATGGGACTCAACATGCTAGAGGCGAAGGACGAAGCGCTCAAAGATTTTGCCGTGCAGGAAATGATCGCCATTTTTTATAAATTATTTACGGCCGAGATTATCGGTCCGATGTTTGAGCACCACATGCGAAATGTGATGCTCACTCTCATGTCCGATCCGGAGAACCCTGGCACGATCATTGAAATTCCACGGATGTTCTCGGACCCGGATTTCCAAAACAAATGGCGCAAAAAGGTGAAGGATCCGGTCGTGCAGTCTTACTGGGTGAACGAAGTGGATAAAACCTCCGATTTTCACAAGTCGGAAATGCTCGGATATTTGATCTCCAAAGTTGGACGGTTCGTGGAGAACGAGATGATGCGAAACATCATCGGCCAACAGCACAGCTCGTTTGATTTCCGCGAAGTGATGGACAAAAAGAAAATCCTGCTCGTGAACTTATCAAAAGGGAAGACCGGTGATGTAAATGCGGAGTTGCTCGGTCTCATTATCGTTTCAAAACTCCAGATGGCCGCGCTTGGCCGCGCCGATCTGCCCGAAGCGGAGCGTCATGATTTCTTCTTGTATATTGATGAGTTCCAGAATTTCATCACGGATTCCATCGCGACCATTTTATCCGAGGCGCGTAAGTATCGGTTGAACTTGATTATCGCCCACCAATACATTGGTCAGCTCGTGAGGAACAACGATACGAAGATTAAGGATGCTGTGTTTGGAAACGTCGGCACCACATTTGTCGCGCGCATCGGGCCGGAAGATGTGGAGACACTGGAGAAGGTGTACACGCCGGAGTTTTCCGGATACGATTTGATGAATTCGGATAAGTTTACCTGGTACGTGAAGATGGTGGTGGACAATTCGCAGGTAAAGCCGTTTACGATGAATTTGGCGACGGCAGGCGACGGCGACCGCGAACTGGCCGGGGGTATTAAAGAGTTGTCGCGCTTGCGATTCGGCCGGGACCGCCGCTTGGTGGAAGCCGATATCCTGGAACGCACGGCGCTTGTGAGTATGTCGCTCCCCTCCACACCATTAGTCGGTGATCGATAATGCCCATCTCAGGGCGAGACCTCGCTCCCAGGCGGTCATGGCGAGGAGGCCGCCAAGCCAACGAAGCACGCTTTATGCCCAACGATGAATTATTCCACACGGAGCCCGAAGCCGAGGCACACGCGATCCGTATTGAACACGGCGGCGCGCGCAACCAGCTCGCGGTTCAGATGCTCAAAAAAATGCGCGATTCCATCACGCATGTGATTGCCCTTTTGGAATCCGGCGACACGGCGCGTGCTGCGCGCCAACTCGTGGATCTGGTCGCCCATGACAAGGACAGGCGGTCGTCGTTTGAAACAGCGACGGGCAGTCGGGTGGTGGAGGGCGTGTTTGACGGACAGGCGATGGTCGGCGCCGACGGCGCGCGTTACGATGTGCCGCACAATTACGCGTCCAAATCGCGGCTTGTTGAAGGGGACATGCTCAAACTGACCATCCAGCCCGAAGGCGTCTATGTGTACAAGCAAATTGGGCCGGTGGAGCGCGCGCGGATGATCGGCAAACTCCATTTGGATTCCGCTACCCAAGAGCATGTTGTCCATTGCGGCGATCAGCTGTATAAAGTGCTCGCCGCGAGCATCACCTACCATAAAGGCATTCCGGGCGACGAAGTGGTCGTGCTTGTTCCGCGCGACGGCGGTTCCCGATGGGCCGCTGTGGAAAGTATCGTTTCAAACCCAGCCTAGTGGTTCTGGCAAGGTGCACGCCCCACATCGCCGGGCGAGCGATAAAGCCATCTTCGTGTATGCCCTCCCATGCACTCTATCGCGTCTACCGACCGTCTACATTCGCGGACGTCATCGGCCAGCCGCACGTGTCCACCACCCTCCAGAATCAATACGCAACGGGCACGCTCGCTCACGCGTATGTGTTTACCGGCCCGCGCGGCGTGGGGAAAACCACGACCGCGCGGCTTTTGGCGAAGCTCGTCAACTGCGAGGCGGCAAAAGGGAGCGAACCGTGCAACGCCTGTGGCGCGTGCACGCAAATTGCCGAGGGGTCGGCGCTGGATGTCTGTGAAATTGATGCGGCGTCAAACACGGATGTGGAGAATGTGCGCGAGAATGTCATCAAAGGCGTTCGGTTCGCACCGAATCAACTGCAGAAAAAAGTGTTCATCATTGACGAAGTGCACATGCTCTCCACGCACGCGTTCAATGCGCTTTTGAAAACACTGGAAGAGCCGCCGGAGCATGCGCTCTTTATTTTAGCGACGACGGAAATTCATAAAGTACCCGAGACGATTATCAGCCGTTGCCAGCGTTTTGAT
>VGKU01000045.1 GCA_016882235.1 Candidatus Parcubacteria bacterium
CCCGAGCGAGCGTTTACTGCCCGTTGTCATCCCGAGCGAGCGTTTGTCATTTAGCCGAGGGATCTCTTTTAAAGATGAGACCTTTCCACGCGCTCGCGGTGCTCGCTCCTCAGGATGACAGGAAAAAAGATGCGTGGGGCTCGGTGCCCCTGTGTCATCCCGAGCGAGCGTTTGTCATTTAGCCGAGGGATCTCTTTTAAAGATGAGACCTTTCCACGCGCTCGCGGTGCTCGCTCCTCAGGATGACAACAAAAAAATCGCGCGAGGCGCGATAAGAAGGTTAGGTCCAGATGAGCTGAGAACGTTCGGGACCGACGCTGACGCCGCTCACAGGCACGTTGGTTTCGCGTTCGATCTTCCCGACAAAGCCCCGCGCCGCGAGTGGCAAATCCGACCACTGCTTTGCGGTCGTGATGTCCTGCGACCATCCCGGGACAGCGGAGTACACAGGTACCGCGTTTGCCATCACCTCTGCGGTCAGAGAACTCCGTGTGTCGTTCTCTTCGTAGCTGGTCGCGACGAAGAGGTTCATCCCTGTGAGCACATCGAGCTTGGTGATGATCAGTTCGGTCACGCCTCCCATGCGGCAGGCGTAGCGAAGCGCTGGAAGATCCAGCCATCCGCAACGGCGAGGTCGACCGGTTGTCGTGCCGAACTCATGTCCGCGCTGACGCAGTTGTTCACCTGTTTCATCATCAAGCTCTGTCGGGAACGGACCGGAACCGACGCGCGTTGCGTACGCCTTGGTGATCCCGATTACGCGATCAAATCGGTAGATACCGAAGGTCGCGCTGACACCAGCGGGCGTGCACAGCGAACTTGTGCAGTACGGCCATGTGCCTTGGAACGTGTCCAGCAGAATGCCTTGTGCTCCCTCGAAGAGAAGTCGTTTGCCTTCATGATCAGCCTCTTGGATGATGGCACGAGTGTCCGCGAGATGTCCGCAGACGACGTCCGCGTGCTGCATGCACCAGCGCACGGTTGCGTCCAGATCCATGGGGTCCATTCCAAGGCTGAGTGAATCAGCTGCCAGACAATCGTCGAGATCGAGGAAGTGTCCGAGTGCGAGGACTTCTTTCCAGTACCCGCCGCGCGTCAGGGCTTCGCGGACGCGAGACTCAGAGCGGAGATCACCGAGTCGAACACCGCGTCGCATCCAGAAGTCGCCGTACGTTGGTCCGATGCCTTGCTTGGTCGTCCCGATCGCCTGGCTTCTCGCCGCGAGTTCTCGACCGAGGTCAAGCGCCCGATGGATCGGGAGAACGACCGGTGCGCCCATGTCGAGCAGGATGGTCGAGCCATGTGCCTTCGCAAGCGCGATTTCGTGCGTTCCGATCTTGAGTTCAAACGCGACTCCTGGCCCGACGACGTTTGTAAGACCGGCGCGGAAAATCCCGCTCGGAAGAAGATGTAGTGCGTAGGACCGATCGCCGATCACGACGGTGTGACCGGCGTTCCCCCCGCCCATGTAGCGGATGACGAAATCTGCCGCCTCAGCAAGATCGTCGACGACCTTGCCTTTGCCTTCATCACCAAAAACTGCACCAGTCACAACCGCTTTTTTCCAAGGTCTTCTCATGAATTCCTCCACTGGCCTGAAGTAAGTTATCCTTGAAGAAAATCTGTGTCAATGATATTGTGGCGGCGCTTATGGCCCCATCGTCTAACGGTTAGGACGGCAGGTTCTCATCCTGCAAATCGGGGTTCGATTCCCCGTGGGGTCACCAACTAAAAACATCCAAGTTCAACTTGGATGTTTTTAGTTGGTGACAAGAGCAAGCCAACAATTTGGCTTGCTCTGGGGAATCGAACGCCGGAGCAAGGGCCTCGTTTTATTTTGTGAAAAACACGATGTCGGCACAACTGGTTCGTATACGAAATCATTTCGAATATCCTTCCTGGAACGTCCGGTCTCTGATGGGAAAAGCATAATATAATCAAAAGACAAAAAGAAGGTTCACTCGCAAAAAAAGTCAACAAAAAACCCCAAAAGGGGTCAGAGGTCGGGATTGCCGATGCCGCGCGTCACGCGGACATTGCGACCCCAATGCACGTTGTAGATCACCCACATCTGGTCATCTATCCAGGAGAGGACGTGCAGACGCCCGCTTGCGCGCAGGGCATCAAGCTCGCGACGATTCTCCGGTGGAATGGTGTCGGTGATGTACAGACGCGAGATCGGCGAGTCCGGCGCGACGAACAGCGCGGGCGCGTTGCCGCACAGGACCCCGTGGGTGACAGCCGACCACACGTCTGCCGCACCCGCCTCCCGCAGTTTCAGGGCGGCACCCATCTGCGTCCCGCCTCCTGCGGTCTCGTCATCCAGCTGGATGACGTGCGCGCCGCGGACGACGGCCACATCCCCGCCCAAATCGTCTATCGTCTTGTGCGTCGCGTCCACGCGGTCGGCGGACGCGTACACAACCGGCACGGCGCCCCCGAGATCGGTTTCCAGCTTCTTGAGCGCGAGCTTGAACCGCTTGCGTGCACCCGCGTCCGGAAACGCGAGCACAACGCGGTCCGCCACCTCGCGCGCATCTTGGTACGCGCGCTTGAGCAGGCGATACGTCAGCCAGACCGGCGTGATGAGGCCCGTGTGCCCCACCATGGTGCTCTGATCGGAGTGCGGATCCACGCAGACGATGCGCTTCAGCAGCCCTTGCGCCAGCGCGAGCCACTTGGTGACGAGGATCGGCGGCAGGGCGAACACGTCGCGCTCGTCCTTGTCCGATCTTCCCTGCGGCATGTAGCCAAAGACGATGGTGATCCGTCCGGCCTTGTGTCCGGCCAGATACCCGAGCAGGAAATCCATCTGCCCGACCATCTCGTACGAACCAGGTCCGCTCGCAAGGATAAAGACATCGTGGGAGTCCAGATGTTCCTTACCCAGTTCAAGAAACGGTTCGCCACTCGGCCTCAACTTGAAAGACGGAACGGCGATGTCCACCGGCGTATTGAGTTCGGCCGGACGCCGACTCTTTTCAGAGATCAGCGAGGCGAGCTGGCGCGCCCGTTCTTCAAACCCGGGCATGGGTACGAGGGTCAGCCCTCCCTGCATGCAGAACGGAACGCCATCACGGTCTAACTGGGTTCTCATGGATGCCTCCCGGATGCGTTAGTCCAAATGTACATTCATCACAAACGCCGCGCGGTCGCAGGGCGGAACGCCGGATGCTTCGGGTGCCACGCGGAACACAGTGATGTCAATGGGGTCCGTTTTCGCCGACGCGGTGAGAATGTCCTGTTCAATCTTTGCAAGATGATCCAGACGAATGGGAAACGCGCGTGTCTCGTCCGCGATAAACGCGTCGCATGTCCGTTCCACATCTTCATAGCGTCCGAAATAACCGCTCCATCGCTCAAGCCCGACCACACGTGCCGCGTCCGCGCCATCCAACCCGAGCGACGTGAACAGACAGTACGGAATCTCGCATGTGTCGCCAATCGTCCAAAGCCGGTCTGGATCTATGCCGGCCTCTTCCATCCGCTCCCGAAGGGATTTTTCCTTCTCTTGCTTCTGCGACTCCTGAAGTTCTTGATGTGATTCCTGAAGTTCTTGATTGGACGTCGCCAGATCCACAAGCGTCTTCTCAACCGCTTTATTCCCTTGGTCACGCGTGAACAAAATGAACATCAAAATGAGCACGAGAATGCTTAAGATAAAAATCACACTGACGGCAAACCCTCCGCTCTCCTGTTTGTCTGTGTTGGACATATCAACATTGTCTCTCCTCTGCATGCCGGCGTGTGTGGAGGCACATCCCCTGACCCAACCCACATGGGTCCTGTCGCGTTCCCTATCACCTGCGCGGGAGAATGATGTTCTAATGCTCCTGCATCCAATACGCCTCTTGCCGGACGAGGAGTTCGGCGGCGCGGGACGGTTCGGCCATGATATCCTTGACCGCCCGTTCCATGCGCGCACTCTGCGACCCTTTTACAAGGACAATATCCCCTTTCTTGATGTGTGCGTCCAGCCAACGGCCGGCCTCCACCGAATCGGCAAAATGCTCAGCGTTTGTTTCGGGAAGACCGGCTTCCATGGCTCCGCGCCGGATATCGCGCGCCAGCTCGCCGACCGTCACGAGAACATCCACGCCGACCTCTGCCGCCTTCAGCCCGGCCATGCGGTGTTCCTCCTCGCTATACGGGCCCAGTTCAGCCATCTGGCCCAAGACGGCGATGCGCCGCGCACCCTCAACCGGTCGAAATTCGCCAAGCGTTTCCAGCGCCGCCGACACGGAAGCAGGCGCCGCGTTATAACTACTATCCAAAACGAGCG
>VGKU01000046.1 GCA_016882235.1 Candidatus Parcubacteria bacterium
GAGCCAAAGAAAAAGACCGACCCTGTGTCGGTCTTTTTCTTTGCTTTTCCGCAAGCCGCCTGCGCGGCTTGCGTGAGGGATTCGAACGCCGGAGCCCTATGCCGCCGACTTTGCTAGGAGGCGGCATGGCGAGGCGGTGGCCAGACCTCGCGAGCGGAAGCGAGCGAGAGTCGAGGCCGAATCTCCCGAGCCATCTTGACGTTCCGTGTTTCTGGGCGCATGGTTGATTTGGGTGAGTGTGTAAACAAGCGCCAGCCGAAAAAATTCACACACGTTGTCAACGTTGCTGGTATTCCAGTAAGACGACGAAAAGATATGGTCTCTCTTTATCATTCCGTACCAGAAAATGTACAAGGTCACATCCTTTCTCCGCTCTCTGCGCTGAAAGAAAAATATCCCGATATTTACGAACAGCAAATGCGTAAATATGTCGGGCGTGAGCAGATAACGCAGCAACGAATCCCAATTCTCGATTGTCTTTGGAATGATGTTTTACATTTTGTGGCTGTGAATCCAAAAGCCGTCAAAGAAGCCCTTATCGAGGCGGGGCGAAACCCAGAAGTTGCAATGAGCTATTACCAAGTTGATCCAAAATTGATTGAGCCCAAAAATGCAATCGTCTATTTATATCCTTACGCCGATAACAAAGACCCAATGAATGAAGAAAATTTTGTGCCGTATCATCCTGATGAAATTGCAAAATTTTCTGGAATGCCGGAAGCGACGAAAGAATACTATAAGGGAACGATTGAAAAAGGCGAGCGTCCTTTGTTGTATCATCGTATTCCGCACATCCTTTACAGAGGGACGATTGATATCACTGATTTACCAATAATTTCTGTTTAGGTCGTACTTTCGCGTCCGGTTTTTCGCAGAAAAAGTTCAGTTTTTTGTGTGGATGTTTTTTTGCGGAAGAGGTGGTACACTCCTGTTATCGTTGCGAGCAGGCGAGGGTAGGTGGCCTCGCCCATCCTTACTTTCCCTTCTTGCTTTTCTATGAAACCTACAGGTCTGTTCCTCGGAAGGTTCCAACCTTTTCATATCGGCCAGTTGATGGTCGTGCAGGGCATGACGAAAATGTGCGGCCGTATTGTGATCGGCATCGGGAGTGCCGAGCAAAAAAAGACGGACGAGAATCCGTTCAGTGCGGCGGAACGCAAAGAAATGATCCAGCGTGCGCTTCAGGATGTGGATATCATCCCAATGTTTGATGTGGAATTTGTGGAACTGCCGGATTGCCCCGCAGATGAAGCGTGGACGAACATGGTGCTGGAAAGAGTCGGTTCAATTGACAAGGTGTGGACCGGCAACGAGCACACAAAAAAGTGTTTTGAGGGCAAAATTGAGGTTCAATGGATTAAAGAGGTGCCTGGGTTTAGCGGGACGGAAATCAGACAATTGATGAAAAAAGGGGGATATTGGGAGGAGAAGGTGCCGGAGGAAATCGCGAGTTTTATCAAGCAGACGGGCCGCTATTGATTCTTCTGTTTTTGATCGCCATTTGTTCGGCTGTCTGGTATGATGGCGGCACAATGAAACTGATCCCACCCCATGGTGATAACCGACCGTGGGGTGGTTGTGGTGTTGAGATTGCCGCGCGCATTTGGTCTTCCACCAGCCCGGGCGCCAGGTTCGCCACGACCTCTTATGTTCACACTCCATTCCGATTACCAACCCGCCGGGGACCAGCCAAAAGCCATTGCACAGCTTGTGGACGGTCTTCAGGCCGGCCTGCGCGCGCAAACGTTGCTCGGTGTGACGGGCAGTGGGAAAACATTTTCCATCGCCAATGTGATTCAACAGGTCCAGCGGCCCGCGCTTGTGATCGCGCATAACAAGACGCTTGCGGCGCAATTGTGTAACGAGTTTCGCGAGTTTTTTCCGGACAACGCCGTTGAATATTTTGTCAGCTATTACGATTACTACCAGCCGGAAGCGTACATGCCGCGCACGGACACGTACATTGAGAAGGAGGCGATGATTAACGAAGAGATTGACCGCTTGCGCCATGCGGCCACACAGGCGCTGTTGTCGCGCCGCGATGTGATCGTGGTCGCGAGTGTCTCGTGCATTTATAACTTGGGGTCTCCTCACACATACGAAAAAGAAGTGATGCACGTGAGGAAGGGGTCGCAGGAGTTGCAGAGGGAACACATGATGCGGCGGCTGGTGGAAATGCAATTTGAGCGCACGAACGCGGACTTAACGCGCGGGCATTTCCGCGCGCACGGCGACGTGTTGGAGATCATGCCGATGAACGAGGAGACGGTGTATCGCGTTTTAATGGACGATGAGGAAATTACGGCCATCCATCAACTGGATCCTGTGACGCGCAAACGTCTTCGCGAGATCGACGATCTTTGGCTGTTTCCGGCGAAGCATTATGTCGTCTCGTCCGAGCGGCAATCACACGCCCTGCATTCCATCCGGCAGGAATTGCAGGCGCGTTTAGCCGAACTGGAAGCGGCTGGTTCTATTCTGGAGGCGGAACGATTGAGCCGCCGGACACGGTATGATCTGGAGATGATCGAGCACGTCGGTTCATGCAACGGGATTGAAAATTACTCCCGCTATTTTGACGGCCGCGCGCCCGGCGAGGCGCCGCAGACGCTGCTGGATTATTTCCCGCGCGATTTTTTGACCGTGATTGACGAATCGCATGTGACGGTTCCGCAGGCGTCGGGAATGTACAACGGCGACCGTGCGCGCAAGGAAACGCTTATTGAGCACGGGTTCCGTTTGCCGTCGGCTTTGGACAACCGGCCTTTGCAGTTTGAAGAGTTTGAGCAGAAGATCGGGCAGGTGATTTTCACGAGCGCCACACCCGGGCCGTATGAACAGAAGACGTCGGCGCGAGTGGTGGAACAGATTATCCGGCCGACCGGCCTGGTGGATCCGATGGTAACGGTGCGAGGAGTCACACCCGATCCTGTCATCCTGAGGAGGCCGAAGGCCGACGAAGAATCGCACAGGGATCCGTCGGTCGCTGCGCTCCCTCAGGATGACAAACCGTATCCCGGTCAGGTGGAAGATTTGATCGGGGAAATTGAACAGCGGGCGGCGAAAAAGGAACGCGTGCTGGTCACGACGCTCACGAAAAAAATGGCGGAGGATTTGACGGAGTTCCTGCAGGAGAAGGGTATTAAGGTGCAGTATCTCCACTCGGATGTGGAGACGCTTGATCGCATCACCGTGCTCACGGATTTGCGCAAGGGCGCATACGATGTGGTGGTCGGCGTGAACCTTCTGCGTGAAGGGTTGGATTTGCCGGAAGTCACGCTCGTCGCGATTTTGGATGCGGACAAAGAAGGGTTTCTACGCTCGGAAACCTCCATTATCCAAACGATCGGACGGGCGGCGCGCAATGCGCGGGGCGAAGTGATTTTGTACGCGGACGAGCTGACCGGTTCGCTCAAGCGGGCGATGAGGGAAACAGAGCGGCGGCGCGTCTTGCAGATCGCCCATAACAAGGAACACGGGATCACGCCGCGCACCGTGGAAAAACGCATCGGGGATATCCGCGCGGTGATCGGTGGGGAAGAGGAACGCGATGTGAAACACGTGCTGGCGCTTGAATTGACGGCCGAGCCGCATGAGATCAAAAAAGTCATTGCGGAGAAGGAGGGAGAAATGAGGGAAGCGGCCCGGCGGCTGGATTTTGAAACAGCGGCGATTCTGCGCGACGAAATCGCGCTCTTGAAGCAAGAACTGAACTCATGAAATCGTCTATGCAAGACAAGATCATCATCAAAGGTGCGCGCGAGCATAATCTCAAAAACATTTCATTGGAATTGCCGCGCAACAAGTTGATTTGCCTCACCGGCGTCTCCGGTTCCGGCAAGTCCAGTTTAGCGTTTGATACAATTTTCGCGGAAGGCCAGCGGCGGTATGTAGAATCGCTCTCGGCATATGCGCGGCAGTTTTTGGGACAGATGGAAAAGCCGGACGTGGACGAGATTGAAGGACTCTCGCCCGCCATCTCCATTGACCAGAAGGCGCATTCAAACAACCCGCGTTCAACCGTCGCGACCATCACGGAAGTGTACGATTATCTACGCGTGCTGTTCGCGCGCGTGGGCCGGCCGCACTGCGTTACCTGCGGAGAGGAAATCCGCAAACTGACGAACGAGCAGATGGTGGATGTCGTCGTTTCATCCTTGCGGGCCCAGCTGGAGCCGGACGCATCTGCCTCTGCGGCTACGCCCAGGGATGTGTCGT
>VGKU01000047.1 GCA_016882235.1 Candidatus Parcubacteria bacterium
GCGCCCTGCGCGAGCGAACGCGTGAGCGTGTCGCTCGCCTGCACGGCATGCGCGACATCCAGATAACGCACGCCCAAAGTCGGTCGCGTCACGCGCTGGTGTTCCAACAGGGAACGCAAAGAGGGCTGAAGGGCTTCCATGGGTAAAAACGCCCCGTCCGCGCGCGCGATCGCCACAACCTCGCCGTTGAGATTAAACAGGATATCGCCGATGGCCGCCTCGCGATCCACTTGCAAAAACCGGTTCGGCTCGTCGGAAGAGACAAGCGCGGCGCCGGGCCAGCGGTGTGCGATCAGACGCACGGAGGCAAACGACGCCGGTCCAAAGGCAAGGAACGCCTGGTCGCCCGTTTGCATTTCGCGGCCCTTTCCAAACGCGGCAACAGGCAAGCCGGCGGCGTCCACTTTGACAAAAATCGTGCGCGTGGCGCCGTCATACACACTCTGTGCTATTTCAAACATCTGCCCGCGAATCCGCGCATTCGCGCCCTTGAGCGAAAACGGGCCTGCGGACGACGCCTGCACCGCCACCCAGCCGTCGCCTGTCAAAACCACACCAATCCGAAAACGGTCTTCCTCTCCAAATCCCAAAGCGCCGGGCGCGCCCTGATAAATCTCGGCCACGCTGGGCAAAGCCGATTCAGCCAGCCGCTCAACGGCCTCTTGATAAGAAGCAGGAAGCGGATGTGGGCGTTCCTGCGAGCGGCGCAGAGGCCCGGTCAACTCCGCAAGTGCCACGGCGTAATCGGACAAATAGGAAGAAGTCAGCGCTGTCCCCAGCACTCCCGAAGCCGCTCCGACGGCGAGAGAAATCACGATCGTATACACCGTAAAACGCCAGGAACTCATAGGCAGATACACGAAATCTATTAAAACCAATTGGTACTTGCCAGAACGATGAGGAGCAGAACCGCCGCGACGATGAGATATCGCCGCAAAACGGAAGCGGACAGTTTACCGATTACTTGCGCGCGCGTCAACCCGAGGAAGAAATAGAAGAACAGCGTAATCAACACGGCGTTGGTATACAAGCCGCTGGGCAAAAACGCGAGCGCGACAAATACTTCGGTGGTCAGCACCGCGCCGGAGAGCGCGTAGGGGCGGGCGCGCGACTCTTCCGCTTTGCTCACGATCAGCGTGCCGTACAGGATGAAAAAGGCCAGCAAGAGAAACAGGAGGGAGAGGAGGAAGAGGGGCGCCTGGACGAGCAGAAGCAAACCGTAGGCGACCGACGAGAGGGAAAAAACGGTCAGGACATTGAGCAGGAGGGAAAGGTATTCAATAGAAAACGGCTGGTACCGAGCCGGCAGATGAATATATTGAAAGACATACTCATAAAAAAGGGTAACCAAAAGGATACAAACGATCGCAAGCAGAAGGGCGAAGAGCGGATTCTCCATCAGCAGGAGAAGGCCGAACGTGGCCAACAGATACAGAACCGGTGTTCCCAATAGATTCCAAAACGCAAAGGTACGAAGATGAAAACGCAAAAGACGGGCGCACAAAAGCATCACGGCCGCCGAGGTCGCAACCAGGGCCGTGAACGGACCTGTCCAATCACGCAAGAGCGATGCAAATCCGAGCGCGACCGCAAGCCCGATCGCAAACGGCGTCAGACGATGCAGCAAAATCATACGGCTCAAGGTTCAACCGTCTTTATATCCACAGCAAACTGTCCGCGCACGGTGACCGTTCCCCGCCCGTATTCCACTTCTTTAAT
The DNA here is from genome assembly GCA_016882235.1 of Candidatus Parcubacteria bacterium. Classification (GTDB taxonomy): domain Bacteria; phylum Patescibacteriota; class Patescibacteriia; order UBA9934; family GWF2-40-263; genus VGKU01. Next base: position 1,720 of record VGKU01000047.1, read on the forward strand.
ATCCACGAAAGACCCGAGTAAGGCGTTGGCGTCCGCGATCTTTCCGCGCAGGAACGGACGTAGGAAGAAAGAAGTCAGGGCGTCCGGAACCGGCAAGGAACCAAGGCGCAAGTCGTGCAGGTTGAAGACGAGCTGTCCCTGCTCTACGCGTCCGATGGCGGAAATTTGCAAGGCGGTTTTGTGCGGAGATCGCGCGAGCGGCAAAAACAGCGTAATGCCCGCGTTGGGATCAATGGATGCCTGCGCGCTGGCGGGATCAAGGGTGGTATTCTGGCTGTTCTCCAGCAGGGTACGCAATGAGGCGGTGAGCGAACGCTCGTCCAGCGAAAGGACAACCGCGCGGTCCTTCAGTGTTCCCCCGCCCTCCTGCAGACGGGTGGCAAGGGCGGATGTCACCTGTTCATCCAGCGCGGTCTCCATGGGTACGCCCGGCAAGACAACGCGCTCTGGAACTGGCTCACGGTACGCGAACTGGCTGAACCCGGGAATCGCAACCAGTCCCGTGGCGGCCATGGCCCAGGCGAGCGTACCGCCAAGCGCGATCAGAAATCCGAGCAAAACCAAAAAACACGCCAGCCATGGCCGGCCTTTATTTTGCGCGCCTATTTCTTTGATCACTTCTCCTTTGATCTGTTGAAGTTCGGCCGTCGTGTCCGTTCCTTTTTGGATGCGGGACATAGCTATGGTCATTGCGCGGCCCGAAGGGTCGAGGCAATCTCGTCAAACGCCGCCTGCGTTTCCTCGGCATCACGCGCGCGAAGCGCCTGCTCCAAACGGTTCAGTCCCACGGCAAGCGCGAGGTGGCGGTCTTTTTCATCGGCCGGAACGCGAAGCGAGAGGAGATCGGCGAGTGCTTGTTCGGTGAGTGCCAACCGCGACGCGTCGTCCGGCTGTGCATCATACGCACCGATGAACGCGTCCATGAGCGACACGAGCGAACCTTCGTATCGCGACGCAGAAACCGGCGACGGCTCGACGGCGCGTTCTGCCGGAGCAGGCTCGCGTCCGGTAAACGCATAGAACATCAGGATGACCAGCGCGAGGGTGAGCAGGGCCAACACAAACGGAAAAAAAGAATGGCGTTTGTGCAACATCATACGATCTCTTTAAACGTGTCTTCCACGATCACGGCGAGCATGGTGGCAAGAGGAATGGCGAGAATGGCGCCAACCACGCCGCCTACTTTGACGCCCACCAGCAGGGCGGCAATAGAAAGAATTGGGTTGAGGCCGGTCACTTTCTGCATGATTTTTGGAACCAGCACATTATTCTCTATTTGCTGGACAAGCAGATAGAGCACAACCACCGCGAGGCCGAGCACGACGGATTGCGCAAACCCGATGATGGCGGCCGGCACCAGCGAAAGGACAGGTCCCACATACGGGACAATTTCAAACAGGCCAGCCATGAGCGCGAGCAACAGCGCATAAGGGACGCCCAGAAGTTTCAAGCCGATATACACCGCGAAGCCCACGACCAAACCAAGAATGAGCTGGCCGCGCAACCACGCGCCGATGCGATCCTGCATCTTTTTGAGCAGTTGATTCAAATAGGGTTGATATTCCTCTGGCGCAAGGGTCTTAAAGTAGCGGCGCATGCTGTCTTCTTCCACGACCATAAAGAAGGAGAGCACAAGCACGATGATGAGCGCGGCCAGGGTCCCAAAGAACCCTTTGACCGTCGTGAACACGGAACTCGCCGATGCGGTTAAACTCTCTTGAAACGAAGCGAGTCCGCTCGTCAGGTTCTCCAGGAACTGGTGTCGCTCTTTGAACTGGACGAAGGACTCCACCAGGTTTGCAGAGTTTGCCGACAGGTTTGCGATCAGCGCGCCGGACTGCTGGATAAGGATCGGGATGAGCACGACGACGATCACGGACGCGGTTGCAAGCAGGAACGTGTAGACGATCAGCACGGAAAGACCGCGAGGAATGCGCCGCTGGCCCAGCCAATCCGCAAGCGGGTCAATCACGGAGGCAAGCATGATGGCGATCACAAAAATCGCGACGATTTCGCGAATGTACCAGAGGAACCAAAGCCCAAGAATAATGAACACGGCCTTGAGAAATGTGGCCGTGGAAATGCTGATGGTCTGCTCGGCGTGCATACTTGGTCTTAGTATAACAATGTTTTATAATTCGTTCTATATGATGCGTGGTATTTTCTCTTCCCTCCTGTTCCTGCTTGCGGTCTCGCCCGCCCTTGCCGCGGATCCCAAACCGGTCCTTCCTCACTTGTGGCCGATCTCGCCGACCACCGCGATCCAGGGGGAAACGGTCTGGTATTCCGCGAAGGTGTCGGACAATGAACCGCTCGCGAGCTGTAAAGTATGGGTAGATGAAGAGAAGATGCTGACCATGGCGATCAAGAAGGATGTCGTTACGATCTCCCTGGCGTTTGATTCTGCCGGCACGCATACCTTGCGGGTGGTGTGCACGGACGCGGATGGATACGTGGTGGAGGGGAAACGGACGGACGTGAAAGTCTCAACGGT
>VGKU01000048.1 GCA_016882235.1 Candidatus Parcubacteria bacterium
TGCCCAGCGTCACACGCGTGGGCCACTCGCTCATCAAGGAACAGATGATCCAAGTCGGCGCGCCGTTTGGTGGGGAATCGTCTGGCCATTTCTTTTTTCACTTTCCAACGGGTGTGTATGAAGGCCCGCTCACGGTCGCGGCGATGCTCCTTCAAGAGATGACGCGCTTGAACAAACCGCTCTCCCAGATTGTCGGACCGTTGTGTACGCGCTACGCGCATTCCGGAGAAATGAATTTTGACGTGCAAGACAAAGAGGCCGTGATCGCGCGATTGAAAGAACATTACGCCGACGGGGAAAGGAACGAGCTGGACGGCGTGTCCATCACCTATCCCGACTTCTGGTTCAATGTCCGCGGTTCTAACACCGAGCCGAAACTGCGCGTGAATGTGGAAGCGATCGATAGGAAAACGATGGAAGAAAAACGTCAGGAGATTATTGAATGGATCAAGCGTCCGTAGATGTCATCCCGAGCGAGCCCGGCGAAGCCGAGCGCGTGAAGGAATCCTGTCTGAACAAGATCAACAAGCGATTATGAAAACCGACACCGACCCGCAAAAAATTGAACAACTGCTCACGCGCGGAGTGGAGCATATCTACCCAAGCCCCGCGTTTTTGGAAGCGCGCCTGAAGGAAGGTAAGCCGCTTTCGCTCTATGTAGGGATTGACCCAACCTCGCCCGACTTGCACATCGGCCATTCCATTGTTCTGCGCAAAATGCGCGAGTTCCAACAGCTCGGCCATACCATCATTCTTCTGATTGGGGATTTCACCGGTATGATCGGGGATCCTTCGGACAAATCGGCTGCGCGTGTGCGCCTGACGCGCGAACAGGTCTTGAAAAACGCGGAAACCTATACACAGCAGGCGAGCAAACTGATTTCGTTTGAAGGAAAGAATCCCGCACAGCTCAGGTACAACAGTACGTGGTGGGGTCAGCTGACGGCGGAGCAGATGTTGGAACTCGCGGCGAATTTCACCGTCCAGCAAATGCTGGAGCGCGATATGTTTGAAAAGCGCATGGCAGAGGCCAAGCCGATTTATCTCCATGAATTTTTCTACCCGCTTTTGCAAGGGTATGACTGCGTGGCGATGGATGTGAATGGTGAGATTGGCGGCAATGACCAAACGTTTAATATGCTCGCGGGCCGCACGCTTCTGAAAACACTCAAGAACAAGGAGAAATTCGTGATCACGATGAAGCTTCTCGCGGATCCGACCGGCAAGAAAATGGGCAAGAGCGAAGGGAATATGATTCGCATGGGCGACAGCGCGGATGAGATGTTCGGCAAGGTAATGAGTTGGACGGATGGCATGATCGTCGGAGGATTTGAACTGTTAACGGATGTGCCGGATGAGGACATCGCGGCGATTTCCAAATCGCTCATCCGTGAAGAGGTGAATCCGCGTGATCTCAAAGCGCGTCTCGCGCGCGAAGTGGTTCGTGGGTTTCATTCGACGGGGGAAGCGGCCGCCGCGAGCGACCGTTTTGACCAGTTGTTCCGCGAACATGAACAGCCGACCGATGTTCCCGAGCACAGGGTGACGGGGCCAACACCGATCGTGCAGGTGTTGGTTGAGACGGGACTCGCGAAATCCAAAACCGACGCGCGGCGATTGATTGAAGGCGGCGGGGTGAAAGTGGACGAGACGGTCGTAGAGGATGTGGAGATGCACATCAAACCGGGGAAAAACGGCGTGCTGATTCAAAAAGGCAAACGGCACTTCGTGCGCGTGCGCTAACCGGTCTTTTTTCTTGCGCCAAATTGCGCGAAACGGTATCATTTCCACCGTTATGGGAACGGTTCTTGTTTTTCTCATGGTCCTCTCCCTGCTCGTGTTCGTGCATGAGGCCGGGCATTTTTTGGTTGCGAAGAAAATGGGGATGAAGGTGGAGGAGTTTGGGTTCGGATTTCCACCGCGGCTGGTGGGAGTAAAGCGTGGGGGCACCACCTATTCCATCAACTGGATTCCGCTGGGCGGGTTCGTGCGCATCAAGGGCGAGTCGGGCGACCATCGCGATGAACCGGACAGTTTTTCCTCCAAGTCGATGGGTGCGCGGTTTGCCGTTTTGGTGGCAGGGGTGGTGATGAATCTCGCGCTTGCGTCGGTGCTCCTGTCCATCGGATTTCTTTCAGGACTGCCAAGCATTGTGGATGACCGGTTGCCCGCGAGCGCGCGCGTCTCGGAGCCTGCGTTGACGATTATGGCCGTGGTGGAGGGATCGCCCGCGGCGCAGGCAGGGGTTCAGCAGGGCGACCGTGTTGTGACGATTGATGGGGAGGCCCTGACGAATGAGCAGAGCGCCCGCGAACGGATTGCGCAGAGCGCGGAGGACGGCGTTGCGTTGGAGATCAAAACACGCGCCGGGGATACACAGCGATTGGTGTTGACGAGCGAGCCGCTTGCCGGACAGGATCTGACCGGTATCGGCATCGGGCTGGTACAAACCGGCATCGTTTCCTATCCGTTTTTCAGCGCGATCGTGCAGGGCGTAGCCGCGACCGTTACCTTTACCGCAGAGGTGGTGAAAGCGTTTGTCGGCATCATCGTTCATCTGGCCACGGGAAACGGCCTTGGTATGGAACTCTCCGGCCCGGTTGGGATTGCGGTCCTGACCGGCGAGGTCGCGGCGCTCGGTCTGGCGTATCTTCTGCAATTTACCGCTCTGCTTTCCATTAACTTGGCCGTCATGAATGTGCTGCCGTTTCCGGCGCTGGACGGAGGCCGCATCTTGTTTCTGTGTATGGAAAAGGTGCGCGGGCGCGCCGTGAATGGGAACGTAGAAACGGCGACGCATAACATCGGGTTTATCGTCCTGATCCTGCTGGTGCTGTTGGTCACGTATCGGGATGTGACCTCGCTGTTGTCCTCCTGATTGGCCTTCTTCAGAGTCATCCGCAGGAGGCTGATGGCACCGCAGAGATTCCAAGCCAAGCTCTATGAAACACAAACTAGATCAACTCCAGAAAGAGTTTGAGAGCGTTCTCTCGCGCGTGACAGATCGCGCGGCGCTTGAGGCGTTGAAGAATGCCTTTCTGGGACGCAAGGGAAAGCTTAAACTCTTGCTCAAAGAAGTGGCCTCCTTGGCGGATGAGGAACGCAAAACGATCGGCGCGATTGCCAACGAGGTCAAGGAAGCGTTTGAGGTTGCGTATGGGAAGAAAGAGCGGGAATTGGGAACGCGTGAATCGGGCGAGCAGAGAGAACGCGAATGGATGGATATCACCGAGCCGGGACGCGCGCCGCGCGAAGGGCATTTGCATTTGACCTCGCAGGCGATGGAGGAAATCACCGCGATTTTTTCGCGCATCGGTTTTGAGAGCGTGCGCGCACCGGAAATAGACTGGGACTATTATGTGTTTGAATCGCTCAACATGCCCGCCGACCATCCGGCGCGCGACGACTGGGAAACATTTTTCGTGGACCTTCCCGAGAGCAAGAAAGGCAAGATGGTCCTGACGCCGCACACGTCCAACTCGCAAGTACGGCTGATGGAACAGGTGAAACCGCCGATCCGCATGATCAATATCAACCGAACGTATCGCCGGCAGATGGACATCACCCACATCCCGATGTTCCACCAATTTGAAGGACTCCTGATAGACAAGGGCGTGGCGGTTACGCATCTCAAAGGCGTGTTGGATTATTTTGCGCTCGCTTTTTTTGGCGGTGGGCGTAAGACGCGCTTGCGGCCGCACCATTTCCGTTTTACCGAGCCGAGTTTTGAAGTGGATATCAGTTGCGGCGTGTGCGGGGGCAATGAGTCCGGCGCGTGCCGGTTGTGCAAGGGCGGTTGGTTGGAGCTGGGCGGCGCTGGCATGGTGCACCCGCGTGTGTTGGAAGCCGGAGGGGTTGACCCATCGGTGTATTCCGGATTTGCGTTTGGGTGGGGTGTGGAGCGAACGCTGATGATGCGCGAGGGGATCAAGATTGATGATATCCGTATTTTATACAAGAACGACTTGAGGTTCGTGACTCAATTTTAACCTGGAATGGGACAGTGTGCCTTGTCTTGGGCTGGCGGACTGTTCGCCGCTGTGGCCTCTGACAAGAGACGCGCGTCCTCGGGACGGCTGGTCCTTGTCACCTGTATGCATATTCTCGCTTCCTACAACTGGATCAAAGA
>VGKU01000049.1 GCA_016882235.1 Candidatus Parcubacteria bacterium
CCGCCAAAAAACTGTATCCGACTTGCTGGATACAGTTTTTTGTTGAAATGGGTGCCGTTCGGTACCTGACCCCTCTTTCATCATTTTTGTTGTATAATGAAATCAATCGTATGCAAATCCGAAAAGCCATCATTCCGGTCGCCGGCATGGGAACGCGGTTTTTGCCCGCTGCCAAAGCCCAACCAAAAGAAATGCTCGCGGTCGTGGATAAACCGATCATCCAGTACATCGTAGAAGAGGCCGTTGCAAGCGGGATTGAGGAAATCATTTTCGTCACCGCGATTGGCAAGCACGCTATTGAAAACCACTTTGACCGCAACTTTGAACTGGAGTACCGGCTGGAACAGAAGAAAAAAACAAAAGAGCTCAAACAGATCGCGAAAATCGGCAAGCTCGCCAAGTTCGCCTTCGTGCGCCAGTCAAAACCGCTGGGCGATGGGCACGCGGTGTTGACCGCCCTTCCCTTCCTTGATCCGGACGAACCGGTTGCCGTGCTCTTCGGTGACGACATCATTGACGCCAAAACGCCCGCCCTCAAACAACTCATTGAGGCCCACGACAAATACGGCGACCCAGTCGTCGCGCTCCAACAGGTACCCAGAGCCGACGTGAGTCGCTACGGCGTCATCGGCGGCACACACCTCGGGGATCGGACATGGCAAGTGGACATGTTCGTGGAAAAGCCGAAGCTCAAACAGACCCCCTCCACACTTGCCGTCATCGGCCGGTACATCCTGACCCCAGACATCTTCGCCATTCTCCCCAAGCAAAAATCCGGCAAGGACGGTGAAATCCGCCTCGCGGACGCTTTCATCACCCACCTCAAACTCGGCAAAACGCTCTACGGACGGGTGATAGACGGCGAGCGCTACGATTGCGGCAACAAATTCGGGTTCCTGCGCGCGCAAGTGGAACTCGGACTCCAGCATCCAGAAATCGGCAAAGAATTGCGCGCTTATTTACGGAGGATATGACCACGCGATGGAATAAAATCGGTGTTCTGCTCACGGCGCTTGCGCTTGTGGGCGCAGGGTGCGCCGGGCCGAGCGAAGCCCAGCAAGTCGCCACCCGTCCAGTCACACTTAAAGTGTGGCAGGTCTTTGAAAACCAGGCGGCGTTTGAGGACTTGATGAATACCTACCGTGCCATCCATCCCAATGTCAGCTTTGAGTACAGTCAGAAGCGGGCGGACGAATACGAAGAGGAACTCCTACACGCCTTCGCGCGCGGCGAAGGCCCGGACATCTTTACGATCCACAATACCTGGATCGGTGAGTATGTGCCGCTCATTGAACCGCTCCCGCCCTCGCTCAATATCGCCTACGCGGAAACGCGCGGAAGCATCAAAAAGGAAACCGTCTATCTGTTGAAACAGGAGCCAACCCTATCGTTTCGCGCACTCAAAAACGATTTCGTGGACGCGGTCGCCAAGGATGTTGTCCGCTCGTACCGGCCAAACGCGAACGCCAACCCGCAGGATCGCATCTTCGGCCTTCCCCTGTCGGTTGATACACTCGCCCTCTACTTCAACCGCGACCTCTTAAACGCCGGCGGTATCGCCGAGCCACCCGCAAGTTGGAGCGCATTCCAGGACCAGGTGACAAAGCTCACCCGCATCGGTCAAAACTCCCAAGTGCTTCAATCCGGCGCGGCGCTGGGAACAGGTAAAAATGTGGAGCGCGCAACGGACATCCTGAATTTATTGATGCTCCAAAACGGGGTGACGCTCGTGGATGACCGAGGGGTCGCCACCTTTGCCGCCAATGTGGACAAAAAAGAGGGACTCGCCGCCGATGCTCTGCGTTTTTATACGGATTTTGCCAACCCTCTCAAGCAGGTGTACACCTGGAATGAAGCCCAGCCGAATTCGTTTGACGCCTTTGTAAGCGGCAAGACCGCCTTCTTCTTCGGCTACTCCTATCACGCGGCGCTCATCAAGGCGCGTTCGCCCAAACTCAACTTTGCGATCGCGAGCGCACCGCAAATTGAGGGCGGCAAGGTGGTCAACTACGCCAATTACTGGGTGCAAACCGTAGCGCGGCAAACGAAAAACCGCGACTGGGCATGGGACTTCGTGCAGTTTGCAACGGGCAAAGAGCCCGTAGGCGGCTATCTTGAAGCCACTCGTAGTCCCAGCGCGCGCCGTTCGCTCATTGCCGGACAACTGGAAGATGAGATCCTCTCGGTATTCTCCTCCCAAACGCTCACGTCAACCAGCTGGTACCGCGGACGCGACGCCAAGGCGGCCGAAAAGGCCTTTGAGGATCTCATAGACGCCGCTCTTTCAGGAGCGGATGTGGAACGCGAACTCGTGACGGCGCAAAATAAGATCAACCAAACGCTCTGATATGCGGCGATTTTCCGCCATCCTCGTCCTGGTGTCCCTCACCGCCCTGCCGTTGCCGGCGTTTGCCTACGTCAGCCAGATTTGCGGGGGGGCATACTGCGACGTCTCCGAGGTCGGCCGCTTTATGCAAGGCATCACCCGCCAGTGCGGCAACCAAGGCGACTGCACGCTCGCTGATATCCTGCAGGTATTCGTCAACACCGCCTACTTCGTGCTCGGGCTCATCGGATCCGTTGTCCTGTTGATGTACCTCATCGGCGGATTCTATTGGCTCACCTCCGCTGGCATCAGCGCGCGTGTTTCCAAAGGAAAAGAATTCCTGAAAATCTCAACCATTGGGCTGTTCATTGTGCTCTTCTCCTACATCGGTATTGAGTTTCTCCTACGCATGCTCACCGAAGGGCGCGTAAACGTCCCCTCGGAGTCCTGCATCGGCAAGGTGGACGGCTCTCCGTGCGGCAGTGGCCTGACCTGCCAAGGACAAATCTGCACCTTGCCGCAGATCGCGCCGCCCGCCCCTTAATCCCTCTTGTATGACCAAACGATTTTATTGGATGGCCTGCGCGTTGTTGGCATCTGTCCCGACCGTCGCGCTCGCCCAGCAAAAACTTTCCAACCCGCTCGGCGAAGGCGCCACCATTGAAACCGTCATCGCCCGCGTTATCAAAGCCCTGCTTGGTCTCTCCGGCACGGCGGCGCTTTTGATGTTTGTGTGGGGCGGATTTTTATGGCTCACCTCGCGCGGAGAAACCACTCAAATCAACAAGGGCAAAGACACGCTCAAATGGGCTGTCTTTGGACTTGCGATGATCTTCTTTGCGTATGTGCTCGTGCAGGCGGTCATCACCGCGCTGACTGAGGGGACAGCCCTGGAGACACCCAAGGAATAACCGCGGGCCGTGTGGATAACATCGTTAACGGTTTTGACGGAAAAACGGTAAAATAACCCCAACGTGTATTTTTTAATTTCTTAATCCGTTTCACTTAATTCCTATGACCATTGCAAAGAAAAAATACCTCGGCTACGCGCTTGGTATCGCCGCGGCCCTGCTCGTATCCGCGCCCGCCCTTCTTGGAGGAGCGCTGGATGCGTCGGCACAAGCCCTGTCCGCAGACGAACTCTTCGGCGGCGCAGCAGACGGCGGGTCGGCATTCGCCAGTTCAGCAGGGTTGGGAGAAAAAGATCTCGTGGACACCATCGCTTCCATTATCCGCGTGGCGCTCGGGTTTCTGGGAATCATCGCGGTGATCATTATCCTGCTTGGCGGTTTCAAGTGGATGACCTCACAGGGAAACGACACGAAGGTAGCGGACGCGAAAAAACTCATTTACGCAGGAATCATCGGGATTGTGATCGTGCTCTCGGCTTATGCGATCGCAAACTTCGTGATTACAAAAATCGCCGGCGTGACGCAGGCGGGTGGCGGCGGAGTCGGCGCTGGTTAAACACATGGGGAATCTTTTGGAGGGCGGATAATCACCGAGATCACTGTAAAGTTCGCTCAATGGGCTGCCGAGCCCCGCGAGCCCTCCGAAACGTAGGGGGAGCGGGGTCGGCGGACGCCCATGAACGGTCTCCGCCCTCTTGGAGATAACAGGACCACTATGGCACGCCTCATGTCCAAATGGCTTCCAGCTTCGTTCATAGCCTTTGCCCTCTCGGCTCTGCCGGCGTTTAGCGCGAAAACAGCGGCGGAGGTTATCCAAGGTGGCCTCCTGGCC
>VGKU01000050.1 GCA_016882235.1 Candidatus Parcubacteria bacterium
GCTTGGCGACCTCTGGAATTGCGCCGGTGCCCGTGCCGCCACCCAGCCCGCAAGTGAGGAACACCATATCCGCGCCGTTGAGCGAATCGCGGATCTCGTTTGAGTTTTCCTCGGCTGCGCGCGATCCAATGTCCGGGTTCATCCCCGCGCCCAGTCCACGAGTGATCGTCTTGCCAATCGCGATCTTTTTCGGCGCGAGATTCTGTCCCAGCGCCTGCACATCCGTATTGACGACAATGAACTCAACACCCTTGATGTTGTCGCTAATCATGCGGTTGATCGCCGCTCCCCCACCGCCGCCGATGCCGACGACTTTGATTTTCGCAAAAGTTTCAATCTCCGGTTTTACCTGTGCCATAGTTTTCATTGAACACTTTTTGTATTCAATTTTTGCTTATTTGAGCACAAAAATTCAAAGACACTTTAACATCGCGCGTGGGGATGTCAAGCAAAGCACAAGAGGGTGTGTATAAGTAGACGAAGAGAAGAAGCGAGAAGTTGAAAAGAATGAAGAAATGAAAAAAAGCGGAGTCAGGAAACCCCGCCTTTGCCCTTCTTTCAGCGACTCCAACCTCTTCTGTGCTACGGCTTTATTGCCTTTAAAAGTTTTTTCAACCCGCCTGCTACCTTCCCCATCCCACCTCCCAGCGAGTGGAACATTTTTCCCAGCCCCGCGCCCGACGACGCGCCGCGAATGTGCTGTCCCCACAACACTAACCCAATCGCCGTGCTCATGGCCGGATCGCCCGTACGATCAATGACGGAACTCACCCCGAGCGCGCTCCCGAGCGTCACAGGCAGGCGTAAAATCCCTTTGGCGGAATCAAGCATCCCGGAAAGTTTCGCCCCGCCGCCAGTCAAGATCACACCGGAGGGAAGCATGCCGGAACGTTCAATCTTTTGGAGCTCTTTATCCACGCGCTCAAAGATATCCTGACAGCGCGCTTCTGTAACCTCGGCGACAAACCGACGGCTGACCATCTCGTCTTCGGGCGCGCCGAGCTCGGACAAATTGATCTCCTCCTTTTTGCCGATCTCTTCCACCAAGCAAGTCCCGTAACGCAATTTCACCTGTTCAGCCACGTCAATGGAAGTGCGCAGGCCAATCGCGAGATCCGAAGTAATGTGATCCGACCCGATGGGTAACACGGCCGTATGCAGGACATCGCCTTCTTCATAGACGACCAGCGAAGTCGTTGAAGCCCCGATGTTGACCACACAGACGCCTAGTTCCTTTTGCCGGTCCGAGACAACGGCATCCGCCGTTGCGAGAATAGAAAACACGAGATCCTCAATATTGAGGCCTGTGCGATACACCGCTTTGGTGAGATTCTTAATCTGCGAACCGAGCCCTTGGATGATAAGCGCGTCCACCTCCAGCCGGATTCCATTCATGCCGACCGGATCCTGCACGCCCCGCTGGCCATCCACAATAAAACTCTTCGGGATCACATGAATGATCTCGTAATTGGTCGGCGTCGCAACCGTGCGCGCCGCCTCAATCGCCCGTTCCACATCCTCCTCGCGGATTTCTCCGTCCGTGCGCCCCACCCCGATCACCCCGCGAGACTCTTGCGAGATAATATGGCTTCCGCTGATGCCTACCCACGCGGAATTAACCGGCACACCGGTAATGCGCTCCGCCTGTTCAAGCGCGCGCGAAACAGAGGACACAGCGTCCTCCAGATTGGTGATCGTGCCCTTGTTGACTCCGCTTGAGGGAACCTCAACCGCGCCGATGATATGCATCTGCTCCTTGCCATCCGGGGTCGGCACGAGTTTCCCAACCGCCGCACGGACCGCATGCGAACCGACGTCCAATCCTGCGTAAATGTCTTCTTGCATAACCGCGCATCTAGCACCTAGAGAGTATAACACGAGACTGTAAAAAAGCGTCACGACGAGCCCCAAAAGGACGGTGAACCCCCCCCGAGATCCTTTGACTCCCCTGCCGTGGGCGGGGTCGTGCGAGGTGACCCATCGGGTTCGGTGGCTTTGTCCCCTTGATTCGCTTCGCTCACTCTGGATTCTTGCCCTCTCAGATAAAACGACTGTTGCTACACGCTCAACACCGTCCTCACATAGGGATAAAAAATCATGATCCCAACAGTAAGGGAGACCAGCGACATCACGAGCACCGCGCCCGCCATGATATCCTTGACCTCCTTCACCATTGGATGCAGGCGTGGCTTGAAGGCATCCGCGAGCCGTTCAAAGATGCTGTTGACGAGTTCCAGCGATAACACGGTGCCAATCAGGACCAACAAGACAATCCATTCATAAAAGGTGATACGCAACCAGCCCGCAAGCGCAATCACACACAGGGCCGCGAGCACCTGAATGCGGAAACTCTGTTCCGCTTCAAACACGGTGCGGATGCCGGCAAGCGCATGACGGAAACTTTCCAAAAAGAGGCGAGGACGAATCATATGTTTTGCAAAATCCGCTCCTGCATTGCAAACATTTTTCGGGCGTCTGAAGGGCGTTCATGGTCATAGCCGAACAAATGCAGGAGTCCGTGCACGATGAGAAACGACACTTCCTCGCGCGCGCTGTGTCCGACCTCCCGAGCCTGACGCCGTGCTTGTTCGTAACACAAGAGCAGTTCCCCCGTGCCATCGTCCAGCGCGAAAGACAGCACATCCGTCACGCTGTCCTTGCCCCGATACATCCGGTTGGCGCGCCGGATTTCCAACGGTGAAACAAAGGCGATAGACACGTCGTATTCCCGTTTCCCCATCTGACCCCCAACGGCGCGCAGAAGTCGCGAAAGCAGACGCGCGGGGTAGCGCTGTCCCCCTTGAAGCCGCGCTTGGTTCAACTCGACGCGGATCATATGCCCGGCCGCGAAACGGCTTCCACGCTTCCGAGCATCATCTGGAACGTTTGGAGGTAATCAAGCGTTGATTTTGGCTCAACCTGATAGGCGAATTGGATGTATCTCCCGTCCACATCCAAAAGCGCGCGACGCTTGTCCGTGGTGAGAAAGAGATCGTAGCCGTTTTTGCTCGTTGTGCGGATGATCTGTTCTTGTCCTCCCTCTTTCTCTACCCATTCCTGCGGTGAAACGAGAATCTGGCCAGCCATGGTGATCATTTCACCGGTTGTGGAGCGGAAGACGACAGCTGGTTCCAAGGCCTCCACACTCCATGCCGTCGGGTACGCGATACGCACGGAAAGGATTTCGTAAAACTTGATGAGGCCGGCTTGCGAGAGTGTGCCGGGCGCAAGGGCGCTTGGGTTGTAGCGATGGAACACCTCGTTGCCGTCCAAAAATCCGTCGCCGTCCGTGTCCGGCAGGTTGGGATTCGTTTGGTAGAGGAGGGTTTCTTCAAAATCGGTCAGGCCGTCGGAATCGGAATCTTTGCCCGGCTGGATAGCCGCAGGCGCTGGCTCGGGTTCTGGTATGGGTTCCGGCTCGGGTTCGGGTTCGGGCTTGGGAGCCGGACGCGGCGCGGGCTGCGTCGGGGCCGGTTGCGGCGGGGCCGGTTGCGGCGTTTGTTTTTGCGCACTGCGCAAAAGAAGATACGCGCTTATGAGGAACGCAAGGAGGACGAGGGCGAGAGCGATAAAGAACGCGCGCTGATGCGATCTTTTTGAGGCTGGTTGACCAGAGGGCGATACGAGCGCTTTCGGCGGAGTGGGCGGAGCGGGCGCGGCGGCAGGCTGTGGTTTTATCGGCTGCGCCGGCTCAACGATTTTGACTTCCTTGCCGTGCCGATACGGCTCGGGCATCGAAAAAAACTTCGCGCTTGCGGCCGCGGGTGATGGTGTTTGAGATTCCTCATTCTTTTTCTCTTCCATACGAACGTGGAATGATGAAGGGAATATCTGAGCAAAACCCTCTCGCAGATGACACAGCTTTTGCTTGTCATCCCGACCGGGCGCGATACCGCCGTGCTCTGTCATCCCGACCGAGCCCCGGCAACGCCGGGCGAGTGGAGGGATCTCTTCTTCGCTTTGAGATCCCTCGGCTAAATGATAAACGCTCGCTCGGGATGACACAGGGGCACAGGAACGCTCGCTCGGGATGACACAGGGACGT
>VGKU01000051.1 GCA_016882235.1 Candidatus Parcubacteria bacterium
ACCGCGCGCCAGTATAAGTTGGATAACCAGCGGGTAACGGATTTGCAAAGCCTTCAAAGCCAAGCGATCTACTACTGGAATCAAAAGGGATCACTGCCAGAAAATCTGGAAGCGCTTCGCGATCCGATTACCGGTTTTGTGTTGCCGCTGGATCCGGAAACGGCACAGCCATATGCATACGACGTAAAGGGCGAATTGACCTTTGAACTGTGTGCGACATTTGCGCGGCCAACGCCTGAGTGGGAGCGGAAGCGCGAGCGGCCGGAATACCTGCGTATGGACGCGTTTGGTAGACCATTTGCCGATGAATGGAACCACGAAGCGGGCCACACCTGTTATGAGCGCACGATTGATCCAGAACTCCATCGGACGGAAAAGCCGCCGATGATGTAAGAACAGACGGGAGGGATGGTTCTGTTGGGTCTCGCTCACCGCACTGTTTTTTCGCTCTGGGAAGGCTGGGTCTGGGAACCCAGCCTCTTTTTTTGTGGACGAACGGCGTTGCAGGACAGCTGGCTCACAGATGCTGGATCCGCAACCTCGCGGATCTGACCTCCAAGCCGAGTGCGTCTTACGTGTATCGTTTTTTCCGTATCCGTTTGTGTGTTATGATTCGACATATGATCAATCTGTCCATTGCCAATACAGCTGTCTTTCTTGCTATAGCGAGCCTGCACGCCCTGCGGCTTGCCTTCCAGTTGCCGGTGCGTGTTGCCGGACACGAGGTGGAAGGATGGGTGTCCATTGCGGCCGTCATCGGCGCGTTGGTGCTCGCCGCACTCAATTGGCGGGCCATCCACTCGCCGGGTAAAACCGAGTGGCTCAAGCTCTTGCTTGCGCTCCTTATCGTGGACGCGGTTCTTGCCTTTTACTCGTGGAAAGCTGGGTTGTCGTACTGGGGCCTTGAGGCAAAGGCGTTTGCTTGGTGGCTCCTCTTTGATCTTGTTGCGATTGCGGTGCTGTTTTGGGGGATCCGGCGCAAGAAGAATTAATATGGATATCCGGATTTACACGGACGGAGGCGCGCGTGGGAATCCCGGGCCGGCGGCTTCGGCTGCCGTTTTAAAGGCGCTGGAAGATGGGCGGGAGGGAACAAACGTCGCGGAGGTCTCCACCTATTTGGGTCGCACGACCAATAACCAAGCGGAGTACAAAGCGATTATCATCGGCCTTGAACGCGCGCGCGAACTGGGCGCACGTCGGGTGGAGTTGTACATGGATTCAGAACTCGCCATGCGGCAATTGAACGGCCAGTATAAAGTGAAGGACGAAGGGATCGCCAAACGGTTTTTAGAAGTGAAGAATTTGTTGCACGCGTTTGAGCGCGTCACCTTCACCCATGTGCGCCGCGCACGAAACAAAGAAGCGGATGCGCTCGTCAATAAGGTTCTCGACGCGCGCGCATAGTGGTATACTGTCCTGTGACTATGGCGCTCTTCGGCAAACAACAAAAAGGAGGAACGCTCGGCGTGGATATCGGCGCGCGCAGTATCAAACTGGTGGAACTTTCAAGCGAGAAAGGACGCGCGCATTTGATGACCTACGGCTACGGCGAACTGCCGATCTCATCGGACGGGGAGCTGTTGATTGATCAACCGGCTGTCGCGGGCGAATTATTGTCGCGGGTGTATAAAGAAGCTGGTTGCCGCGCCCAAAACGCCATGGCCGCCCTGCCAACTTCAAATATTTTTTCAACGATTCTGTCCGTGCCGGCTGCGAAGGATCGCAAAACGCTCAAACCAACGATTGACGCCGAAGTGGAGAAACTCTCGCCGCTCCCACTTTCGGAGATGATTACCTATTCCACGTTTTTGGGCGGAGATGAGAAGGCGACCAAGGGAGAAACGTATGCGCAGGTATTGGTGACGGGAGCGGCCAAGACGCTCGTCCAGAAGTATCTTGAGATGTTCAAGGCGGCCAAACTTCAGCTGAAGACGTTGGATACAGAATCATTTGCGCTCATTCGGTCGCTCATCGGTAAAGATCGCAGCCCCATTATGTTGATTGATCTCGGGGCTCGCCGCACCAACCTGACGATCGCGGAAAAAGGCATCCCGTTTGTGACGCGCAGTGTGAATCTGGGAGGCGATTTGTTAACGAGCCGCATCCAATCTCTGCTGGATGTGGATATCGCAGAGGCCGAAAACATGAAGCTCGATGTCGGTTCGCCCAGCCCAGATGAACACGGCGCGCAGGGACTACCGCTCTTGGACGCGATCATCCAGCCCCTGCTCAACGAGATCCGTTATGTGTTTCAACTGTACGCTGACATGGAGTTGACGGAAGCGAAAACCGTTGAGAAAATTATTTTGACAGGCGGCTCTTCTCATTTGCCCGGTTTGCTTGAACAACTGTCCAGTACGCTCAATCTCAATGTCTATCGCGGCAATCCGTGGGCGCGCGTTGCGTACCCGAAGGATCTTTCGGTCGTTTTGGAAGAGATCGGGCCGAGGATGAGCGTGGCGGTCGGGCTGGCGATGCGCGACATAGAATAGAACCTCTGCAACCGTTGTGATCTCTCCGCGCACACGCGTCCGCGGGTTCCACGGGCTTTCCCAGCAACATCAACACTATGAACACCCTAGAAAAAAAAGGTTTCACCTTGCTTGAGATCTTGGTCGTGGTGGCGATCATCGCACTGGTGGCCGTCTTTGCGGCGGTGGCGGTGAATGCCGCGAGATCAAAACAGCGCGACGCGACGCGGATTGCGAATGTGCGCCAGCTTCAGTCGGCACTCGAGGATTATTTCAATGAGAACAACGCGTATCCGCAGGGGGACGTGCTCCCGCTTGGAGATGCCGCGCAAAGTGCGTGTCTATCCGTCACGGGATTTCGCGCGGATTGTTCGGCGGAGAAGGCCGTCCTGTTGCGGTATGTCCCTGGCATCTATTCTGATGGCCTGTCCGATCTTGTGGTCTGCGGCGAGCCGCCTCGCAACGCCTTTTGTTACACTCAGCAGGATGAGGGAGATGGCTATGTCATCCATTTTGAACTGGAGAACGGTTTGGAGCCGGCGAAATTACAGCAAGGTGTGAACTGCGCAACGCCAGACGGGATGGAGGCAGGAACCTGCACGCGGTAAGAACGGACGGATAAAGGCGGGGTCCTCACCCCGCCTTTGTGGTACACTATTCAAGCAAATCTCATCGACATTTGCAGAGGTTTGAATCCTATGTTGGCCATTGTTATTCTTCTTGGCCTGGCCGTTGGCAGTTTTCTCAACGTCGCCATTTTCCGCACCCATGAGGAGGAAACCGTTCTGCGCGGCCGTTCCAAGTGCCGGTCGTGCGAAACGCCCTTGGGGTTTGTGGATCTCGTGCCGATCGTCAGCTTTCTGGTGCTGCGCGGCCGGTGCCGGCGGTGCAAGACGGCGATCAGCTGGCAATATCCGCTCGTTGAGCTTGC
Source organism: Candidatus Parcubacteria bacterium (assembly GCA_016882235.1). Classification (GTDB taxonomy): domain Bacteria; phylum Patescibacteriota; class Patescibacteriia; order UBA9934; family GWF2-40-263; genus VGKU01. Next base: position 3,406 of record VGKU01000051.1, read on the forward strand.
CACAGCGATGCTGTTTCTCCTTTTTTATTTGCAGGCGGCTCCCATCGCATCCCTTGAGGCGGCGTACGCCCTGCTTGGAGATTGGATCCTGCTTTCGTTTTTAGTCGTGATTTTCGTGTACGACCTCAAACACATGGCCATTCTGGACCGGTTTACAGTTCCGGCGATGGTCCTCACCGCCTTGTTCAACCTCTGGACGCACAGCGTGGATGCGTCTTCCATGCTCTGGGGTGTCATCGTGATTGCCGGGTTTTTTTCCGTACAGTTCGCGCTCTCGCGTGGGGAATGGATCGGCGGAGGAGATATTCGCATGGGGGCGCTCATGGGTTTTGCGCTCGGGCTGGAGCAGGGGGTTGTCGCTGTCTTTCTTGCCTATGTACTCGGCGCCGTTGTGGGCATCGTCCTGTATGCGGCAAAAAAAGCACAGCGCAAGACGCCACTTCCGTTTGGAACCTTTCTAACACTTTCTACGGCCGTGATGCTCTTTGTAGGGGACGCCCCGCTTCGGGGCTATCTCCAGCTTTTTTCTTGAACACGTTGAGGACATCTGACTATGGAGAAGAACAGGGCAAAAAAACGGGTGGAACAGTTGCGCACCGTGATCGATACGCATCGGTACGCCTACCATGTCCTTGA
>VGKU01000052.1 GCA_016882235.1 Candidatus Parcubacteria bacterium
GCCCGTCAGAATCATGGCGGTGCGTTCCACCCCCATACCGATCCCGCCGTGCGGCGGGGCGCCAAAACGGAGCGCCTCAAGCATGTGTCCGACGGAATGGCGGGTCTCCTCCTCGTTATATCCCATAATTTTATACGTCGCCTCCAGCACGGCCGGCTCGTGCGCGCGGATGCTCCCTCCACCCACCTCGTAGCCGTTGCAGACGAGGTCGTACTGCGAGGTCAAAATATTCTCAATATTGCGGCCGGCCAACAGATCTTCTTGAAATGCCGGCAGAGGATTGGAAAACGGATTGTGCGTGAATGTCCATCGTCCCGACTTCGCGTCGCGCTCAAAAAACGGAAAGTCCACCACCCACGCATACGCAAGGATGCCCTTCTGTTTCTCTTCTGCCGAGCGAAGGTCAAACTTGTCCGCGCCGTGACGCGCCATCGCTTCCCCATACGTCAGACGCGGAAACGGTTTTTCCTTGAGCGTAAACCCGAGCGATTCTACCGCGTGCGTAACCATCGCTTCCACGGTTTGCATGACATCCTCGCGCTCCACAAAACTCATTTCCAGATCCACTTGCGTGTGCTCAAAGCCGCGATCCGCGCGCGGATCCTCGTCGCGGAAACAGCGCGCCAGCTGGAAATATCGCTCAAAGCCGGCGACCATGAGGAGCTGTTTGTACTGCTGGGGACTCTGCGGCAGGGCGAAAAACGTGCCCGGTTGGAGGCGCGAAGGCACAACAAAATCGCGGGAACCTTCCGGCGTCGCCTGTGTGAGGTAAGGGGTTTCTATTTCCACGAACCGCTCCCCGAGCAAATACTGACGACACGCTTGCACATACGCGCTTCGCAAACGCATGTTCTTTTGCAAACGCTCGGTGCGCAGGTCCAGATAACGGTACTTCATGCGAAGCGCTTCATCCACACTCGCCGTATCGCCATCAATTTCAAACGGCGGCGTGTGCGCGCGATTGAGCACGACAAGCGTCTTCACCCCCACTTCAACAGTTCCCGTTGGCAGGTTTGCGTTCACTTGTTTCTCTTGGCGCTGATTCACGATTCCCTCAACGCGAATGACCCATTCCGGACGCAGTTCGTCCACCAACGCCGTGGTTGATTCGTCCAGATCCGGCTTATAAAAAACAACTTGGGCGATGCCGGAGCTGTCGCGCAAATCCGCGAACACGAGCTTGTCGCCCATGCGCCGGATGCGATGCACCCAGCCAGAGAGCTGAACGGACTGGCCGATGCGTGAGGGAATGTGGTCAATGGGGGTGTGCATATGTTTTACGGCTTCAACCTATTCATCATTCTTGGAAACGGAATTGTTTCACGCACATGATGCAGGCCGCAGATCCAGCCGACGATGCGCTCGAGTCCGTAGCCGAAACCGGAATGCGGGACCGAACCGTACCGACGCAAATCAAGATACCATTCAAACGGTTCGCGCGACAGCCGGTGTTCATCGATCCGCGCGAGCAAGGTCTCTAGGTGGTCCTCGCGCTGGGATCCGCCGATGATCTCGCCGAACCCTTCGGGGGCGAGCAAATCGTTGTTGAGCGCGCGGTCCGGTTCGCTTGGATCGCGCTTCATATAAAACGCTTTGACCTCTGCCGGATATTTTTCAATAAAAATCGGACGCTCATACTGCTCCGTCAACATCGTCTCATCGTCGGCGCCCAGATCACTGCGCTCGCCGATGTCCGAACCAAGTGCGCGCAGTTGACGCACAGCCTCTTGGTGCGTCAGCCGGACAAACGGCGCCTGAACCTTTTTGAGCGGCTCCACATCGCGCTCAAGCACCCTCAGCTCGTACGCATTTTTTTCAAGAACCTCCTTCACAATCCGTAGAATGAGTTCCTCTTGGATGTGCATGTTTCCTTCGTGCTCCACAAACGCGGCCTCGGCGTCCATCATCCAAAATTCGGCGAGGTGCCGTCGCGTTTTAGACTTTTCCGCGCGAAACACCGGCCCAAAATCAAAACATCGGCCCAGCGCCATGATCCCCGCCTCCAGATAGAGCTGTCCGGACTGCGCGAGATAGGCTTTCTGTTCCTCGTCAAAATACGGCATTTCAAAGAGCTCGGTGGTGCCTTCGCACGACGTGGGCGTCAAAATGGGCGTATCAAACTTGATAAAACCGTTCTCGTTGAAATAGGCGAAGGTGGCGTTGATGATGGTGTTGCGCACGCGTTGGATCGCCCACTGCCGCTCGCTTCGTAACCATAAATGACGCTCATCCAGCAAAAAGTCCGGCCCGTGCTCTTTCTTTCCAATCGGATAATCTTCCGGCGCGCGCTGAATGAGGGCAAACGAAGTTCCGTCCAGCTCAAAACCGGTCGGCGAACGGTCATCCTTTTTCACGGTGCCGCGCACGATAACGGATGATTCAATCCGCAGCGACCTCAACGCATCCCAGTGCGCCGGCGCGAGAGCGTCCTGCGCATAGACGACCTGGACTCTCCCGGAACCGTCGCGCAGCTGCAAAAAGAAAATTTTTCCGCTGGAGCGGAAATTATACGCCCACCCTTTCAGTTCAATTTCCTCTCCAACACGAGAACCGATCGCTGAAATAAACGTCATAAAAAACCAATCGTGGGTGGACGATCGTCATCTGCCTACGGGCCAACGGACTGGTCGCCGTTGTGCCCTCCGGCTTATCACGACCGTCTATCAGGATAGAGGGTTTCTCTGTGCCTGCGTGCCCAATCTGTAACCTGTTTCCCTCACTGTCGTCTTGGACTTTAGCGCATTTCCGCCCCGCTTTGCAAGCGCTCGCTCGTAGATCCTTCGGTTCGCTCAAGCGGCCACAAGCGTCGTCACGCATGCTCCCCGAATGGACACAGAGGGAATGACCGGAAAGTGGGTAATCAGATACGACTCCAACGCCTCATGGAACCGTTCACTGTCCTGCTCGCAGAGTGTTGGCCGCAGTTGGCTCCCAAACGGCTCCACCAGCGCGAACCGCAAAAGCTTGAGCGTCGCGTCCTCAATACGTCTTGCATGGAACCACTGGTCTTCCTGCGCAACCGCGCACGCTTCGCACACCACTCCGCCTTTGAGGGCGTGCCATCGGTACCCCCCAGGCGCAACGGGCGAGCGGCAGGCAAGACAGACACAGAGCTCCGGGCGGTAGCCGCACGCAGACATCAGTTTGAGCAAAAACGAACCGAGGAGGAACGCGCCGCGCTCGTCCGAGAGCGCGCCGGTGCTTCCGGCAAACGCAAGCCAATTCACGACAAGCGCGTATAACAACGGATCACGTTCCTCTGGACGGACGGCCAAATCCACGAGCGACAAACTATTTTGGATCAGCAAGAGTTCCCCAAGTGTCGTCCGTGTCCCCATAAACTGCCGGCGCCTCTCTACGCCCGCGAGCGTCAGAAATGTCCGCCCATGCACGAATAACAAATCCGCTTCGGCCGCAAGCTCAAGGTGGGGCGTGAGTTTCGCGAGCGGCTTGTGCCCCCCGCGGGCGAGCAGTTCTAGCTTGCCGCGCGTGGGTGTTAAAACCGAATAGATCCGGTCAGCCTCGCGAAAATCCCGCCGGGAAAGCACGATGCCCAAGGTGGAATGAAGGGTGGCCATACGTCAGGAGCCAGACCTGACCCCTTTACCGCTCCAAATACGCCTGCACGATCAACATTGCCGCAAGCGCGTCTTCCTTTGCCTGCGTTCCTTCCTCGCGCTGGAGCCGGATGCTTTCCGCCGTTGTATACGATTCGTCTTCCTCCACGACCGGAACCGAAACCGCGCGCTCCAGCTCGCGGATGAACGCGCGGGTTTTTTCCAATTGTTCGGGCCCGTGATGACCGCTTGTGGAAAGCGGGACACCCACCACAATGACATCTATATCCTCGCGTACCACGCGCTCGGCAAAAAGACGAATCGTATCCGCCCCCACGTTTGACACCACTTCTAAGGGTACAGCCACGTGCGTGTCGCTGTCGCCAAACGCCAGACCGATTTTTTTCTCACCGTAATCAATGCCGAGGATTCGCATACGCTTC
>VGKU01000053.1 GCA_016882235.1 Candidatus Parcubacteria bacterium
AATTTCAACCTGGAATGGGACCGTGTGCCTTGTCTTGGGCTGGCGGACTGTTCGCCGCTGTGGCCTCTGACAAGAGACGCGCGTCCTCGGGACGGCTGGTCCTTGTCACCTGTATGCATATTCTCGCTTCCTACAACTGGATCAAAGAATACCTCCATACGGATTTGTCTGCGGAAGCGTTTGCGAAGAAAACGACCGCGGTGGGGAATTCGGTTGAACGGATGGACAACCTTGCGGAGAGATTTGACAAGATGGTGGTTGGTGTCGTGAAGGAACTCAAGGCGCATCCAAACGCGGACAAACTGCGCGTGGCCGTCACGGACATCGGCAAAGAGACGGTGGACATCGTGTGCGGCGGGTTGAATTTGGCTGAAGGAATGCGCGTGGTCGTCGGCTTGCCGGGCGCGCGCGTGAAATGGCATGGCGAAGGCGAGCTGGTTGAACTGGGGAAGACGACCATCCGCGGCGTGGAGAGTTACGGAATGATCTGCGCGGTCGAAGAGATCGGGTTTGAAAAACTCGCGACCGGTGAAAAAGACATTTGGGATCTCACCGCGCTCACCGATGCCAAGCCCGGAACGCCGATCGCAAAAGCGCTTGAGTTGGACGACACGATTTTTGATATAGAAGTGACGAGCAACCGGCCGGATTGTCTGTCCATTATCGGGCAGGCACGCGAGGGCGCGGCGGTGTTGGGAGCAACACCTGTCATGCTCCGCGAGCGCCAGCACGTCGCGGGATCTCGAGGGACTTGTGTCCTGGAGATCAAGGAACCGAAACTCTGTCCCAAGTATTCAGCCGTTCTGATAGACAACCTCAAGGTGGGGCCGTCGCCATGGTGGGTGCAGAAGAAACTCTTGCTTGCCGGCCATCGTCCAATTAACAATGTCGTGGACATTACCAACCTTGTTTTGCACGAATACGGCCAGCCTTTGCATGCGTTTGATGCGGATACATTGGAAGGGGAAAAGATCATCGTGCGCAAGGCCAAAAGGAACGAGAAATTTTTGGCGCTGGACGGGAAAACCTACGCGTTGTCCAACGACATGCTCGTGATCGCGGACGCGAAAAAAGCCGTGGCGATCGCCGGCGTCATGGGCGGGGAAGCGACCGGCACCACGCCGAGAACAACGCGCGTGCTCTTGGAGTCGGCCACGTTTGATCCGGTGTCCGTTCGCCGCACAGCGCGTTCCCTTCATCTCACTTCGGATTCGCAACTGTTGTTTGAGAAAGGATTGTCAACCCAAGCAACGGGACCAGCGCTTGAGCGCGCGGTTGAGTTGATGGTGGAACTCGCGGGCGGCACGGTGATTTCGGAGGTGATGGTTGAACAGGCAACGGCGTACACACCGCACACGTTTCCGTTTGATCCCGAAGCGGCCAAGCGGCTCATGGGCGTGGAGTTGACCGACAAAGAAATGCGAGACATTCTCTCGCGCCTGGGCTTTGAGGTCCACGATGGCCAAGTGACGATTCCGTTTTGGCGTGATCACGACATAGAAAACAGCGTGGACTTTACCGAGGAGATCGCGCGCATGTATGGGTACGACCGTTTTCCGTCTGTCCTTCCGGAAGGGGCGCTTCCCCAAGGGCGTCAGGTCTCGGCGCTGGTGTGGACCGGGCGCGCGAAACGCGCGCTGGCCGGCATGGGTTTGACCGAGATGTATAGTTACAGTTTTGTGTCCGAGGCACAGCTGGAGCATGGTGGGTTCAACGCGGACAATGCGGTGAAACTGCGCAACCCGTTGTCTTCTGAATTGGCGTTCATGCGTCCCTCGCTGATCCCAAGCCTCCTGACGGCGGTGGAGGCGAATCAGTCGCGCGTTCCCAGCGCCGCCTTGTTTGAACTCGCGCCGGTGTATCTTCTTCACAAGGGCGATCTGCTCGATGAGCCGCTCTGTCTGGTGATGGCTGTGTACGGCAAGGATGGCCGGCAGGCGTTTTTGGAGGCGAAAGGGTTTGTGGAGAGGTTGATGCGTGAGATGGGCGTGGGCGAGCTTTCGTTTGAACGTCTGGTGGGTGCACCCCACTGGCATCCCGGACGCAGTGCCAAGCTCCTGCTTGGCAAGCGGACGGTCGGGACGATCGGCCAGGTGTCCGACGATTTCATGCGCGCGTTTGGTTTGGATGTGGAGACGGTGCTTGTGGAACTGGATTTTGAATCGCTCGTCCCGTTGTTTTCCACGGCCAAATCGTACCAGCCGATCCCGACGTTTCCGTCGGTCAAACGCGATCTGGCGTTTGTCGTGGCGGAACGGGTAGAGTATGAAACAGTGGTCGCGCTCATCAAGAAGTCCAGTTCGCTTGTGGACGCCGTGGAACTGTTTGACGTGTATCGCGGAGGCGGGATGGAGGAGGGGACAAAGTCGCTCGCCTTGCACCTCACCTTCCGTTCAGATGAGCGCACGCTGGAGGCCCGCGAGGCGGATGCGGAGATGGAAACCCTCCGCGGCGTGCTGACAAACGCGTTTGGTGCTATCATGAGGTCATAGGCAGAAAGCGAATTATTTTTCTCTAGGAGGATATGTTCTCTCCACTCGACATTCTCTATATCGTGCTCGCATTTTGCGTGCTCTGGTTTACCGCCGCACTGTTCTGGCTCATCTGGCAGGCGGCCACGATGTTGCGTCATATCAACGATGCAGTCTCGGAAGGGCGCGAGGTCCTGCATAAGGTAGAGGCGGCGCTCACCGGCATCCGGGAGCGGTTTGAATCGGCGACGTCTTCCATGGGAGTGGTGGTGCAACTGGCGGCCAAGGGGATGGAGTATTGGATGGACAAGAAGGTGGGGAAAGGGAAGAAAAAATTAAAAGAGTAGCAGGGGCTGTCGCCCGCGATTGCACAAACGCGCTTGCGAGCGCGTTTTTAGATCGCTTTACGAATACGAGATCCTTCGCTACGCTCAGGATGACCACTATGTCCCCCTTCGTCCATCTCCACACCCGTTCGCATTACTCGCTTCTTGAGGCTCTGCCAAAAATCAAAGAGCTTGTTTCCCATGTCAAGGCGATGGGAATGGACGCGGTGGCGCTCACGGACAATGGGACGCTCTACGGGTCCATTGAGTTTTACGAGAAAGCAAAAGACGCGGGGATCAAACCGATCATCGGGATGGACGCGTACCTCGCGCGCGAAGGGCGGCATTTCAAGCGCGCGCGCATTGACACCAAGCCCAACCGGCTTGTCCTGCTTGCGCAAAACGAGGAGGGCTACCGCAACCTGATCGCCCTTTCTTCCATTGGGTTTCTGGAGGGGTTCTATTACAAGCCGCGCGTTGACAAAGAGGTGCTCCGCACGTATGCGCAGGGCCTGATCGCCCTTTCAGGCGGACATCAAGGCGAGATTGACGAGCATCTTCACCTCGGAAGATTTGACGAGGCAAAGGCGGCCGCGCGCGCCTATCAAGACCTGTTTGGCGAGGGGAATTTTTATCTGGAATTGGTGGACCGGCCGGAAATCGCGGAACAGCAAAGCACCAATGCGCGGTTGATTGACCTGTCGCGCGAGACAGGCATCCCCCTTGTCGCGACCAAAAATAGTTTCTACCTGAAGCCCGATGACGTGGAGGCATGGAAGATTTTGAACTGCATCAAGGGAGCCAAGACGCTTGACCAGTTTGATCGCCAGAATCAGTACGATTACGACGCCAGTGTCGTGAGTGGCGAGTATATGGCCGAACGGTTTGCGGACGTGCCCGAGGCGATTGAAAACACCCACGTGATCGCGGAACGTTGCCATCTGGAGTTGACCCTCGGCGCCTGGAATTTTCCGAACTTTGAGATTCCATCGGACAAATCGTTCCGGGAGGTACTGACCGAACGCGCAACGCGCCAGCTCGCAGAAAAAGAAGGGCCGCTCACAAGCGCGATGAACGAACGGCTGGACTACGAATTGAACATC
>VGKU01000054.1 GCA_016882235.1 Candidatus Parcubacteria bacterium
TCGCCGCGGCAATTCCGCTCGCCCGGCTCCGTATCATGGGCAGATGCGGGCGTATTTGTCAATATCAACCAGCTTTCCAGGACACGAAACTTCGCTGTTGTTCTCTCGCGTCGGTTGTGAGAATACGTGGTTGATGAACATCTGGCGACCCACGTCTTGTCGTGATATACTGTGATCATTCTAGGAGGATATGCTCCAAACGGCGCTCATTGATGCGGGCCCGGCGGTGAGGGCGATTCAAAATGTGAACTGGCTCAACCCGAGCTGGGATCTTTTTATCGTTCTCTTTTTCATTGTCGCGTCGCTTATCTACGGCATCTCGCTCGGCCGCGATCGCATCATCGTGATTCTCGTTTCCATCTACATGGCGCTCGCGATCGTCAATTACATTCCGTTCATCAACGCGTTCACCGCCAATATCTCCGTCAACGACGCCTTTGCTCTGCGCATCAGCGTCTTCCTCGGCGTCTTCATCCTCCTTTTCTTTTTTCTCTCCCATTCCGCGCTTCTGCGCACACTCGGCCACGCGGCCGCGCAAGGTCCACTCTGGCAGGTCATGATTTTTTCCTTCCTCCATGTCGGTCTGCTCATCAGCGTGACGTTATCTTTTTTCCCAGCCAATCTTTCCAACGTTCTCTCCCCCATCACCCAAAGCTTTTTTGCCAGCGATCTCGCCCGCGCGATTTGGGTTTCCTTGCCGGTTTTGGCAATGGTGATCATGGGGAGAAATTATGATGATTAGGGCCGGGCAACACCGGCGAACTTTCGTCTCACGGGCGCCCATGAACCTTGCCCACCCTCCATTTCAGGAGCGTTCGTGTGGATCAGCGGCCCGTTCAACGAAATCTCATCCCGTTTTGCCACGGCCTTCTGGAGGGAGTTTTTCTTGTCGCCGGGAGTTTTTTTGTTATACTCATGGGGACTATGCTTCACCTCTACAACACCCTGACCCGCCGCAAGGAACCGTTTGAACCGCTCAACCCGGGCGAGGCTGGCATGTACGCCTGCGGCCCGACCGTGTACGACTATGCGCACATCGGCAACATGCGCGCGTTTTTGTTTGCGGATATCTTGCGCCGTGTGCTCGCGTACAACGGGTTCCACACGCGTTTGATCATGAACATTACGGATGTCGGGCATCTCGTTGGCGATGGGGACGACGGTGAGGATAAGATGCTTGTCGCGCTCCGGCGTGAAGGCAAAACGGCGTACGAAATTGCCGAGGCATATACGACGGCGTTCATGGAGGATATCGCGCGGTTGAATATTCTTCCGGCCGACGAGTATCCACGCGCGACTCAGCACATCAAAGAGCAGAAAGAAATGATCGCGCAGATTGAACGCAATGGGTTCACCTATTCCACCTCTGACGGCGTGTATTTTGATACAGCCAAACTGGCGGACTATGGCGCGCTTTCGGGCCAGAAGCCGGAAGAGAAAAAAGCCGGCGCGCGCGTGGAGATGAAAGAAAAACGAAACGCGACGGATTTTGCGCTGTGGAAGTTTTCGCCGGAAGGGGCGAAGCGCGAAATGGAATGGGAGTCGCCATGGGGAACGGGGTTTCCGGGCTGGCACCTGGAGTGTTCTGCGATGTCGCGCGCCTACCTCGGGTTTCCGTTTGATATTCACACCGGCGGGGTGGATCACATTCCGGTTCATCACGAAAATGAGATCGCGCAATCGGTTGGCTGTTGCGGCGTGAACGAAGCGCGGTTCTGGATGCATAGTGAATTTTTGACGATGGACGGCGGCAAGATGAGCAAGTCGCTTGGCAACTTGTATACCCTGCGCGATGTGATCGCCGAGGGATGTGAGCCGCTCGCTTTTCGCTATCTCACGCTGGTCGCCCATTACCGGACGAAATTGAACTTTACATGGGACGCTCTGCGCGGTGCGCAACATGCGCTTTGGCGATTGCAAGAAACCGCGCGCGAATGGGACGCGCCGAACATCGGCTGTGCCGCATATGAAGAACGGTTTTTGTCTGCGCTCAACGACGACGTCAACACGCCCCAAGCGCTTGCGGTCGTGTGGGAGATGGTGGACGATGCCGCGCTTCCCAGCGCGGGGAAAGCGCAGTCGCTGTTGAAATTTGACGCCGTGCTTGGGCTCGGGTTGGATGCCTTTGTTGCCAAGCCGTGTTCCGTGCCGGAGGAGGTGCGCGCGCTTATCGTCAAGCGCGAAGAAGCGCGCATGCAAAACGATTGGGACGCATCCGATCGCTTGCGCCGCGAAATTGAGGCGGAGGGGTTTTTGGTGGAGGATACGGAACAGGGGTCGCGCGTGAAGATAAAACATCCCTAACATCGCTCATGGCGAGGCCATGGACCCCGCGTGTGTCAGAGGGTCTCTTGGCCGCAACCAGCTCACGATGGCTGTACCGGCCTCGCGATTTTTCACAACGACCTCCTCCTGCTATGCAAAAATGTCTTTCCGTCCTTGTAGTGCTTCTCCTTCTTGGCGCTGGTTGCGCGCCGCGCGCGGTCGCACCCGATCAGATCGGTGCATCCCGTTTTGGCCGCCTGGTTGAAGGCGCCGTAACCGAGAGCGACATCAAGGGCGGCTGGGTGCGTCCGCATCCCGGGCCGTTTTGGTGGGATCAGATAGAGATTGAACAAGATGTCTACGATTGGAGCGAAGCCGATCGCGTCGTGACGTATTGGCAGGAGCGCGATCAAGCTCTCCTCGCCACGCTATGGCCGTTTGCGCAGTGGGACCAGGCGCGATGTCATTCCAACGAATCAACAGTGAAACATCCGTTTGGCGATGAGCAGGTTTGGCTGCGCAACGTGTGTCACAATGAATCGTTTGACGAGTGGGTGAACGCCGTCGTTGAACGGTACGATGGCGACGGCGCGGATGATATGCCGGGCCTCCGTTACGGCATCACGCATTGGGAGATCGGCAACGAGCCGGATTTGCAGACGAGCGAATTATCATTTTTCCAGAGTGGGCCGTCCGCCTACGCGGAGGTGTATCGGTTGGCGTATGCGCAAATCAAACAGGCGGATCCGGACGCAACCCTCCTGTTTGGTGGGATGGCCGCGATGCATCAATTTGGACGGGCATTTTGGGAGGAGGTGTTCACGAGCGAACGCGAACGGGTCGAAGTATTTAACATCCATTCCCTTGGCGCGTCCGACCAATTTTATGCCAAGGAGTACCATGAGTTTCTGGTCCAGAACGGATTTTTACAGCCATCGTTTTGGATTACCGAGGCGCTCGTGGGTTCGCGTTTCTTCCAATGGGACGAACAACAGAAAGCGCGCATGACGCTCGTTGGGTACGCGCAGGCGTTTGCGAACGGCGCGGCGCGCGTGTTTGATGTGGGCCGGCATGACCCGAGCGGCGGGCCGGGCGACCTGGCGGAACAGACGTTTGCAAGGGTGGTAGAACTCATGGATGGATTTGAAAAAGCGGAGTGGATCGGTCAGAACAGTTTGATCAAGTTTACATTTTCAGATCGCGTGATATTTGTCGCTTGGGACGGGGTAAAACTGCCGCTCTCGGTGTCAGGTCGTGTGCAGACGGTGCGCTATGACGGCGTGCGCAAACAAATGGACGCGCGCGAAGTGCGGGCGGACGAGCCGATGTTTGTGATCGTCCCCTAGGGTCGGCACGATCCATTCGGAGCGGGTTTTGTCACGGGATACCCGCTCGTTGTGTTTCCCTCACGTTCTATGGAAAAAAAATTTGTTGCAAACAAAGGGGTTCTCGTTAATCCGCAAGGGCAAGTATTATTCGTGCGCGATTCCGGTGTGGGTGACCATGCCGAAAGTAAAGGCGTGTGGGATTTGCCCGGCGGCCGGATGGAGCCAAACGAAACGCCGTTGGAAGGGTTGGTGCGGGAA
>VGKU01000055.1 GCA_016882235.1 Candidatus Parcubacteria bacterium
AAAAAATAGCGGATGCGATCAACTCTGCGAAACAGACTCACGATATGGTGATCGTGTCTATGCATTGGGGAGAGGAGTATCAGCCTGTCCCAGAACAGGCTACGGTTCAGTTGGCACACACACTGGTGGATGCTGGAGCGGATGTGATTTTCGGACATCACCCACACGTTCTGCAACCGGTGGAACGGTATAAAGACAAATTGATTTTTTATTCGCTTGGAAATTTTGTGTTTGACCAACGTGGTGAGGAACAGAATCGCAGTCTGATCGCCACGGTTGATGTGTGGGATGATGGAAGTCTTTCGTATCTCCTCACACCTGTCGTGATAGAGCATTATTTTCCAAGGTTGAAATCATGGTGACCAATGGGATCAGGCTTCATCCTGTGACTAGGCATCACCCAAATATTCCCTGAGCATATCGAAGGGATCGTTATCCCTTTGTCCCGTCTATATTTATCCACAAGCCGATGGGCTTGTTTTTATTTTTGCTTAAATAAGCGAAAAATGAGATGCAGAAAAATGGTTCCTTGTGTTGACGTGTGTCTTGCAGTGGAATAGAATGGTTTTGAGTGGAAGAAAGTGGGGATTGCTCAAACGGGATTTCCCGACGGAGCGATGCTCACTTTTGTTTCAAATGAGCTAATTCACTCTCACGACCGCTTGTGTTCATCGGCGAATACAAACACGCGCTCGACGACAAAGGCAGGATTGCGATTCCCACGAAGTTTCGCAAACAGCTTGCCAAAGGAGCGGTCGTGACCAGAGGTTTGGACACGTCCCTCTTCCTGTTCCCCAAGGAGGAGTGGGACAAGCTCGCCGAACGTTTGGCGAATTTGCCCCTGGGGCAGTCCAATAGCCGCGCGTTCGCCCGACTCATGCTTGCGGGCGCAATGGATGTGGCATTGGACAAACAGGGGAGGGCCGTGTTGCCGGAATACCTCCGGGAGTACGCCGGGATGAAAAAGAATATCGTCCTGGCCGGTTTGTACAACCGCTTGGAAATTTGGGATGAGCAGAAGTGGGCGGCGTACAAGAAAAAGGTGGAAAGCGACGCGGACAGCGTCGCGGAAAAGCTCGGAGAATTAGGCTTTTAGAGGATGGGGTCAGTGCGACAATCGACGACCTGACCCCATGACCCTGTGGACGGCGGAGCGTGCGGTTGTGACAGACCGCATCATCGGCTGCCCAATACGCCGGTAGTTGCCGGCGCGTATGGAGGACTGTGGCCCAAATATGTTCAACCATATTCCAGTCCTCCTGAATGAGGTCCTTGAGTACCTCGATCCGGAGCCGAACCGATCTTTCATTGACGGTACCGTGGGGCAGGGGGGACACGCCGAAGCAATCCTTCAACGTGTCACCCCTGTGGTCCGTCAATCGAGTGGCCGGTTGCTCGCCATAGACCGCGACGCGGCGAACCTCGCGATCGCAAAACAGCGACTCGCAGGTTTCGGCGATGCGGTCGTGTTCATCCACGACAGTTACGCACACGTCAAACGTCACGCTCTCGCGAACGGGTTCGCGCGTGTGGACGGGATTCTGCTCGACCTTGGGTTCAGCTCCGCGCATGTGGACGACCCGGGCCGGGGGTTCTCGTTCCAGCACAACGGCCCGCTTGATATGCGCTACAACCAGTCGCGCGGAGAGACGGCGGCGGACATCGTGAATGCGTGGAGCGAGGATGAACTGGCACGTGTGTTTCGGCAGTACGGCGAAGAGCCAAAGGCGCGCGAGATTGCCCAAGCGATCATCGCGCGGCGAAAAGAGCGTCTGTTTGAACAGACGCAAGATCTCTCCGAGTGTGTGCAGAAGGTGATTCCGCGGCGCGGGAAGATCCATCCGGCTACGCGCGTGTTCCAAGCATTGCGCATGGCCGTTAACGACGAGTTGGGCGAGCTTTCGCGCGCCCTTCCTGATCTGATAGATCTTCTCCAGCCGGGCGGACGAATCGCGGTGATTTCGTTTCACTCCCTTGAAGATCGAGTCATCAAGACGTTTTTAAAAGAGCGTCGTGATCTCTCGATGGTGACGCGCAGGCCGATCGTGCCGACGCGCGAGGAGATCACACGCAACCCGCGTTCCCGTAGCGCCAAACTTCGCGTTGCACAAAAGGTATAACTCATTACGCCATACGACCCCACCGTATGACTTCCATTGCCTCTTCCTATTCTTCAAATCGGTTCACGATCGCGCGCTGGTTTGACACGAATATTCGTTGGTTGAATATCGCTTCGCTCGCCCTGCTGTTCGTGCTTGTGGCGATTTATATCGTACAAGTCAATCGCTCCGTCTCAACCGGGTATCAAATCCGTGAGCTTGAGTCCCAGATTCATGAGTTAACTCTCCTGAATCAGAAACTCGAGATCACCACCCAACAAGCACAATCGTTAGAAACAGTGACACGCGCAACGGCCATGCTCGGGCTCGTGCGAGCCGACCGGCCGGAGTACTTGCAGACCGCCGGGCCGTCGTACGCATTGGCAGAGTAAACAGACAGGAAGTGATCCTGTGTCCCGCCTAGAGGACCAAAGGTTCGTTCAGAAATAAGCGAGGTCTTCAGATCTCGTTTTTTTATTGGATACGGACCGTCTCCGTCGAAAAAAAATGACCCCGAGAGTGAGGTCAGGAAGAGGACGTGTTTGGACGAAGCTCGTGCGTCAGTCGTTGTTGCACGCGCGTCGGGCGCCGTTGACAAGGTGCAATGCCATCGCGCACAGGGATGCGAGCGATTCGGCAATGCGCGCGTCCACTTCAGAGATACGCGGATTGCGTTTCTGATCGGCGTGCGCGAGAATGAAACCGGCGCGGGCGCTGATGGCGTTCATCGCTCCGATGGCGCGCGCGATCGCCCAGTGACCCGTCGCGGCAAGCGCGTCGGCGTACTGCTGAGAGTACTCGGCGCGATCCATCCAGCCTTCAGGTAGCGAGCTTTCTTGTGGGGTGGGAACGAGCTTGTCAACGCCCGGAAGCTCTTTTCCGGCCCAGAAGCACTCACCGAGACGTCCCGAGAGCACAGGGATCGCGCCAATATCGCGGCGCTTGACGAGTAGGTCGGTCAGACCGATGTTCGTCAGAGCGATGTAGAAGCTCTCGCGAAATCCCGTAGGATTGAACGTGTCGTGGGGCGGATCGTAGAGCGCGCGCACCTTCTGGAGATCCTGCACGTTGTAGCGGCACTCGCAGTGCTGCTCTCGGTTCTCCGCGAAGAAGCGAGCGACGGTCTGCTCCGGGCTCTCCGTCAAGTCGGGCTCGTCGTCGTAGTTGAACACGTCCAGGCTCGGAATGGCGTGGCGCACGAGCACGACACGCGCGCGGCGGCGCAGTTGGGCGTAGGCGCGCGGATGGTCTTCATCCGCGAGGTCGTCCGCGAGCGTCGGATGCGTTCTCACCTCGTTTCCGGCCTCGCACAGGAATTGGATGATCTTCACGCGGTGCGACCGGTCCACAAGACCGATGCCGGGGATATGCTTGTCTCTGCGCGCGCTCCCGAGCAAGTTGAGCAGGCCGTGCGCCTCCTCAATGCTCGTGTGGATGTCAAAGAAGCACTCCATCAGCTCGTCCACGCTCCGGATCACCGGACGCGTTTGCTTCGGGTCCATGCTTGCCATGTGGTCCTCCCTGTATCGCCGCGGCGCATTTCGCTCGCCCGGCTCCGTATCATGGGCAGATGCGGGCGTATTTGTCAATATCAACCAGCTTTCCAGGACACGAAACTTCGCTGTTGTTCTCTCGCGTCGGTTGTGAGAATACGTGGTTGATGAACAT
>VGKU01000056.1 GCA_016882235.1 Candidatus Parcubacteria bacterium
TGGCGACGGCTCTGCGGCTAGTTTTCACCATGAGGCAAGGAGCCCAGCCCGCCGTGGTCTTTAGTTCGCGCGGGATGAAGGCGGCGAAACCGTTGACGTAAGCGCGATATAGACGCGCGTTGGGTAAATGGCAAACAGGGGGAGGAGTAACACCTGTGCCATGGCGTCTAGGATTTCAATCCACAAAGGGATTTCCCCGCTCATCAGTGTTACCGGGTCCAATCCCTGCGCCGCTCCGATCAGGGAGACGATGAGCGAGAGGACAACCGAGTAGAGCAGGAACAGGAGGAGGGGTCCGCCCCAGAGGAGCGCGGCGCTGTTCCAAAACCGTCCGCGTGTGAGCGCGCGGCTCGCGGCGAGCGCTTCCAGACCACGGCGTCCTTCAAAGAGTACGGCAAACCACGCGAGGGAAAACCAGACGATGAAGATGAACATCGGGACCAACAGGAGGATCATTCCACCCATGTAGATGAGCAGTTGCAAAAGTGTGACCGTGAGAATCGGCACCATGAGCGTGCGTGTCTTCGCAGAAAACGCGCCCATATTTTTTTCGTGTCCGTGCGCGTGGGCGTAGGCGTAGAACATCAGGACGATCGTCACCCAGATCACCAAAAAAAGCTCACAGAGGATGAGCAGAAACGCGATCACCTGGACGACCGGCGTCAGGGGCAACAGCGAGATCAGGACGAACGCCGCGAACGGAACGAGGAGCCACGCGGAGTAGCCGATCAGGACGGGCGCTTCGGTTTTGTAATCGGCGAAGGACTGGGCGATGAGCGCGACAGGAGAAATCATAGCACGGGTCTCCTCCTATGAATTTTCCGCAAGGGAACGATACAGCAAGACATCGGCGAGGACAAATAGCGGAGTGCTCAGCGCAACAATCACCATCGGCAAGACCCATTCAACCATGGTGGCGAGGCGCAAGCGTAGGTCTAAATTGAGTCCGCTCACGGCGTTCAAGACGATGCTGATTGCGTAGGAAAAAACGGCCATCAAGATGAGCGCAACCACGAAAAAGACGAGTTTGGGGATCAGAAGTCGCACGAGGACCTGCCAAAAGCGGCCGCGCACCAGCTCTTTGCTACGCGCGAGCGCCTTTTGCCCCTTACTGTTTTCCAGGATGACAGCATAGGGAGCCAGCATGTACTCAACCATCCACTTGAAGGAGAGGATGAGCGAGACAAAGACGCCAATGATGAGCAGAATGTTTGCGATGCCGATGAGCGCCGAGACGTCGGTCAGCGCGCCCAACGTGGCAAGGAGGATGGACGGACCAAAGCCGATAACGGTTGCAAACAACAGCAACAGGGCCACCAGGACGGAGACCAGCAGGGTCGGAAGAAAGCGCGGGCGGATTTCCGCGATGGCCGCTTTGGGATCCGCATCGCGTCCGGCAAGCGCCGCGCGGCCAAGCCGGGACAGGCCGATCAGCGCCCACAGGCCGAGCAGGGGAGCGGCGAGGTAATAGGTCAGCGCGAACAGAAACACGCCGGCGTTTTCGGAGAAAGAGAGTTCGTTTGAAAACCACAGAGCGCTCGCGCTCGGATACAGGGAGAGCGAGATGATATAGAAAATGGCAAGCAGGAGGAACCACCCGGAGATGTGCATGAACTCTTGGAAACGCTCGCGCAGCTGTTCCCAGGATTGGTCAATGATCTGTCCGATAGAGATGAGCATAGGGGAGCGAGCTAAGGCCTAACACGTTGAGAGAAGATGATCCACCAGCTGTTGGGCACGTTTGGTTGTCTCTCCAAGGGTTCCCGCCGTGTCCAGTTCAATCACCCGGGTGCCGCGCTGTTCAAACAGTTCTTTGAGCCACGGTTCTTCAAACCGCGTTTCCAACCGTTTTAAAAATTCCAACTGTCCGAATATTCCTTTGGAATCGTCCTTACGGCTCTGGATGCGGCGCAGGGCTTCCTCGGCCGGGAGTTTGGCAAGCACAAGCGCGGTGGGCGGATGCTCAAGCGCGAGTTTATTTCCCGGAAGCGCCATCACCGTTTCAAGCGGAACGTTCTGTGGCATGATCGGTTGGTAGACAAGCGAGGCCGAAACGCCGCGGTCCTGGATGATGGTTTTTCCCGCTTCAAGCGCCGGAATGATGAGGCGCCGGTACATGATCTGCCGATCCAGCGCGAACGCGTGCGCCAATTCCTCGCCACCGTAGGGTTCGTCCTCGCGCGAGAGTTCGTAGCGGATTGCGCGACCGACCCACGTGCGCGTGGGTTCGTAGGTAAAATAGGTATCGTACCCGTCCACATCTTCAAAGCGGGGCGGGACGTCCTGCGTCCACTCTGACAGTCGGAACACGCGGTGATGGCAGGATTCAGCCCAGGTCTCCACCGCGCGAAGGAGGGTGGATTTCCCACTGCCGGTGATCCCGTCTACCATGATGAAGCGTCCTTTGTTGTGCACAGATTATAGCAAATTATCCGGTAGAACCGAAACCGCCGCGATTGGCAGAGGCGGGTGCGTCCATTTCACGGAACGTCGCCGCCGCAAACGGGACCAACAATCCTTGCACGAGCCGGTCGCCTTTTTGGATCCGCACGGGGGTCTGTGTGAAGTTCAAGAGTTGGATGAGTAGTTCGTCGTCCGGTCCGCAAAAGTCATTATCCACGATGCCAAATCCTTGCGGGACGCACAACCCATAACGCCGTGGGAGTGATGAGCGCGCGGCGATGAGTAGCGTGTACCCGGACGGGACTTTGATGACCAGGCCGGTGCGCAAGCGCACGATTTCCCCGGGGGCGATGGTTGCGTCCTCAATGGGGCACAGGTCAAATGCGCATGAGCCCGGCGAGGCGTAGGACGGCATGCAGGCGTCCGGATGGCGTTTGTAGATGTCCACAGGCAGGGGAATCATACGGCCATAGCTTACCAACCCCTTTGCTACTTTGCTACTCTGCGACTACACTACCTGCGTATGACCCGCTACGACCTTGCGTATCGGCAGGCCCTTGCGCGCATTTTTGACGATGGCGATGAAGTGTTTTCGCAGCGAACCGGTTTTTCCACGCGCGCCTTGCCAGGATTGACTTTTGAACTGGAGCCCGCCAGCGGTTTTCCCTTGCTCACGTTGCGAAAAATCCCGATCAAATTGTTTTGCGCCGAGGTCGTCTGGATGCTTACGGGGGAGAAGAAACTGGATTTCCTGCGGCCATTCACAAAGATTTGGGATGATTTTGCCGAAGAGGACGGCACCATTGAGGCCGCCTATGGCTACCGGTGGCGGCGGCATTTCGGGCGCGACCAGCTTGTGGAGTTGGTGGAGCACCTGCGCGAGGAACCGACCTCGCGTCAAGGGGTGGTCGTGATGTGGGATCCGTCCTCCGACGGTCTGCGCGCGCCCAAGCGCAAGAATGTGCCGTGCCCGTTTTGCTGGACGGCAAATATCATCGGTAATCGGTTGAACCTGCATGTGATCATCCGTTCAAACGATATGATGCTCGGCAATCCCCATGACACGGCCGGGTTCGCGCTTCTGCAAGCCCTGCTTGCGCAGGAGCTGGGAGTCGGGGTGGGGAAGCTCACGGTGTCCATCAGCCACGCGCATGTGTATGAAAACCATTATGAGCAGGCGCGCGAGGTGATCGCCCGCGACGGACATACGCACGAGGAGATCGCCTGTCGGTTGCCCGAACGCGCCTTCGCACGCGCGCTTGGGGGGGACGCGGGGCTGGTGGAGG
>VGKU01000057.1 GCA_016882235.1 Candidatus Parcubacteria bacterium
TTCACCGAAATACAAACCGTACTGGGAAACGGCATATCCTGTGGCCTGGACTGGTACCCCTTGAAGGACGGCTCGCCGCCACCCTCGCGAATCACCCGCTCGCCAATCGCATCCAGTTCGCGAAGCGTTCTCCCGGGACGCACCGCCTCCACGACGGCCGCGAGCGCGCGCGAAAGGAGGTGACCGCCTTCGCGCATGAGGGTAATTTCTTGCGGTGTTTTGATACGCATAGTGATTGGTCATCTCCAGCGAGTGGGGCGGAGACGGAGATGAGAAATGCGTCAGAGGACTTTCATGATCCGTTCAAACACGTCCTCCACGGTTCCCATCCCGTCCACCTGCTTCACGATTCCTTGTTGCTGATATTCCGCGATCACGAGCGCCGTCTCCTTCTCGTAAATCTCCAGCCGACGCGTGATCGCCTCGGGCGCATCGTCGTCGCGCAGATTCCATTCTCCGCCGCACGGACAGTTGTCCCCTGGCTTCAGGCCGGCGCTCATACTCCCCACGCGGTTGCACGCGCGGCAGGTGAGCCGGCCGCCAAGACGCCTCAAGGACTCCTCACGGGACACATCAATCACGATCACATGGGTGGGCATATCAAAATCAAACGCCCTGTACTGTGAAAGGTTGCGCGGATACCCATCAAGGATATACCCGTTTTGAGTGTCCGGTTTCTTCAACCGCTGTTGAAGCAGAAACGCGGCGTCCACATCGGAAATAAGTTCCCCGCGCAGGATGATGTGCTTGAGTTTCATGCCGAACTCGGAACCGGACGCGACCTCTTCGCGAATCAGCTGGCCTGTGCCGAAAAACGGGATGCCCAGTCTTTCGGACAGCCGCTCGGCCTGCGTCCCCTTCCCGCTCCCTTGTGGGCCCATCAGAAAGATTTTATGCATACGGGGTAGTATAACATTGGAAGCAGGGGTCAGGCACCGTTGGTTAGATATCCACAGTCAGGGGTCAGGCACCGAGCACATTGGACCATAAAGGCGGGGTACCTGACCCCGCCTATCGCTCGCCAAGAAATCCTGCGGCGGCATTCAGGATGATACGACATATTACACCTCGTACTCTCGCATCGTGATCTGCGCCTCAATCTGCTTGACGCTGTCAATCACCACCGCGACGATAATCAAAATGGATGTGCCGCCGATGACCAAATTCGGATTGCCGGTCGCCTGTTGGACAATGAGCGGCAACACAGCGATCAGTGAGAGAAACGACGCACCTACCAACAGCAACCGGTTGGTCACCCAGCCCAAATACTCGGAGGTATTTTTGCCGGGTCGGATTCCGGGAATAAATCCGCCTTGCTTCTGGATATTCTCGGCCACGCGGTCGGGATGGAAGACAACCGCTGAATAGAAATAGGTAAACAGGAACACCAACACGAAGTAGGCGATGCCGTAGAACAATTGGTTCTGGAACAGCTGGAGTGTCCAGCTTGCGGCGTTGCGCAAAAATTCCGTGCGGGCGTTGACGAAAAACTGGGCGATAACAGTCGGGAACAGGATAATGGAAATCGCGAAAATGATCGGGATCACGCCGCCCATATTGAGCCGGAGCGGAAGATGCGAAGACACGGCGCCCGAGAGGCGCGACCCTTGGATATGGCGCGCGTACTGAACGGGAATGTTCCGTTGGGCCTCGTTCATAATCACGATACCCACAACGGTGACAACCGCCGCAACCGCAAACAGGATCATCGTCACCAGCTGTGAACGGTCATACACCGCGAGCGACTGCGAGAGGAGCGTCGGGAGCCCCGCGATAATGCCGGCAAGGATCATGATGGAGATGCCGTTGCCGATTTTTTTTTCAGAAATCAACTCGCCGATCCACATGAGAAACACCGTCCCGGCGGTCATGGTGAGAATGGCAAACAGCATGGTTGAGGCGCCAGGATTCTGGAAGACAGGTGTGCTTTGGGAGAGCAGAAGAATCAAGCCGTAAGATTGGATAATCGCCAGCGGCACGGTCGCCAACCGCGTCCACTGGTTGATCTTCTGGCGGCCATGCTCTTCCTTTTGCATTTCCTCCATGGCAGGAATAATCATGCCAAGAAGCTGGAAGATGATGGAGGAGGTGATGTAGGGCGCGACACCCATGGCGACCACGGAAAAATTCTCAAGCGTACCGCCCGAGAAAATATTGAGCAGGCCGAAAAATTGGTTGCTGGAAAACAGATTCTGCAACGCGTCCGCCGCGACGCCTGGCACCGGAATATGCGCGGCTACACGGAAGAGGATGAGCATCAAAATGACGAACCCGATGCTGTTGCGGATTTCCTTAATCTTCCAGATACGCAGAAGCGTGTTCATACATGTTTCTTTTTATCTCATCCCAACCAGAGCGGGACCTCTCGTCGGCCACCAGTGCTGGAAGGGACGCGTCTGCCCTTTGGGAGGAAACAACGGCGAGTGTCTGCTGGCCCGCAGACTGGGCACTCCGTCCCGACGATCCGCGAACGAGGCGGTGATGGTGATCCACGGGAAGCCATCAACCCACGATCACGCCGCCGGCTTTTTCCATCTTTACTTTGGCCGACGCCGAAACAAGGCATCCCTCCAGCATGAGGGCGATCCCGATCTCGCCTTTCCCCAGAATCTTCACGCCACCCGTCACATCCGAAACCAACCCTTTCTTCAAAATCGCCTTCGGGTTCACCTTCGCGCCGCTCGCAAACGCCTTGGCAAGATCGCCGACATTCACGACGGCCGCGCGAGGTTTCAAACTCTGGAACCCGCGTTGTTTGGGGGTAGACAGCATGAGCGGACGGAGCCCTTTGAGCTTGAGCCCACTGCGCCCGCCGGAGCGCGCGCGCTGGCCTTTGACGCCACGGCCAGAATACGAACCCGTGGAGCCAAGCCCGCGGCCGACGCGTTTTTTTCCGCGTCGCGATCCGCTCTGCGGTTTCAAATTGTGCAACGAAAGCGGCATAGTTATTTTGCGCCAAGTTGGCGGATGGCCTCAAGCGTGGCGCGAGCAATATTGATCTTGTTGCTGGAATTGAGGACGCGCGAGACGGCGTTTGGCACGCCGGCATACTCCAACACCATGCGCACCGCGCCGCCGGATTTCAGTCCGGTTCCTTTCGGCGCCGGCTTTAAGAGGATGATCGCCGAGCCCTCTTTCACCCAGACCGGATACGCAAGCGTTTCATTTTGCATCGGGACGGTCAGCACATTTTTCTTTGCCTGCCGGTAGGCTTTCTCAATCGCAATCTGCACATCGCCGCCTTTGGCAACACCCAGGCCCACGCGGCCCTTCTTGTCGCCGATCACCAGCGCACAGCGAAACGACATCCGCTTTCCGCCGGCCGTCACGCGCGTCACGCGCGCCAAATCCAAAATCTTCTGTTCAAATTCCTTCACTTCCTGCGTCCGAGCCCGGGCCCGTCCTCGCCCGCCCCCGTGCCGCTCGCGTCCGCCGGACGGT
>VGKU01000058.1 GCA_016882235.1 Candidatus Parcubacteria bacterium
GTAACTCCACAGGAGTTTTGCCATACTGAACCCGAGGTATTCCACGCGCACATCTCTCCCAAAAGGCGTCGTCCAAAGGGCTGTCTGCAAAGCCGTAAACCGTTCAGTGGATTTCCTTGATTCCATAGCCTCAAAAACAGCCAAACCGGCACGCGTGGGCTGGACGACAAAGAAAAACAATGCAAGAGGAAGTAACACCGTGCCAAGAACGGGCAACATGGAAAGAGCTGGTGTCTCCTTTTCTGGAATAAGCTCGCGCTCTACAAACGTATCTGAAGACGCGGCGGTGGTAAACGCAAGAAGGATTACGATAAACAACAAGGTAAGGAAGAGGTCAAAAAACAGCAGGTTCTGCACGAAGTATGCCGCAAGGAGACTGGTGAGGAGGACTGCGACGCGCCGATCGTAACCGCGGCGGTGTACGGCCAGCCAACCGCCCGCGACAACCGCCAGCAACAACGCGGCATAGCCGAGCAAGCCAAGAACGCCGGTATGGACCAACGAGTCCAACAGGATGTTGTGGGGCCGGTCAAACAGGGTGTTGCCTCCGCAATAGGCATTGCCAAGACACGGGTCGTAGTACTGAAGAAACGCTTGGTGGAAATTCTCTGGTCCCCATCCCAGAAGCGGCCGGTCAAGAATGGCCTTCCACGCGATGTCCCAGATCACATAGCGCGACCCCGTTGCTTGCGAGACGAAATACTCGCGAATCACTCCCTCGGGCGAAAGGAACGAGGTAACGGTGAAAAGAAACCCAGCGGCCAAGAAGGCAAGCGCGATCCATCCGGCTCGTTTTTTCCCTGCGCGTTTTGCGCCCTCGCCCGTCACAAGCAAGAGCGCACCAAACAGCGCTGCCCCTCCGAAGAATGAAAGCGTGGCCGCGCGCGCGTCAGTGGATACGAGCGTAAAGAGAAACAACGCCAAGGAGGCAACGCCAAACGCGCGCGTCCATCTCTCCTGCCCCCGCAGGGCCAGAAAACCAGCAAAAAACATGTGGAACAAAAGATAGACACCAAGATAACTAGAATTGCCAAGCGTTGACCCGCCGTTGTCGGAAATCGCCGGTGTATAGAGGGAGAACTTCATCAAAAAAAACAACACGCTCACCATGATCGCGACCGTACAAGACCCTGTTGCCAACTGCAACCAGCGCTTCTCCGTTTGAAACACGGACAGGAGAATAGGAAAAAGCGCGGCCAAATGAATCCACATGAGCAGTCCTTCGTTGCGTTCAAATCCGCTCCAAAAACTGTTCATCGGATAAACGCCAAACACGGTTGAAAGCCCGATGACCAGTACATACCCAGCCAAAACGCTCATTTGCCATGTCCATCTGGGTCGAAACGAAGGATGCCAATAGATCAGCCAAAGATACGACGCGACGGTCAGCTCAATAACGGCGAAGATCCAAAACACTTTCGCGGACACGTACCCAAAAAACAGCGGCGCCCAGGATACAAGCGGGGCAAGCAGGAGAAGGAAGATACCGAACCGCGTCAGGGTGAGAGAACGCATAGATCCCCACCTCAATAAAACAAGGTATAAAGCCATCCGGAATCAGCGGCATGTACTTTGGACAACGGTCTCACTTTCCGGATGAGCTCCGGATGTTCCACAACGAATTTCTTCGTCTCCTCCAGAAAAACCTCTTCCGATTCCGCCAGTTTCATCGCAACCAATTTCTTATACCAAGCGTCCAACAGGGATGGATTCAAGGCAATGGCGCGATCCAACAACGCGTAGGCCTCCTGTGTTTTCCCCTGCTGAATCAACACGGCGGCCACAGGCCAATAGGCCTGTTGATTTTGAGGATGATGCAAGAGCGCTTGGCGCAGAAGCGTTTCGGCTTTTTCAATCGCCAATGGATCCCTGTCCTGCGACTCAACCTGGTAGAGAATCCCGAGCAACGTGGATGCGCGTAAATTGCTCGGCTCGCGGGTCAGCGTATCCTCAAGCGCTCGTTTGGCGAGATCCATTTCCGCGCGCAGTGACACGAGAATCTGCGTCCTCTGCTCGGCGGCCAGGCCGTAATACAGCTTCACGGATTCCCCGGCCAGAATCACACGGCGAAAATCCTGGCCGATCGGGGAGCCGTTCATCATGCGTTCATAGAACGGACGGCGTTCGTCCATCGTGCGCGCGTTTATGACGGCGCCGGTTTGGTTGGTGGAAGCAGGCAGGACAACGCTGTGAGAAAACACAAACGGCAAAAGCGCGGTTGCGACCACCGCGAGCACGACACGTGGAATCGTTCGCGCCGTTTCTCTGGGTGACGGCGAATCTGCACGGGCGACATACGCCAGTGTGATGACGAAAGCCAATGAAACGATCGTCACATCAAACTCTACGAGATTGTGAACGAGATAGGCGGCCATGAAGGTCAAAAATAAGGGGCCGACCACCCGCGACGATTTCCATGCGCGCGTCACGGCTGTAAAGATCAGCCACACATAGGCCACGAACAAAACGATGCCCCCGTCCACGAGCAGATCCAGCGGTTTGCTGTGTGCGCGGTCAAACCACGTTTCGCCCCCACACGGAGCCGCGCCAAAACACGGATTGAAATTCGCAAAGAAGGCCAAGGGGAAATTTTCCGGACCCCATCCAAAAAACGGACGATCCAGAAACGCGTCCCACGCCACACTCCAAACAGCCATGCGCGCGCCCGACGAGGCCTCCACAAACCTGCGATGCACAACACTTTCCGCCTGAAAAAGCGAAACGGCGCTGAACAACAGACCAAGGCTGAGCAGGGCAATCACCAACCAGCCCCCTTGTCTTTTTCGTGGCGACGATGGAGGAGAAACGATCAGGGATACGGCCCCAAACAAGACAACTCCACCCAAAAGCGCGCCCTTGGCGGCCAATGCGTTGGTGAAAAAAATCGTGAGCGCGAACGCCACGGCCGAGACCAAACCACAGCGCTTCAACACTCTGGTAGGGCCGGTTTGAAACAGAACCAGAGCGAAAAACAGCGAAAAGAGGAGATACGCACCGAAATACGTGGAGTTGCCTGTCGTGGAGCCGTCTTTGGAATCTATGAGAACCGTTGGGTCAAGACGATGCAGAAAAAACAAGAAGATCATAATCCACCCGACAAGACACGCTGTGAGAAAAAGGTTGTTCCATTCCTCCTGTGTGCGAAAAAGCGAAATGAGGATGGTAAACGTAGCGCCCAGATGGAGCCAGACGAGCAGACCGTCCATGCGCGACGCAGATCCCCAAAAACTCGTGAGGGGATCCACGCCGAGCCCGCTCACAAGCGCCAGAACCCCAAGGTACACAAAAAACGCAACC
>VGKU01000059.1 GCA_016882235.1 Candidatus Parcubacteria bacterium
CGTTGCGCTTCCAGTCGGGCAGGGTGTGTGGGATGTCGGCGTGCGTCCCGTTGCCGCCACAGCGGATTTTCTTCTGCCGGCCAACCGGCGCGTGACCGTCAGTTCTCTGGAGGATGCAAGTGTGTCCATTGCCATTCAAGTCGCATCACAACGTCTGACCGGACGCGTCACTGACACGGACGGGAATGCCGTGCTCGGTGCGTTCGTGACGGTCCAACCCTCCGCGATAGGCATCCAGCCACAGAAGGCCATGGTGCTGGAGAGCGCGGCCGGCGGAGTGTTTTCCGCCGGTCTGCGTCCGGGCGTGTATTCGGTATCCGCGACCAAGCCTGGTTTTGAGCCGTCCGTCGTTCTGCAAGCGACTGTGTTTGCGGATTCAGGCAACAGCGCCGTTGACCATAACGCGGCGGCGGATGTCTATGTTAACCAAACCCTCGTGACAGACGGGCTGGTTCTTCTCATGAAAAAAGGCGCGCGTTCCGTGAGTGGGCGCGTGCTGGGCGCGGACGGAGTCGGCATCGCCACAGCGTTTGTCACCGCCCAGAGGATAGGCGCAAACGGCGCGCCGGTGGGAGCGGTCGTGGGGACGCCCGTGAGTTCCGCAGGCGGCTATACGGTGTTTGTGAGAGGCGGCACCTGGCGGATGGAGGCCTTTTCGCCGGACATGGGTCGCATCGCCGCCACGACCGTTTCCGTTTCGGGCGCAAACCTTAATCAGATCAACTTGCAGGTCAACGCGAACGTGTTTGGGACGGTGATCGGTTCTGTGACAAAAGGCGGGCAGGCGGTTTCCGGCGCATTTGTAACACTCACGGGTTCGGCCGGATTTATCCAGACCGTCACGGATGACAGCGGAGAGTTTTCGCTCAAGGCGCGTTCCGGTTCCGATTACCGCCTGGAGGCCTTTGTGCCCGGCGCAGGCGTTTCGTCCGCGTTGACGGGATTGACGGTCATCGGCGGAGGGACGCTTGGAGGACAGCAATTGGTTTTTCCCGTGCCAGGGACGATCCGCCTCACGATCAGCGGAGTGACTGATGCATTTGTGGAAGCAAACGATGGTTCCGGAGGGCGAATCTACGGGACAGGTGTCAATGCAACACCGGGCGAGTATGACCTCTCCGTGCCGGCTGGAACATACACCCTGACAGCGCGCTCGCCAACCCTGGGCCTTATTGGCCGTGAAACCGGCGTTATCGTCACACAAGGGGAAACAACCGTTGTTGCGATGACGCCCGCATCGTCCACATCCGTCTCCGGTTTTGTCACTTCAGCCACCTCCTCGTGCGTGAGCGGCGCAACCGTCACGTTGTTTGATACAAAGCGTGCGCGCGTGATTTCCGCGGTCACGGACGCGCTAGGCGCATATTCCTTGGAGGCACCGCAGGGATCCTACAACATAGGCGCATATAAATCGGGTTGTGTGAATCCCGCCAAAATGGCTTCGCTTGTCGTGGGTTCCACGTCGCTCACAGTTGGGACGAATGTAGCGCTTTCCGCCGCGGATATGGTTCTTTCTGGACGCGTATTGTTTGATGGAAGCCCCGTGAACTTCCCGACAAAAGT
The DNA here is from genome assembly GCA_016882235.1 of Candidatus Parcubacteria bacterium. Taxonomy (GTDB): domain Bacteria; phylum Patescibacteriota; class Patescibacteriia; order UBA9934; family GWF2-40-263; genus VGKU01. The sequence continues at coordinate 1,564 of VGKU01000059.1, forward strand.
GGTGGCGAAACGTTCGGGCGGCCGTTTTGCGTATGCAGATGTGGACACGAATGTGACAAGTGGAGACATGTTTTCTTTGTCGCTGACGGACGGGGTATGGACTGTGTTTGCTCGCGCGGACGGTTATGCGTCAAGCGAACAGCGCATCACCGTGGTCTCTGGAGTCGCGTCCGTAACCTTGACGCTTGCGGCGATCGCCGGTTATACGCCCCTTCAGACACAAGTGGCGATGATGACGCCCGCGCAAGGGGGCATCGTAAAAAACGAAGATATTGGAACGGGATTTGAACTGGAGGTACCCGCCGGTGCGCTCGGTAGTCAGACGGATGCTGGCACGATCAAGACAAAAACGACAACGGCTATTGTATCGGAAACGCCGGTGGCCATTGTGGTCGGAGGAAAGGCGATTGAGATTACGCCAGAGACATCAACGGGCCAACGGATTACCTCACTCACCTCGTCAACGGGCTTGGCGGTGCGCGTTCCCTATGACGAGGCCGATGTAGCCTTGTTGGGAGTAGACGAGGACGATTTGGTACTCGCAACCTGGTCGGAAACGAGCCAACAATGGGAACCGCTTCCGACGACCGTGGACACGGTTGCCAACATCCTCTCCGCGACCATTACGCACTTCTCCTTGTTCGCGCCGGTTGCGCTTTCTTCCAATGCGCTCTCCTCGTCGGATTCGGACTCTGAGCAAGGAAGTTCTTCCTCTGGAATCGTTTCTGCCAAGCCGGTCGTTCAACCAGAGAGCGTGACCATCGTTGACCGGATGCCCTCCATGCCGGTTTCCTCAACGCCGGCGGCATCGGAACGCGAGGCGCCAGCGGCAACAGAAGAAACGCCATTTGGGGAAATGGCACCGGAACCCGGAACGGTGCGATGGAAGCCGCCGGTTGCTCCCACGCCGGTGCGCGCGCGGCCGTCTCAACCGCCCGTGGGCGATCTGATGGCGCCGGCTATTCCTTCCAGGCCCGACGCGATATCGCCGGAAGAAGTTGCCATGACGTTGGAAGCGAGAATTCAAAATCCTGGGAATGTCGTCGCGCAACGAGAAATGCTCCGTCTAGAAGGTATCATCCGCACGCAGGGGATTGTCGAAACGTTCACGCTCCCGTTGATCTTTCAAATGACGGACGCTTCGCGCCGTGTCATCTATCAGGAGATTGAAACAATAGCCGTGCAGGAAATGGCGGCGTTTGAAAAACAATGGCGCATCGCAACAGCAATGGCGGTCGGGACCTACCGCGTTTTCGTGAAAGTTCCGTTTGAAGGCTCGTTTCTGGAATGGAGCGACACCTTTGTCGTGACGGAAAAAACGCGCGAGCCGATTTTTGTGGCGTTGCAATGGCCGGTTTGGTTCGGCTTCTTGGCTAGTTTCGCACTGCTTTTGTCCGGATGGGGTATCCTGCGGAGGTTCGCCAAGAGGAAGAGACGATGATTCCCGTTACCCGCCTTGGATCTGCGGTCAGGGCGAAAAGCCCGACGCTCCGGACAACGAAGTTATCGCAACGGACATGCAGATGGCTTTGGTCCAGCAGTTGACCCAGCTATTGCCCTTCGTGCTCCCACGTGGATGCCAGGGCAGGGTCGCGTCTATGGCAGTGATCCCAGACGAAGAAAACCGTCTCTAGAGACGGTTTTCTTCGTGGTGCCGAGGGCCAGGATTGAACTGGCGACACAAGGATTTTCAGTCCTCTGCTCTACCACTGAGCTACCTCGGCC
>VGKU01000060.1 GCA_016882235.1 Candidatus Parcubacteria bacterium
ATGGAAAATCGGGGCATGTTATGGCAATAAGACTGACCCGTGGTAAAAAATTCCGATCACGATAAGAATCGGCAGGGTGAGGTAGGCGACAAACGCCGCAACCATGAGCACGGCATACGCCGCGACACCGAACGCGCGCGCGAGCACAGAAAACAATCGGATAAAAAAACTGATCACTCGGCCGGCAAGCGAGGTGTCACCGTACATCGGTACGAATAGATGTGTTGCCCAAACGCGGATGCCGATGCGAGACGAAAGCGCGCCCACGGCGCCGCGAAGCCGTGCGGTCACCATCGCCAACCCCCGGCCATACCACCAACCAGGCAGGCCAAGAATCCGCGCGGTAAGAATCTGGAGGAACATACGGCTATTTTAACACAACCGAGAATCTCTGCGAGGTCATGGCGAGGCCCCGCCTGCCGGTCTCAAGCCTTCTGAACCAAAAGGTCTGCGGAGGGACCCGCTACTCCCTCCCCCGCAGCTCCGCCATCAATCTCAAATAAAAAGTGAGGTTATGCAAGGTTGCCAGACGGTATGCCAGCAGTTCTTGTGTCATAAACAGATGACGCAGGTACGCCGCGCTCACCGTTGTGCAGAGCTCGCACGGGCAATGGGGATCCACCGGCGAAGGATCAAACTTGTACTGTTCGTTGATGATGCGCTTGATGGAATAGAATGACGAGTCCGGTGCCTGACCCTTGTGTGTGGAGACACAGGCGCCTGACCCATCTGGTTTTTCGTTCCAGACAAACAGCGTGCCATGCCGCGCGTTTCGCGTTGGGAGCACACAATCAAACATATCCACGCCTACGGAGTGGTAATAGACGATCTCTTCAGGCATTCCCCCACCCATAAAATAACGCGGCTTGTCCTCCGGCAGAAAACGCGTCGTCAACTCCGTGAAACGATAGCAGTCCTCTTTGGGCTCGCCAACAGACAGCCCGCCAATCGCATATCCGTCAAACCCAATTTCTTTAAGCCCTTCGGCCGATCGTTGCCGCAAATCCTCATGCGTCCCGCCTTGAACAATTCCAAAGAGCAACGGTGGGTGCGCCGGTCCGCCAATTTCTTCAAGACAGACGGGTTGTGCCGGAGGGAACAACGGCGATGAGTCCGCTGGCAAAGAGACAGGACCCGCGCCGCTCGCCGTAAACGCCTGCTTGGATCGCGCGGCCCACCGGAGCGACCGCTCCATGGCGTCTTGATACCGCTCGTAGGTTGCGTTGCCGGCCGCGACATCGTCAAATTGCATCCGGATATCCGACCCGATCGCCGCTTGCATCTGCAGGGACAGCTCCGGCGTCAAATGGATGCGCGCACCGTCAATGTGCGAGCGGAAGGTCACGCCGTCCTCCGTAATCTTGTTCATCCGCGATAAGCTGAACACTTGATAGCCACCGCTGTCCGTCAAGATTGGCTTCTCCCATCCCATAAACCGATGCAATCCGCCCAAAGCTCGTATTTCTTCAAGCCCAGGACGCAACATGAGATGGTAGGTGTTGGAAAGCAAAATCTGCGCTCCCAGCGCTTCCATATCCATCGACGAGAGCGACTTCACCGCTCCCTTCGTGGCAATCGGCATGAAGAAAGGGGTTTCAATCACCCCGTGTGCTGTTGTCAATCTTCCCCTTCGTGACTTCCCTTCTTGCTTGATCACTTGAAACATACGGTAAAGTCATCCATGGATCTGACAGACGCGAGGTCCCTGCCGGAGAGAACAACGGTGATGCGTCCGTTGATCGGAGGCACAGGCCTCTGCTCAACGCCTCATGGGTCAACAGGCGAACTACTCGCGCAGACCAAGCTCCTCCAATAATTTCCTCTGCGTGCGGTCTAATTTTCGTGGAGTGATGACAATCACCGTGACCAGGTGATCGCCGCGCCCATGCGATGTCTGTACGCCCTTGCCGCGTAAACGGAATTGCATACCCGACTGCGTGCCAGCTGGAATCTTCAAGGCAACATTTCCATCGATCGTCTCCACCTCAATCGTGTCGCCAAGTGCGGCCTGCGTGAATCCGATCTTCGTTTCGCTGTACAGGTGCGTCCCCTCGCGCTCAAACCGCGCGTCAGGTTTGACGAACACACGCACATACAAATCGCCCGAGGCGCCGCCGCGCAAAAACTCGCCCTCGCCGCGTACGCGCAACACGGCCCCGTCTTCCACCCCTGCGGGAACCGTGACCACAAACGAGCGTTGTGTGCGCTGCGTCCCGCTTCCGTGGCAAGTCGCGCACGGCGATTTGGGGATTTCCCCGGCGCCGTGGCAGGCAGAGCACGTCCGTTTGTTTTGGATGTTGCCAAGAATCGTACGTTGAACGCTCACTTCCACGCCAGACCCTTTGCATGTTTTACATGTTTCCATGCCGGTCCCCGGCTCACCGCCCGTGCCACCGCAACGCTCGCAGGCACTCTGCTTGGTAAGCGCGATCGTTTTATCCGTTCCGAACACGCTCTCACGAAACTCAATCTGCGTATCTATTTGGATGTCCGCGCCGCGCCGCGCGCGCGTCCGTCGCCCACCTCCGAACAAGTCACCAAACAGGTCGCCAAGATCCTCAAACCCCGCGCCGCCGAAACCGGAAAAATCAAAACCACCCGCCCCCTGTCCAAAACCGAATCCGCCGTTTTCAAACGCCGCCGACCCGAACTGGTCGTACTGCGCGCGCTTTTTTTCATCGCCAAGCACTTGGTACGCCTCGTTGATCTCTTTAAATTTCGCCTCGTCCCCGCCCGCCTTGTCTGGATGATAGGTATGCGCGAGTTTGCGAAATGCTTGCTTGATCTCGTCCTGCGTGGCGGATTTTGCAACGCCGAGAATTTGATAAAAGTCCTTAGCCATACCTCTCACTGCGCAATCAAAGAAACATGTTCTGAGCGTTCGCAACGGATGCAACAACGGCTACCCTTCCTTTTCCGTAAATTCCGCGTCCACCGGCTCGTCCTGTTTTTCTGGTTTTTGATCTTGCTGTGCCGTTCCAGACTGGTACATTTTCGCCCCGACCTTCTGCGCCGCGGCTGACAGCTCTCCCGACGCGCGCTTGATCGCCTCGTGGTCGTCGCTGTCTTTTACCGCCTTCAACGCCGCAATCTTCTCTTCCACTTCTTTGCGTTCATCGGCCGTCACCTTGTCCCCAGCATCGTTCAACATCTTCTCCGCCGTATAGATCATCGTCTCGGCCAAGTTCTGGTGTTCAACCCGCTCCTTCTGTCTCTTATCTTCTTCCGCGTGCGCTTCCGCATCCTTTTTCATCCGCTCAATCTCCGCGT
>VGKU01000061.1 GCA_016882235.1 Candidatus Parcubacteria bacterium
CTCCTGCCCAGCCCTCTTGAACATTTCTGCGAGCAGAGCGATGAGTTTGTCGCGCTCGGTCTCCAGTTGTTTTTCCAGCGACTTGAACTCTTCGTACGTGCCGTTGATCTCTTTCTTCTCTTGCTCGTGGCGTTTCAGTTCGTCCTGAAACGTTTGAGCCACTTCCGGTTGCTTGAGAAGCAGACGATACGACGCCAAAGAAAATCCATGGTCAGTGTTCTGTGTGAAAAGCGCGCGACGCGTTTGTGGAAGCGTCTCATTGCGAGACACCGGTGCATCCGGCGAGGAAGAGATTTCTGCCAGGGATATCTGTTGCAAATCTTCCTGCATCTGACGACGAAAAGCATAGGCCAACTCCGCCAGTTCAGCAGAACCGGTTCCGTTTTTTATGAGCTCCTTCATGTAGGCCTTTGCCTCCTCCCCTGCTTCCTCTGACACCTCAATATCATCCACCTGTATCCCCATGATGGTGGAGAGGTCAAAGCGAGGACGAATGTCTGGAGCGTGTTGGAACTCGGAGGATGGTCGTTCGGGCATACCCTATCTAGATGCTTGATTATACCACTTCCACATTCTGCCGCCCAACAAGCGCGGCGATCTCGTTGACCATTTCGTCCGAAACCGTCACGGCGTAATCCGTCTGGATTTGTCGCACGCGTCCGCCGGAATCCACGAGCAGACACACGGGCTTTGGACCCGGCGAGGAACGCAAAATCTCGCGCAGTTGTTCCACCATCTCGGACGTGGGTTTGCCCTTGAGCGCGATGGATAAAGCGCCGCGGGAAACAATCTGGGCGGACCTCTCCACGCGCTCCCCATGGACACGCTCGGGGTCGCTTGGTCTTGAGGACAGGCCTTGGCTCTCGGACGCCCACACGCCGCTCTTCAACATCTCCGCTATCTGTTCTTCCTGCCCGTCTTCAAACGGGACGAAACTGTTTGCAAGCGCGCCTACCTCCCCGTCGCGGTGCGAAATCTTCGCGGAGACAACCGTCATCCGGTCTTCCTTCAACGCCTCGCGCGACTTGGCAAAGATGTCGGGAAACACGACGACTTCAAACGAATGCTTCGTATCCTGCACGGTCACAAATGCCATCGGATCGCCTTTGCGTGTCACAATCTCATGGACGTTGGTGATGAGGCCGGCCAACTTCACAAACGTCCCGTTGCGCTTGTGCGAAAGCTCGCCAAGCGGCGTGACCAACCCCTTCAATACGCCTTCGGCCCGCTCAAACGGATGCGCGCTCACATACAGCCCAAGCAATTCTTTTTCCCACAACAAGAGCTCGTGCGTCGTCGCCGGCGCGATCTCGCGCAGAGCGATCTGCGACCCGATCACCGACGGCGCGCCCGCAAACAAACTCTGCTGATTCATCGCCCTTTCGCGCGCGGCATTCTTGTTGTGCATTAAAATGCGATCCGTGTTTTCCAGCAGACGCTTGCGCTCCCCGAACCGGTCCAACGCGCCGGACTTGATGAGCGCCTCCAGCGACTTCTTGTTAAACGCATGGTGCGACACGCGGCCGGCGAAATCAGCAAGATCCGCAAACGGCCCATGTTGCTTGCGTTCCGCGATGATCGTCTCCACCACTTCCGCTCCGAGATTTTTCACCACCAAAAGGCCGAAACGAATTTCCGTATCGCTGATGTACGTAAAATCCCGCAGGGACTCGTTGATGTCTGGCGGCGACACGCTGATCCCCATGCGATCGCATTCGCGCACCGCCTCTGCGATCTTCTCCAAGTCGCCCGATTCCGCGGTCATCAAAGCCGTCATATACTCGGAGGGAAAGTTGGCTTTCATGTACGCCGTTTGGTACGCGACCATGCCGTAACTCGCGGCATGCGCCTTTCCAAATCCGTACGCCGCGAACGGTTCAATCAGCTTCCATAGTTCGCGCGCTTTGGCGTCGGACAATCCATTGGCGACAAATCCCTCCAGCAGTTTGATCTTCTGCTTGGCCATCTCCTCGGGAATCTTTTTGCCCATCGCCTTGCGCAATTTGTCCGCTTCCAGCCAGGAATAGCCGGCCAGATGAATGGCCGCAAGCATCACGTCTTCTTGGTAGACGATCACGCCATAACTTTTCTGCAAAATCGGCTCCAGCCGCGGATCCAAATAGCTGACCAACGACGGGTCATGCTTGCGACGGATATATTCGGGAATAGACTCAATAGGACCGGGACGATACAGCGCGACCATCGCCATAATGTCCTCAATGCGCTCGGGTCTCAAATCCATGAGGTATTTGGTCATCCCTTCGCCATTGAGCTGAAAGGTGCCCATGGTATGACCCTTCGCCAGCAGATCAAACGTCTTTTGGTCGTCCACCGGAATGCGCTCAATATCAAGCTCCACCCCTTTGAGACGGCGCACCAACGCGACCGCATCTCCCAAAATGGACAAGTTGCGAATCCCAAGGAAATCCATCTTGATCAGCCCTGCCTTTTCCACGGATTTCATCTCGTACTGGGTGATCACCTTGCCTTCGCGTGTGTCAATTTGCAGGGGGGTGAAATCCGTAAGCGGCGTGGGCGAAACGACCGTGCCGGCCGCGTGGATGGAGACATGACGCGCGCATCCTTCAATCCGGCGCGCAAGATCAATCATCCGATGGACATCCGTGTCGGTGTCGTATTTCTTTTTGAGGTCTGGCGATTCGCCCAATGCCCGCTCCAGCGTCATCGGAAACCCCTGCGATCCCATCGGCACGAGCTTGGCGACCTCGTCCACCATGGCGTAGGGGAACCCGAGCGCGCGCCCGACATCGCGCACGCTCCCGCGCGCGAGCATGGTGCCGAAGGTACAAATTTGCGCCACCTTGTCGTGGCCGTATCGCTCGCGGACATACTCCAGCACTTCATCGCGGCGGTTGTCCGCAAAGTCGGCGTCAATATCCGGCGCCGAGGGACGCTCCGGATTCAAAAACCGCTCAAACGGAAGTTCATAGGTGAGCGGATTAATGGCGCTGATCCCGATCGCATACCCCACGAGCGAACCGGCCGCGCTCCCGCGTGTCGTCGTCATAATTCCCTGCGCGCGCGCCCAGCTGATGAAATCTGAAACGATCAAAAAATACGGACAGAACCCCTTTGCGTCCACGATGTTCAATTCGTAGTCCAGCCGTTCGTTCATCGCGCTTGTGAGCGGCCCTTCTTTTTCTGCGAGCTGGCGCGTTGCGCGTTCGGTCAGTACCTCCCGGAACGATTTGTCCGATGGAATCTCAAATTTCGGAAAGTTCCAGGCGCCGAGGGTCAAC
>VGKU01000062.1 GCA_016882235.1 Candidatus Parcubacteria bacterium
TTGCGTCTCTAGCAATTGATCCGTCACACCGTCTGAAGCGATGAGTAATCGGTCGCCTACAGAAACATCCACCGCATCAGCTTCATACGATTGATCTTCATGGCCGCCCACTGCGCGAAAAACCATATTGCGACGTTTGAAAAATTCCTGATCGCCAGGCGCCAGGGAGTCGGTGGAACTCGCCTGATCAATCGCGTGCGCGCGCTCGGGCGTTAGCTGTCCGTTGCGCTCAGCAAAGGAGAGAAAACTATCGTCTTGCGACAAACGGTGCAGTTTACCGCCACGAATTAAATACAGACGGCTATCGCCCGCGTTGGCGATGAACAGCCGCTGGCGGCCGTTGGGCATCTTTACGAGTTTGGCAAGCGATGCCGTTGTCCCGGCTTTGGCGATGCGCGGATCCAGCGCGGCTTTCATGTTGATGTCGCGATTGGCCTCTTGAAAGGCCGTCACGATCTGCGCGCGTACAAGCGCGTCCACCAGCTCGGCTTTGCGCTCGGTGTCCAGCGAGGAGTTGCCGGCAATGTTTTCCACCTCCCGATCCAGATGCTCACCCACCAACTTTTGGACGATCTTGGCGGTTTCAGATGCCGCGAACCATCCGCTTGCGGTGGAAATGCCGTCGGCAACGAGAAACAACCCTTTTTCAGGGTCGTTAATTTTTACATCCTCGCACTGCTTTTTACGCTCGGGGTGACCTTTTTCTTTGAGTCCCACAATCGGGGGCTCGCCTGTATTCACCCACTCGTATTGCTCCGAACGCGCTTCGTGTTGTTCTTGTTCTCTTGATATGGACATACGGCTTTGCGTTGATGACTCCTCGCTTATCTTATCAAAAAACCGTCTTCCGTTCACCCCCCGGAAGACGGCAGCATCTGCGGCACGAAATAGCCAACGTCGTTCCGACTCTCCCGTGAACGGTACTCCAAGCGCCGGTGGCGAGTGCCGAAGAGCACATGCGCACCAGACTGTGTGATGGGAGTCTCCACGCCCGTGTTGCGGAACGGAGCAAACGGCGCAAGGACAAGGTCGTGCGCGCTCAAATGAGGGACCGAACGGATCTCGTCAATACGAGCGATCCAACCCTCACCGGTCATCCGATTCTTTTCAAACCGGAAAACCACGTACATCTGCGACAGAAGGTTCAGATGCACATTGCCGGGCAGGACGCGCAAAGCGTTTGCGAGTCCGTAATCCACCGGTACGCTATGGAAGCCCTGATGGGCCTCAAGACGCGCGAGCACGCGGCCACAGTACGGGGCGCGGCTGGTGAGCTGGACCACGTCCGATTTTACCATGTTTCCACTCCTCCAAGGCGGTCATCATAAGGAAAAAACGGCTGGGTGTCAACCCCGTTGACCGTGCTGTGGACCGTTCGCATCGGTTTGAAAAACGCGCCAGAACTTCTACACGCGACAAACGTTTGAAGCTGCTTTTGCCCAGGCGCGTTTCTGCGCGCGGTTGTGTGTCAAAAACTCAGAAAACTTCCGGCCGCTCAAATAGTTGGGAACAATGACGTAATCAGCTCCCAATCCGTAACAAATCTCCGCCTCTGCCTCCGTATGCACAGAAACAATGACCACGCCGCGGAAGCGATTGTTTTTTAGATAGGTAAGCAAGTTCGTACTTACCGTGATATCGGGAATGGTTGAAATGACCATTCGCGCTTTGTGTGCCTCAATTTCCTCAAGCAAGACCTCATCCCCCACGTCGCCGTACAGGTGCGGTTCGCCCAGTTCGGAGAGTCGTTGGACGACTTGCGGATCAAAGTCCACAAGCAGATACGACTGCTTGAGCAATTTTACAGACGGAAGCAAGACCTCGCCGATCGGCTGATAGCCGAACAGGAGCACCTTCGCGCCATGACGCGCGCGCTTGTGTTCTGCCGCGAGCGTATAGCGCGGCACGAGACAACGCAGGAGCGGACTGAAAAACTCGTAGATGCGCTCGTTGTTGGCGATCAGGTAAGAACTGATGGCGATGGTGATTAAACCGACCGAAGTCGCGAGCGCCATCAACTCCGGTTTGATGTGTCCAGCTGCGATGCCGGCGACCAACAGAATGAAGGAGAATTCGGATATTTGCGCGACGGTCGTGCCCGCAAGGAAGCCGGTGCGCGGATGATAGCCGAGCGCGCGCATGATACACAGAACAATGGCCGGATTGCCGATGAGCACGAGCGCGCTAAAAACGACAGTTGGGACAAGGAGTTCGTTGATGTGTTCAAAGCCGAGATGGGTGCCAAGGACGATAAAAAAAATAATGAGAAAAAAATCGCGAAGCGGACGGACGCGCGCGTTGATCTCGCGCTGATACACGGATCCTGAAAGGGTGACACCGGCGATCAACGCGCCAATCTCAATGCCGAATCCGGAGAGCATCAGCACACCGGCCACAAGAAAACACCACGAGACCGCAAAGATGAAGAGCATCTCCTGCGAGCGCGCGACATAGCGCAACAGAGGAGGCATGAGTTTGGCGGAGACGAACCAGAACACCGGCACGAGTACAGTCGCCTTGGCGAGCACGCCCACAAAGGCCTGTTCAAGCGTGGCGCCGGAGGTCACGGCGGAAAGACCAAGCAAAAGGAGCATCGCGATGAAGTCCTGCACAAGCAGGAATCCGACGCTGATGCGGCCGTAGAGCGTATCAATATCTTCCTTGTCCATCAGGAGCTTCACGATGATAATTGTGCTTGAAAACGCGAACGCAACGGCAAGGTAGATGCTTGCGACAGCGTCAAAGCCAAGCAAGAGGCCGATGCCAAAACCGATGACGGTCGTAAAGAGCACCTGTCCGACACCGGTCGCAAGTGAAATACCTCCCACGTCTTTTAAGGAACGCCAGTTCAGGCCAAGGCCAACCGTGAACAACAAAAAGGCGACGCCAATCTTCGACATCACCTCAAACACGTGTGTACTGCTTGTGAGCGCGAGCACGCCCGGGCCGGCCACGATGCCAGCGATGATGTAACCGAGGATGAGCGGTTGGCGGAACCGAAAGACCGCCAGCGCAAAGACCGCGGCTATAACAAGCAAGATTCCCATTTCAAAAAACAGTTCCTCCGCGGGCATGTGAATAAGTATAACATTTCCTCACGGGCATGACGAGTCCGGCTGCCCCTGTGTCATCCCGAGCGAGCGTTACAGTGCCCCCTGTGTCATCCCGAGCGAGCGTTACCGTGCCCCCTGTCATCCCGAGCGAGCGTTACCGTGCCCCCTGTCATCCCGAGC
>VGKU01000063.1 GCA_016882235.1 Candidatus Parcubacteria bacterium
TCGACACCCTCACGTGGCGCTCTAAGCCTACTGAGCTACATCCCGACCAATTGCTGATTTTGAAACGTGCAACACCTGCGGCCTCCGGGCATGTCGGTGCTGTACGCACATCGCCATGCCCGTCTCGGCGGTTCGCGGCCAAGCCGTTGGCCGCTCACAGCGCCTCGACACCCTCACGTGGCGCTCTAAGCCTCCTGAGCCCCGACAGATCGGTTTTGCTGAATGGAAGAGAGATCAGCGAGCCATTTGAACGAGAAGATGGTAAACTTGTTGGCGAAGAAAATCAAGTATGTGGACTGCCGTTGCAATGATTGTTTTATTGCTTCTTGTCTCCGCAGCGTATGCGGCGATGCGCGGAGCGCCATGGGTGCCGACATGGAAACGGGATCTTGGACGGATTGAACGGCTGGCCGCGCTTCAGCCGGGGGAACGGTTTGTGGAGCTTGGATGCGGAACAGGGCGGGTGTGTCGGTACTTAGCACAAACTACCGATGCCCAGACGTTCGGCGTTGAATTATCAGTCATTCAATGGGTTTGGGCAAATATTTGTGTCATCCTCAGAAGGCCAAAGGTCGCCAAAGGATCACCGCGTCTTCAAGATCCTTCGCTCTCTACGCTCGCTCAGAATGATAAAAAAAGAATCAAAATATACTTGGGCGACATCTTTCATCATAATCTCTCTTCCTACGATGTCGTGTATCTGTTCCTGATGCCCGAGACTTACGCGAAGCTACGCGATAAACTCGAGCGCGAACTTAAACCGGGCGCGCGCGTCATCACCTATGTCTGGCCGATCCCCGGCTGGACACCGACGACGAGAGATCGGATGAAGGGGAATCCTGACATCTATACGTTTAAAAAGAATTAAAAAAAAGAGCCCCGGGCGAAGTGGAGCGATCCAAGCAATGCTCGGGGCTCTTTTTTCGCGGGGCGAGTTGGACGACTAGGAGCGGTAGAACGCGAGCGTTTCCGCACGCAGCTTATCCGCCGACATGTGGCTGAACACCCCCTTCGTCGTGTCGATCACGTTGGCGCGGATGTTTTGTTCGTGCCGCTCCCGGCCGCTCAAGATCACCAGAGCCTTCTCCGGCTGGCTCGTTGCCTCGCCGGTCACGTCGACGTAGAGGGTGTAGTTCCTATGGCGCTTACGGCCATCACCGTCGCCGTTGCTCGCGGTCAGCTTGGGCTCCCACGTCCGCATCATGACGCGGAGCCGGTACAGCGGACGCAAGGGGGCTCCCTCGTGGAAGTTGATGGTGACCCCGTTGTGGGTCGTGGTCTCGTAGGATCCGATCTCCGGATGGGAGGCCGACTCGTACCGGAGCGTGTTCGGCAATTCGAGCGTCGCATCTCCCTCCCAGAGGACGTACGTCCTAATGAGGATCGTATCCTGCTTCTTGTCCTTCGGAGACCTCTCGCGCTCCGACAGCAACCTCGCCGTCGCGAGACCTTCCTCGAGCATCCTGATGGTCTGGAGCATTCTCCACTCCTTGTAAAATGCCCATTGGGCCTTGCCCGGGATGGGCAGACGACGCGCGTTCACCCATTAGAACGCGGATCGTAGAAGAGAATTCTAGCAAAAAATGGCGCTTTTGTCAAGCGAGGGTAGCAATAATTGTGCTTAATTTAGAGAAAAATCATTACGCTTTACAGAAAACGAATGATTGGTATAATCGCGGAAATGTCTTAAATATGAAATCCTTCGTCCGGAGGAACCGGACCTGGGAAGATAGAGAGGAGGCCTATGACCACCGATGAACTTTTGTCCGTTGAGATCGGTTCGCGCGTGAGCGTTTTCAACCGTCCATTTCATTATGCAGGCCGCACGGAATTGATGCTTGATGACGGCTCGCAAATGTTTTGGCTTTACGGCGAGAACGATCAGTTGCTTTCCGTATCGCCCGACGAAGAGGAGCTGATTTTGTTTGAAGCGCTTGAAGATGAGATTGAATCGGACGACAGCGTCTTTTTCCGCGGAAAGGAATACGAGTTTAGTTACGAGAACGCCGGCAAGATTTCCGCTGTGGAGGGCGAGGCGGATACGGAACCGGACGATCGGTATTTGTTTAGTGAATACGAAGCGACGGATGGGGAAGTCCTGCGGCTTGTTACCAACGAGAATACCGGGCAAGTGGCTGGGTATATTGGTCGGACCGTGTCAGAGGACGACTTGAGCGAGATTTAGTAAAATACAGGGAGCATGTTGCGCTCCCATCGAAACAACTCAAATCATCGGCCAGATAGACGGGTGGAAGCCTTCCGTCTGTTTGTTGTTTTTTTTGCGGCGGTGATTGTCATCAAACTGTTCGTAATTCAAATTCTTGAGCACGATTTCTACCAAGCGCTCGCTTCCGGCCAGCACGAAATCTTGCGCGAGCTTATTCCCGAACGTGGCACCGTATCCGTGCACGACTATAAAGACGAGACCATCGTCCCGGTCGCGGCCAACCAACAGTTGGCGTTTGTATACGCTGACCCACGCCAAATTACCGACCCGGACGATACGGCCGAAGCCATCGGACAACTGTTTGGATATACGGAGGATGCCGTGGATGCACTGGAGGAACGGCTAGACAGACCGGAGGATCCCTACGAACCGATCAAGCGCGAAGTGGACGATGATACGCTCGCGCGTCTCCTCGCACGTAAATTATCCGGCATTCATTTCGTGCGCGAGAGCGTTCGATTGTATCCCGAGACGGCGATGGGCGGGCATGTGATCGGCTTTGTCGGCTCTGACGAAGATGGCAATCAGGCCGGCCGGTATGGGATTGAAGGATATTTTGATGAACTGCTCGCCGGGAAGCCGGGGACGCTTCGCTCCGAACGCGATATTGCCGGTCGCCTCATTGCCGTGGGCGATCGCCGTATTGAGCCGGCTGTGGATGGCGCGGATATTGTGCTGACGATGGACCGCACCATCCAGTTCAAAGCGTGTACGGCGCTGATGAACGCGGTCGCCAAGCATGGCGCGGACGGGGGAAGCATCATTGTGGTTGAGCCGTCCACCGGCCGCATTTTTGCCATGTGCGGCGTGCCGGATTTTGATCCCAATCGTTTTTCAGACGTTGAGACGTTTACCCACTTCAACAACCCGGCCATTTTTGACGCCTATGAGCCCGGTTCTATTTTTAAGCCGATCACGATGGCTGCCGCCATGGATGTCGGCGCCGTGACGCCTGCCACACGCTTTGAGGATTTGGGTT
>VGKU01000064.1 GCA_016882235.1 Candidatus Parcubacteria bacterium
CATGGAGAGTCGGATCGCAAGCGGCATCCCAAACGCGCCGTAAAACTTCTGGATAATTTCGTACATCCCCATCGCCTCCCCCTTCACCTGCTCAAGCGTACAAAACACATGCGCGTCGTCCTGCGTAATGGAACGCACGCGCGACAAACCTTGCAGTTGTCCGGTATTCTCGTCGCGATAGACGGTGGTGATCTCGCTCATGCGGATGGGCAAGTCGCGGTATGAACGCGGTTCGCTCGCATAAATCTGCGTGTGATGTGGGCAGTTCATCGGCTTGAGCACAAATTGTTCGTCCGTTTTCTTGGACGACACATGAAAAATGTCATCGCTGAACTTGTCCCAATGGCCGGAGGTTTTGTAGAGGTCTGCCTTAGCCAAATGCGGAATCCACACGCGTTCATAGCCGCGAGGCTTCATTAAGGACCAGACGAATTCGCCAAGAACGCGGCGCAATTCCGCGCCCTTGGCGGTAAAAAGCGGTAAGCCAGAACCCACAAGCGGCGAGAACGTAAACAACCCCAGCTGTTTGCCGAGTTTACGATGGTCGCGCTTTTTGGCTTCTTCAAGCTGGACGAGGTAGGCGTCCAATTCCGTTTGCGTTGGAAAACACGTGCCGTAGATGCGCGTAAGCATCTTGTTCTTCTCGTCTCCGCGCCAATACGCCCCTGCAACCGATAGCAAAGTAAAATGGGTCAGCTCTTCGCTGGGCCGTTCGCAATGCCCGCCGCGGCAAAGGTCCACGTAATCGCCACTGCGATAAAAGGTGAGTGTTTGACCTTCACCCGAAAACTCGTCAATCAGTTCGCGTTTGTATGCGTTGTCGGCAAACGCCACGCGCGCTTCGTCCACACTCACTTCTTCACGCGCAAACCCGTCCCAGCGCGGCAGGAGTTCGCGCATCTTTGCCTCCAGCGCCGGAAAATCCTCCTCCGTTACTTTCGTATCGCCAAAATCAAAATCGTAATAAAAACCGTCCTCAATGGCCGGGCCGATGGTGCGTTTGGCGTGAGGCCAGAGCTCCAAGACGGCGGCGGCGAGCAGGTGTGCGCACGAATGGCGCAGGGGGTCTAGATTGGCAGGCATAGGGTGACAGGGTTATAGGGTACTCTACAACCCTTGTATCCGACAACCCTAGCGTATTTCAATATACACATGGTCTTTCAGACGAGGAACCGTGCGCACCCAAAACGGGAAAAAATCCACTTCCACATCAAGCGCCGTTCCTTCCTGCAGGAGCGTTGTTTTGACCTGTTCTTCACTCATCCCGACAAAACGCCCAACCTCAAGCGCTTGGCTTGTGCGCGAGGGAATCGCCCGTCCGGTTTGGCTGACATGGATGGCCGCGGCGCCCTGTGCGGCGTTCACTTGTTGAACCGTAACCTTCCGGTCCTTTTCACCCAGGTCCACAAACTCCTGTCCTTGCCCGAGCGCCCCATAGAGCTTGCGCCTGGCGATTTTTTCCAATGCCTGATCATCATAAAACACACCGGTCACTTTGATCTCCAACTCAATGTCAAACGCACCGACCTCATCGCCCGCCTGTGCATTCACCTGCTGGTTACGTGTCTCCAGAAAAAACGCCTCGCCCTCGTAGGACTCCTTGCGCTCATGGCGCAACATCGCCTTGGCATCCTCTAGCAGTTCGTCTTTGAACGTCTCAATAGCTGTGTCAAGATCCTGTTGTAATAGAACGGCGATACGTGCAACGCCGCCGACCATCGGTTCGGCGGAAACGGCCGTGATACGTTTCTGTTTGGCCTCATTCAATCCGGGTATTGTAAACGAGGACGGCCCGATATTCCCGCTCGCCCCCTTCTGATCCGCATGCACTTCGGCCTCTACCGTCCCGTTGGCCGGCACCGTCACCCCCTCTGTCAAACGAAACAACACACCCTCGGGAGTAAGCAGGCGCGTGGTTTTCACAAGCGGCTGGGGTGCATTGGTCGTGTTGGTGAGGGAGATGCGTCCCGTCGCTTGGGATTCCACTTCGCGCGTTGTGCCCCCTTCAAGCGTCACGGTTTTTTTGCGGCCGAGCGACCCCATATGAATTTCGCCCTGCACTTCCCCCTCGCCCGTGGCAATCTCTACCGTGCGCACGACAAAATCCGACGGGATCTCTGTCAAGACGGCTTGCACACGAATGACCGCCTGCATGGTGGCAAGGTACAGGACAAGCAGAAGCGCGGCCGCCACGAGAAACACAAAGACGAGTGCGATCCGGCGGTACAAAAGAAACGGAATTGCGTTTGGCGGGGGTGGTGTTTTAGCGGAACGCTTGTTGACGACAATCTTTTTGGTCTTGACGATTTTTCGTGTGGCCATATCGCTTGTATTCTATCATACAACCACAATCGGAAAAAAACCCTTTGCTCGCAAATGGATCTTGATCCCCATTGAAGGGCTCGTTCAGACTGAGAAAAGCGTTGGCTTACTGGACTTCCACATTCTGCCGCCCAACAAGCGCGGCGATCTTGTTGACTCATCCATTGCCACGCACAAAAACGGGGAGCCGTGCAGACATTATGGTTTATCGGTAAACCAATCTGACAACATGCGGGGGTTGTAAGTACCGGCGCACAAAGAGTCAAAGGAGAAAAGAAAAAGGATCTATATGTCAACATTAGCGGGAGAAGGACACGCCCAAAAAATCATTCCGGAGCCCCGGCACCCACCCGAACACGCGCAACCCGCCCGCGACCGGGCGGCCAGCGCGCACGAGGAAACCATCCGAGGTAAGCTCGCTCGTCCAGTCATAAACGGTTTTGCCGTCAAACAGCCTGTTACCTTGCGAGAGGAGTAAAAGGGCATGATCGTAGGGAATATCGGCGAAGCGCCTGCGGCGGTGGTTCTGGTTGAGACGGAGGTTCGCCAACTCTTGGGCCGCAGATTTCCAAATGGTCTCATCGTTTGATGAACTCTCGGCTTTGAGACGGGAGAGCAGGGCGTCTGTGGCCTCTGCGATGGCGTCCTGTTCCTTCTGGGTGAGATCCGGCTGCGAGGAAAGCGTGTCGCGCAGGAGCTTGGTTTGGTCAGCGTAATCGACGCCGACGGAGTTGGGGAGAAGATCACGGGTGACGAGCTTCCATCCCGGAGTGGGCGTGAGGGAGGTGTAGA
>VGKU01000065.1 GCA_016882235.1 Candidatus Parcubacteria bacterium
CCACCGCTTCTTGCAGGAACATCCGCGTCCGTTCGGCAAAGTCATCGGTCATCACCGGAAGGAGATCCGAGAGATTCGCAAACTGGGCCTCGTTGGAATAACTGCCATAGCGCTCCACAAACAGTTTGGCCACCGCCGTGGGACCGGAGGCTTGCGTGCGCGTTTGCTGTTCCTGCTCGCGTCGCTGTTCGGACAATGCCGGAATATTTTCTACGATTTCATCTGCTTTGGGTTCGGGCGAAAAAACCTCCGCTTCCGGCGTTTCTCCACGGGAACGCAAGAACATCCACAACCAGACGAGTAAAAAAATACCCAAAAAAACCAGAAGCCCAATGATCGCGAATCGCGTCTTGCGTGTCATCATAGCTGGAGGGAATCACGAATTTTTTGTGCTTCGTCTTTGCCGGTTTGCTCCTTGGCGAGCTGGGCCTCTGCCTCGTCTTCTTGAGATTCTTCAGCGCCCCGGTCAATGGAAAGGCCGCTTGGGACGACAGAAGAGGGCGCTTCTTCCGCTTCTTCAAACGCCTTCTTCGCCCGCTCAATATCCAACAGCTGTTGGGGATTCGTCGTCACAATTTGGTCCTCCGTATAGGAGGCGACAATTTTGATGGCGGCGTGCTTTTGTCCGGCAAAAAAGATGCCCTCTCCCACTCCGGACTCCAACAGGAGAAACTTTTCCCCGTCGGTCAGATGGAAGGTTTCCTGCACCCGATCCACGGACGAAGGCGACTGCTTGAGCAAGAGCTGAATCGCAGAGTTGGAAACGATCGCCTGGCCGTAGGGTGAGAGCAAAAAGTCGTTGACATCCTGCGAAATCGTCGTCACGCCCAGGAAATATTTGCGCGCGCGCTTGACAAGAGCGAAGATGAACTTCGCGGAATCTTCATGGGTCATCAGCCACCAGGCTTCGTCAATGGCCAAAATGCGCTTCTTGCGCTCGGACCGCGTCACGTTCCAGATGTAATTCACGATCGTATAAATCGCAACGGGGCGTAACTCGTCTTCCAAGTCGCGCACAGAAAACACGACGAGCTGGTTGGCCATCTCAACGGTTGTGGGAGAATTCAGCAAGCCGGAAAATGTCCCGTCCGTATATTTTTTCAAACGTTCAATCAACTCCTCGGCTCCCTCCATGCCGCCTAACACGTCTTGAAAATCTTGTAAGATCGGCGGTTCTACATCCGCCAAAGACGGCAGGTTCGGCGTAATGTCTTTCTTCGCGTACGTTTCAATGAGCGCGCGGTCAAGAATGGAATCCTCTTCGGGCGTAAAGCCGAGCTTGCCCTGTTCGCCCATGGGCTTGCCGATCATAATGCGCAAAAGCCCCTTGAGCGTAATCACGGCACTGCGGATAATATCGTCCACTTTCGTGCCCTCCCCGATCGCGCGCGGCAGGTCAAAGGGATTCACCTTCGCATCCGAAGCAAGCGACACATTGATGTACGTTCCCCCCACGGCGTCGGACAGGTGTTTATATTCCATCTCCGGATCGATCACAATGACATCGGTTCCCATCATGAGCGAACGCAAAATCTCCAGCTTGATCGCATACGATTTGCCCGCGCCCGAAGTAGCAAACACAACGGCGTTGGCGTTTTGCAAACTGAACCGGTCAAACAGGATGAGGGAGTTATTGTGCCGATTGATCCCGTAGAGGATGCCGTTGTCCGAAGTGACGTCCGAGGAAATGAACGGGAACGAGGCCGCAATCGGCGAGGTGTTCATGTTGTACGTGATCTGAAGCTCGTCATTGCCAAGCGGAACCGTAGAATTAAATCCTTGCTCGGCCTGATAGTAGCCGGCTTTCGTATAAATAAGCTTACTGCCAAACAGCGTCTCCACTTCGCTCACAGACCGATCGAGTTCTTCCGCGCTAGCGGCATACATCGTGAGATAAAACGAGAACTGGAAAAAATGTTCAATCCCCTGCGTCAACGCGTCGCGCAGAGATTCCACGTCGCGCAGGGCCGTTTCGGCAAACGGATCGCGCGGCGCGCCCTTCTCCGCCGCCGCAAGGATTCCGGCTTCCAGCACGCCGGCTTTTTTCTGCAACTGCTTGAGAATGATATTGGCCTTGATGGGATAAAAAAACATCGCGATGTCAAAGGTCTTGTTGAGATTGATGAGCGGCGAAGACCAGCCAAGCCCGATGTGACGGGGATAGGTAATCACAAACAGCGTGCGCACGAACGCGCCGTTGAGGCGTAAAAATTTTGATTGGACCTCAAAGGACGCGGGCGAGATGATGTCCTTGACGGTGACCACGCCACGCCGATAGATGCGCTCTTCTTCAAGCAGTTCCCGCTCTTTTTTTGCCTTCTCCTCTTCCGGCTTCAACACGGCCGGCTTTTTGGGTGCCGACTCGCGCGGAATCGCTTGCGCTAATTTGCCAACCTCAATGGGCATAGGGGGATGGGGGATGGGCTTGCCGCGGGGTTTAGCCCGCGTCCGTCCGTATCTCCGCCAAATCATTTAATTTCTGCTGTTCAAAAATCTCCGGATTATACGCATTGTAATACAGTTCAATCAGGCCCTGGGTATCCAGCCGCGCGCTGAAGAGCCCCATGCTCTCAAACTCGGACTGGATGGATCCCACGCGGCGCGCAAGTTGTTCCACACGGTCGGCGAGCTGGGTTGCGTTCAGCTTGGCCGCGGCGGCCGGCGAGAGCGCCTCGCTCAATTTCGTCCAAAAATTTTTCTTCTTGTTGGTGAGGGGATCATAGGGGACAACGGCATAAAACCGTTTTTGCATAATCTGTCCAAGTTCAACCAGTTCCGTCACAAAGGTGCGGTAATCGGTGATCTGCGCGCGCAGGAGATCGTTATCGGTTTTGCGCTCTTGTGCCTTGAGCGTGTTGAGATACCCCTCAATATTCATCCGGCGCGACTGGATCACAATCTGCAAGGAATACTCGAGCGAATTCAAAAAGGCGATATAGCCCTGAATGATTGCTTCCTGTTCATCCTCGGATTTGAGCGCGAAATTGATGCTGGAGACCAGCAGGACCGCGCGGACCGTTCCGTCTTTGAGGATCACCATGTCGTCGCGGATTTCCGCAATATCAAGATGCTGAACGGTCGGCACGCCCGGCTTGGGTTTGGCT
>VGKU01000066.1 GCA_016882235.1 Candidatus Parcubacteria bacterium
CCCAACAGGCGCGACGCATCCTGGACCGGCTGGTCGGCTATGAGCTTTCACCCTTCCTGTGGCAGAAGGTGCGTTTTGGTCTCTCGGCCGGGCGCGTGCAGTCCATCGCGATGCGGCTGATCGTGGAACGCGAGCGCGAACGGCAAGCCTTTACCATTGAAGAATACTGGAGCGTGGACGCGCTCTACATGAAGGACGGTCAAGAAGTTCCGGCGAAGTTGACGCACATCAACGGGAAAAAACTGGATAAACTCGACATCAAAACGGGCGACGAGGCGCAAAAGATCGCAGAGGAATTGCGCGGCGCATCGGCGAGGGTTGGACAGGTGGAGAAAAAACAGCAGACGAAGGCCGCGCCCGCGCCGTTTACCACCTCTACGCTCCAGATGGACGCGAACACGAAACTCGGGTTCTCGGCAAAGCAAACCATGACACTCGCGCAAAAACTGTACGAGACCGGACGCATTACGTATATGCGCACGGACTCGTTGAACCTTGCCGAAAAATTTCTCGCGGACGCGCAGGGATACATCGCGGGCACATTTGGAGCGCGGTACGCCACGGGCGCGCGGCGGTTCAAAACGAAAGCCAAAGGAGCGCAGGAGGCGCACGAGGCCATCCGGCCGACAGACGCCGCTACCGCGCCAGAGGCGATACGCTCTGCGCTTGAGCCGCGCGAGTGGAAACTCTACGATCTCATCTGGCGGCGCACGATGGCCTCCCAGCTGCCATCGGCCATTTTGGAACGCACAAGCGTGGACATCGCCGCCGCTTCCTACACCCTGCGCGCAAGCGGAAGCACCGTTGTGTTTGACGGGTTCATGAAGGTCTACCAGGCGACCAAAGAAAAACTCCTCCCCACGCTTGCACAAGGCGATGCGCTTGAAACCAAAGACGTTGCTCCCAACCAACATTTCACCGAACCCCCGTCGCGCTATTCGGATGCCACGCTCGTCAAAGCGTTGGAAGAGTTCGGCATCGGACGACCGTCCACCTACGCGCCGACCATCTCGACGATCATTGATCGCGGGTATGTGGAACGCGACGAGAACAAAAAACTGTTCCCGACCGAAATTGCGATGATCGTAAACGATCTGCTCGTGGAACATTTCCAGACGATCGTGGACTACGAATTCACCGCCAAAATGGAACAGCAG
Source organism: Candidatus Parcubacteria bacterium (assembly GCA_016882235.1). GTDB lineage: Bacteria > Patescibacteriota > Patescibacteriia > UBA9934 > GWF2-40-263 > VGKU01. The sequence goes on from VGKU01000066.1 coordinate 1,158, forward strand.
TTGGACGATGTGGCCGAAGGGGAGGTTGCATGGGGCCCGATGTTGGCGGAATTTTACAAGCCGTTCCATGAAAACCTGGAGGCAAAGACGAAAACGCTTGAACGCTCGGACATCATGCCCGACCGCGTGCTCGGCAACGATCCGCAGACCGGCCTGCCGGTCATCGCCAAGACCGGCCGTTACGGTTCGTTCGTGCAGGTGGGCCCCTATACCGAAGAGGATAAAAAGGCGAAGAAACCAAAACCGAAAAGCGCGTCGCTCCTCAAGGGCATGAACATAGAAACGATCACGCTGGAGGATGCGCTTGGATGTTTGTCATTCCCGCGCGCGCTGGGAACAAACGCTGACGGACAGGAGATCCTGGTTGCGATCGGACGGTTCGGGCCGTATGTGAAGGCCGGGGAACTGAGCGCGTCCATCAAGGAGCCGCACGACCCGCGCTCACTCACGCGCGAGCAGGCACTGGAACTCCTCAAGGCTTCTTCGGAACTCAAGAAAAAAATGGCCGAGCCAATCGCAACGCTTGGCGAGGATCCGCACTCCGGCGGAACCATCCTCGTCAAACACGGACGATTCGGGCCGTATGTGACGGACGGAAAAACAAACGTTTCTGTCGGCAAAAAAACGGACCCGTCCGCGCTCACGCGCGAACAGGCCGTGGAATTGCTTGCCAAAAAGCGTGCCAAAAAACGCTAACCTTCTTCCTTCTTTTCTTCTTTTTCCTCTTTTTCGGAACCTTCGGCTAAGAGTCCCGCCTGCAGGGACGTCAAACCGGCTTTTTCCAAATCCTTCTTTTTCTTTGCCTCCGCTTTCTTTTTCTTTGCCGCGGCCTCGTCCTTTTTCTGTTGTTCTTGATCCCGTTCCTTCCAACTCTTCTCCGGCTTCTTCAACAACCATGGGCCCAAAAACGGAATCCATTTCAAAAACACCTCAAATTTTTTCAGCGTCTGGTGACCGGATGTTTCCACAGCGGTAAGGACGGCGCTCGCGCCGTACCCCACCTCTTTGCCGAGTCTGGCGGCGCCCGCTAACACTCCTGCGGTGCCCACGGCCATGACTTCGCCTGCTACCCGCTTCACCCGCGAGGGTTGCTGTTTCTCATCCTCCACGGGCACATCCTTCCTCGTTTTCAATTCCGCGCTCAAACGCGCCGCGGCTTCTTCCTGCCTTGCCGCCTCTTCTATCAGTTGCCGTTCCAAATCCGCCCTCCGTTGGATCGCGGCGGTTTCGTCTTCCAGCGTGCTTCTGCGCGCCGCCGGCGTGCGCATCATTTCCTCTTCATGCAGACCTCGTTCGTGTTCGCTCATAACAGGACACAGCTTATCAAACGCGCTCTTTACAGTCCACACTTGCGGCGTTACTGTGGACACCACACCCTATGTCGGAACACTCGCACAGCTACGAAGAGCTTTCATCGTTGGTGAGCCGCAACTACACCAATCCGGATTTGGAATTGCTCCGCCGCGCATACGAAATGGCGCAGGAAGCGCACGAGGGAGAGACGCGTCTGACCGGCGAGCTGTTCATTACCCATCCCGTGTCTGTGGCTTATACGCTCGCGCAAATGGGACTGCACATCAACGTCGTCGTGGCCGGTCTTCTGCACGATGTGGTGGAAGACAGCGCCTTTGAGGTTGAAGAAGTTCGCCGGCGCTTCGGAGACGATATCGCTTCGCTCGTGGACAGCGTGACCAAGCTCAAACGCACGGTCAAATACCGCGGCGTGGAGCGGTACGCCGAGAACTTGCGAAAAATGTTCCTCGCGATGGCAAGCGACGTGCGCGTCGTGTTCATGAAATTTGCCGACCGCCTCCATAACCTGCAAA
>VGKU01000067.1 GCA_016882235.1 Candidatus Parcubacteria bacterium
GACAATGAAGGAATGGACTCAGGATGACAAACGAAAACGCTAACCTTCGTATTCTGCCAAAACCGCGACCGTCTTTTCCAACGCACCCTCGCGCAGATATTCAATCTCCACCTTCTCTTCAGGCCGCAATCCAGAGATGATGGTTGAAAGCGTATGCTCTTTGGTAAGGTTCTGCCCGTTCAGCTTGAGAAGGACATCGCCTTCTTTGAGACCCGCCTGATCGGCCGGACTGTCGGGGATTACGGCGACCTGCCCGGGCTGGCTGCCCGAGACGATCATGGCTCCCAATTCGTAGACAACCGTTTTCCCCCCCACCTCTACGGTTTCTCCCTGCGGCTTCACCAGCGTATACCGCACGCCCAGCCACGCCCGCACGATCCGCCCGTACTCCCGCACGTCCTCAATCGCGCGTTTGGCTTGATTGACTGGGATCGCAAACGCCACCGCCTCGCCCTGTACACTCACCGCCGTGTTAATCCCAATGACGTCCCCGCGCAAGTTGATGAGCGGTCCGCCCGAATTGCCCGGGTTGATCGCCGCGTCCGTCTGGATCGCCTGCTCAATCACATCCGTTGTCATGGCTGAGCCGGCTGTGACCCGTCGGTTTCGGCCGGAGATAACGCCTTTGGTCACGGTATTGCGGAACTCGGAAAGCGTGTTGCCGATCGCGATGACGGTCTGGCCGATTTTAATCCCGTCGGAATCGCCAAGCGGCGCGTACGGAAAACCCGTCCCTGTCACGCGCAAAACGGCGATATCCTGGAATGGGTCAATGTCAATGAGTTCGGCGGGATGCTCCTCCCCGTCGTTTGTGACCACAAAAAACTGCGCTTCCTGTTCATCCACCACATGGCGGTTGGTGAGCACATACCCATCCTCGCTCACAAAAAATCCGGAGCCGCTTGAAATCTCCACAAGCTGTTTCGCTTCTGCTTCAGAAAGCGATGGGGCCTGTTGAACAAAAAATGGGCTCAACAGGACGCGTTGGGCGCGCGATGTCACCTTGCCGCGCTCTTTTTTGACGACGATGCTCACGACGGCCGGCGTTACGCGTTCAACCACCGCAATGGTGGCGCTTTCCTCCTCAATAAGCTCCACAATTTTCTTATCAACCTGTTCCTTGCTGAGCGGCGCCTCCGGCGAGAAGAGTTGCGTGGAAAAAGCGACGCTGGAGAATGCGCCAAAAACGGCTCCGACGATGGCAGAAACGGCCATGCCGAGAATGAAAAGGGTTTGGGTCTTTTGATCGTACATAGGCTACTTTGATTTCCGCGTCCTGGCGCTCCTTCTGCGACTGGAAAGCAATTTTTTTAGTTCTTGTTCAAACGTTTTCACATCCTCAAATGAACGGTACACGGAAGCGAAGCGGATATAGGCCACCTTATCAAACGATTGCAGATGCTTCATCACGATGTCGCCCAGTTCCCCGGTCGTGAGTTGGCCGCGCCGCTTCTTTTGGATGTCTCGCTCAATTTTATGGACGAGCCGCTGGAAGGCCGTATCCGTATACGGCCGCTTCTCCAGCGCTTTCTCAAGTCCGCGCACGAGCTTCTCGCGCGAATAGTTCTCGCGCCGCCCATCGCGCTTCACGACGGTCAGGTCAAGCAGTTCAATTTCCTCAAGCGTGGAAAACCGAAACCCGCATTTTTCACATTCGCGCCGCCGGCGAACGCTCATGCCGTCGCTCGCCATGCGGGAATCTACCACCTTGGTGTCTTTGTGATTGCAAACAGCACATCTCATAGATCGGGGACCTCTGTACCACTCGCAATCTTTCGCTCACGGGCACCCACCGACCCCGTTCACGCAAATCTCATCACGTGTGACAGAAGTCTTATCGATTCACTGACAGAATGGTTGCATTGTAGGGGAGAAAAAAAGAAAAAGGAAGATGGGATGCCTCAACAAAAAACGGGGTCTGGGGACCCCGCCTCTTTCTTCTCCTCCCACGGCGACCAGTCCACCTACATCATCTTCTTCCGGATAAACGCCGGGATCTCAATCTCTTCTTCTTCCGTCTGCGCTTTCTGGACACCCGCCATCTTCGCGGACGGCTTCATTTCCATCTTCACTGGCTCGGGCGCTTTGGCTATGACCGGCTCCGGACGCGGGGCTTCTGCCGGCCGTGAGACAAACCCGGTCGCGCGCTTTGAAACGACGCGCGGCGCTTCTTCTCGCACCTTGAGAAACGATCCGGGCGACCAGGTACTCTGCGCTTGCACTTCCACTGATCCGGGTGAAGCCGTGCGGCGCTCGCGGGAATCAAAACCAGTCGCGACGACCGTGATGCGGATCTCATCGCCTAAATCGTCGTTGATCGTCGCTCCGAAAATGACCTTTGCATCCTCGTCGGCCGAGCTGGTTATCACTTTAGCCGCTTCGGCAACTTCGTGCATTCCCATCTCGGTCCCGCCCGTCACGGTAAAGAGAATACCCTTTGCGCCGTCAATGGAAAGTTCCAACAGGGGACTGGCGATCGCTTGCTTGGCCGCTTCCACCGCGCGATTCTCGCCGGAGGCGCGTCCGATGCCCATGAGCGCGGAACCGGACTGTTCCATGATCGCTTTGACGTCCGCGTAGTCCACATTGATTTCCCCGGGCACGGTGATGAGTTCCGCGATTCCCTGCACGCCTTGCCGAAGCACATCGTCCACCACCTTGAACGCCTCGATGAGCGAGGTTTTCTTATCAATGATTTGTAGGACGCGGTCGTTGGGAATCGTAATGATGGCGTCCACATGGTTCAGCAAACGCTCAAATCCTTCTTCCGCAATGCGCCGACGCTGTGCCCCCTCAAAGGTAAAGGGCTTCGTCACGACCGCAACCGTAAGCGCGCCGATATCCTTGGCGAGCTTGGCGACCTCTGGAATTGCGCCGGTGCCCGTGCCGCCACCCAGTCCGCACGTGAGGAACACCATATCCGCGCCGTTGAGCGAATCGCGGATCTCG
>VGKU01000068.1 GCA_016882235.1 Candidatus Parcubacteria bacterium
GATCCCACTCGTCGTTCGTAAAAGAATGGAGGTGCCAATACGCGCAAGGGATGCGCGAGAAGCGGATTGAGCCCTATGCGTACATCCACGGAACATGGTGGGAGCTGGCCGGGAAGAAAACGCGCAAGGGGTGGAAATCTGTACAGGGCAGGGGTGCTGGGTGTGCTACAGAGTGGGTCCCCCAGGTTGTGGGCGTATGTGGCGTGTTCAGAGAGGACAGTACTCTGGCGATGGTTGTGGTATACTTTTTCTCAAGTAATTTTTTCATCCAACGGTATGATCCAACCAACCAATCAACGCGGGTTCACACTCCTTGAACTCCTTGTGGTGATCGCGATTGTGGGCATCCTGGTCGCAGTTGTGTTCGTGGCGCTGGATCCGGCACAGCGCTTCCAACAGGCCCGCGACGCGATTCGCCAGAATGATGTACAGGAGATCCTTTCAGCCGTGAAGCGCTATCAGGTGGATCATGCAGGCGATGACCTTGCGGCTGTTGCCGCCCTGACGGCGGGGAATATCTATATGGTCGTGGACGGCGCGATGGCGCTTGGTTGTGACGATCAGAACGCGAGTTGCGATACGGCCGTTACCGGCGATTCGCATTGTGTGGATTTATCTCTGCTCGTGGATCAGTATCTGGACGACGTGCCGATCAGCCCGTTGGGATCCGTTCCTTGGGATGACGGGAGCGCGGACGGTGAAAGGGGCACTGGGTATACGCTTGAGCGCGATGCCAACGGCACGATCCGCGTGCGCGCGTGCGAGAGCGGGGACGCAGCGGAAATCAGCGCCGCCCTCTAGCCCACAGTTGCTTCCGACTGGAGATCTGGATGTATGAACACGCCGTCTTTGGCCTTGCGCGCTCTGCGTTTTAGCGTTTTTACGCTTCTTCTTACACCGCTTGTCAATTTTGATCGGCTAGATTTTAGTTACAACACCACCAAAGCGTTCTTTTTCATGGGGGCGGTGGAAGTGTTGCTTGTTGGTTTTTTATGGCTTCTCGTAAAAGAACCAGAATGGCGGCCGCGTTGGAACGCCGTCTCCATCGCGTTTACTTCCTTTTTTATTGTCCTTGTTCTTGCGACCGTATTGAGCGTGGATCCATTCGTGAGTTTTTGGGGAACAGCCGAACGCACCGACGGATTGTTGATGTGGTTGCATATGGGCGCCGCTTTTTTCATGTTTGCCTCCTTGTTTCGTTCCCAAAAAGATTGGAATGAGGTTTTTTCAGCCACCTGTGCGGTCGGCCTTATCGTGAGCGCGTTGTTTTTCGTCCATCGTATCAATCCTGCCGTGCTTGCGGATTCCCGAGGCGGATCTACATTTGGCAATTCAACCTATCTGGGCGCCTACTTGCTGTTTTCTCTTTTTTTTGCGCTCGTGCTCGCCCGTACATCTGCTTCTTCGCGCGTATTGCGCGTATTTGGCTGGGTCAGCGCGTGCGTGTTCTCCTTGACCATTCTCATGACGAGCGCGCTGGCCGCTAAAGGGGCGCTGGCGATCTGGGTCGTACTCTTTGGCGCATTTGTGCTCATTGCGGCCAAATCGCGCCTGCTCCGCCGTGCGGGTTGGGTCGTCCTGTCGCTACTAGCCATCCTGTTTTTGGTAAGCGGTTTTTCCCTGTTTCGTGCGGATGGGTTTGTGCGCGCGCGGTTTATCGAGCTGTCTTCGGGCGCGCGTTTTGCCGCGTGGGGCGTGGCGTGGGAAGCGTTTTTAGATCGGCCGCTTTTGGGTTGGGGTCCGGAAAACTTTTCTACAGCGTTTTTCGCGCACTATAACCCGTGTTTTGGCGCGAGTCCGTGCGGAGGGGAAATATGGTTTGACCGAGCCCATAGTGTGCCTCTTGATCTTTTGGCGAGCGGTGGCGTGCTTCTGCTTGCGGCCTATCTGGCGCTTTGGCTTGCGGCAGTTCGGCGTGTTTTCCGTACGCGCGACACGGGCCTGTTGTTTCTCGCGTTTCTGTTTGCTTATCAGATACACAACCTCGTTCAGTTTGAAATATTTGCAACGTATTCGTCGTTGATCCTCGTGTTTGCCTATGCCGCCGCGTCCACGGAAGCGCCTTCGCAAGTACCTCCTCTGCGCCGCCGCGCTCCCAGAATCGCCCTGGCCGTCCTGTGCACCCTCTTGCTACCCCTCGCGCTCACCCATACGCTCGTGCGATCTTGGTCCGACAGTCAGATGATTCGGGTCATGGAGGCAAGCGCAATGGAGGATCGGAGCGAACCGTACCGACAGATGCTGGACGGATCACCGATTGGCCGCGATTTCCGCCGCGTGCTGCTTGCCGGGCAGACCGTGGAGGCCTACTACGGGTTTGATGAAACAGTGCGCGAGAGCATCAAAGAACCCTTGCGGGAGGAAATCCGCATTGGCATCGCGGCGCTCACACAGACCGTGCACCGCTCTCCCAACAATTTGCGCGCGTTGAGTATGTTGGGATTGTTGTATCAAATCCAGTCGCAAGACAACGACCCTTCCGCTCTTGCGAAGGCCGAAGAGGTTTTGCGGGTGTCACTTACGTTGAATCCGGTCAACCAGCAGGCGTATTGGCCGCTCGCCGCCGTGTTCGTACAGAAGGGGGATACCGCAAGGGCCTACGATTTGCTTGACCGCGCGATAGCGTTCTCTCCAAGTCATCCGGACTCCGCCTTGAAAAAACTCGTCGCGGTGAAACTCTCCGAGTCGCATGAAGCGTTTCTGGAAGAAACGCAAAAGATACTTGCGGAGCATCCCGAGTTTGAACCGCGCCTTCGCGTGCTGACCGATTTAGGAGAGAGTCGTCCCGATTGGCTCTATAAGCTTTTTTATTGAAAGAAAAATTTCCCATTGATCAGTGTGAGTGGATGTCATAGCGAAGTGTTTTTTCCCCACGCTCATGTTATACTCAGCGTATTATGAAACA
>VGKU01000069.1 GCA_016882235.1 Candidatus Parcubacteria bacterium
GACAGAGGGGGCACAGTCACGCTCGCTCGGGATGACACAGGGGGCACCGCAACGCTCGCTCGGGATGACACCGTCTTTACCTGCGCTCGGGATAACACAGGGGGCACAGAGCCACTCGCTCGGGATGACCATAACCGAATAAAAAAAGGGGGTGGCGAGAACGATCACGCAACCCCAGAGAGAGAACCGTCTTGACGCGGATCCACTTCCACACCCGCAAACATGGCGAGCGCGCACAGATAGATGCGTATGAGCGCAATCTGGTCTTGTTTCGGCCAACGCCGGTAGTTGCCGGCGCCGAACAGAAGCATCTGCGTTGCGACGGACGGACGTCGCTCCTCCACGGCAGAAAACAGACGCGCCACGGCCTCATCGCCGTGATCATGAATGCCCAACCGCTCCGTTTGCTCGGCCGTAATCGGCCGACACGCGCGGCTGTGCTCGCCCTTGAGCATCTTCGCGATCCTCCGCGCCGTCTCCAGCGTGCCATGATGGGCGCGCAGGGCGCACGTGAGATAGCTGGTCAGGACGATTTGGTCGGGGAAGTATTCATCAAGCTCCATGGCGATCCGCGGATCGTGGCGGCTGATGAAAGGGATCACTTGGGTCATGGCCTCATCCTCGCGTCAATCCCATCTTGTTTTGCCGGGTACTCTACGATACCATGGAATCAACTCTTGTCAAGCTAAACACCTATCTATGACAAACCCCAATGCCGCGGCGGGCGCGGAAATGCGTGAAACGCCAAAAGAAGCGGAAAGAAACACTCCAGAAACCACAGAGACACAACCGGCGACAACGCGTGAACGTGCGATCGGCGAAGGACGCAATCTCACGCGGCTGGACGGCTCGCAGGCGCGGGATATTTTGGCTGGCACGATTGAGCTGGAGGGCAAGACCTTCCAGGTTTTAGCACGACAAGAAGGCGATGGATTTCTCTTTCAGGTCGTTTCTCCCGAAAAGGACGCACAAAGGCAAAAGGCGGAAGCGAAAATAGACCTGCTGGGAAACGCGTATGACCGCGTGGCCGAAATCGTCTTAAAAGCGGCCGGCCTGACCGGAGCACAGGCCGACACCGTCGGCTCGGCTCTGGCGGAACAGAAGGCTGTTGTCTTGGCCGAAACCGCGCGAGCAAAAGACGCGGAAACGGCCATCAAAGAGTCGCTGACGAGTAGGGCAGAAAGCGTGATGCGTGGCGAACAGACGGAAGAGCCGTCACTTGGCGCGTTGATGGAGGAGCTTCTCGCCGCACGAATGGGCGACGATATGGAGGCTGATGTCGCACTTTCCAGAGCCGTCTCTGAACGGCGAGAAGAGATGCATCCGGACGCCGATGACGCAGAGCGGGCGCGGATTGCTGACGGGACGGAAGGTCTGGTGCAGATCGGCGCAGAGCCGAAGTATGCAGGCCCAGACGGGGAGAAAAAAATGAAAGCGCGGCGCATGGAGATCATCCAAACAGAACTTTTCAACGCGCTCAAACGCAACGACAACAAAGCCTGGCTTTTATTGACCGAAGAATTAAACGAACTGACGGCCGTTTTGGCGCTCCGAAATGAGTGGATGCATCACCAGGACAAGAAGGGCACGTACGACAAACAGAAAACCAAAAACCTCGTGGAAAGCAAACCAACGGAAGAAAACACAGAAGTAGAGTACGAACTCACGGATGCGGACATCGTAGAACTCCTGGAAACGAAGCCGCGGGTCAAATCGCCAGTGGATCTGTTGCTGGAAGATTGGGCAGCGGCCGACGAAGCACAAAAGCCGGAAGCGCGTCCTATGTCAAGCGAGAGCGCGAACACAACGCTGGAACAGCCAGCTGTGGAGATTGAAACGAGTGATCAAAAAGACGTCACTCGTAACGAACAAGCCGAGCAATGGTTCGCGCAAGGACAGTTTGACGATCTCAAACACACGGGACTTGCCGAAAACGCCGAGGACTTGCTGGCGTGGGAGAACACCTACGCTGAAACGGCCATCGCGTTGGAAGCTCTGGGACTCACCATGAAAGACGAAGGTCTGCCGGAGACGTTTGGCGATTTGCTGGCGATCAAAGACGGGCGCGGCTTTCTGAAAAAACTCCTGGGGAGCACAACGGATCGCGTCCGCACATTCCGTCAACTCGCCGATATCCACTATCGATATATTGACTCCGGAAAAGTAGATATCAAAAAAGCGCTCGAGCGGAGCGGAAAAACAATGGAGGATTATCTGGCCGCCATCCGTTCCTCAAAAGGAACCCTGGTGTAACGCTTCACGAGGGAAACCGTGCCGCTTTCTGCGCTTCACGGACAAAATCACCAGGTTCAATCGTCCGGTCTTCTTCCTGCCCGAACACATTGACCGTGAGCGCGCCGCCCTCCGCTTCTTTCTTTCCAATCACAACGGTCCACGGAATTTTCTGTAGGGCGCTCGCGCGCACTTTTTTGCCGACCTTCTCGCTTGAATCGTCCAATTCGGCGCGCACATTGGCGTCTATAAGCTCGGCCAATACTCTTTGCGCAAACGGAACGGCCTCATCGCTCACCGTTGCAAGTCGCACCTGCACGGGCGCAAGCCAAAACGGGAATGCGCCCTCGTAGTGCTCAATCAGCACCGAGAGGAACCGTTCAATGGAACCAGAAATGGCCCGGTGAACCATTGCCGGCCGTTTTTTTGTACCGTCCACATCCGTATATTCCAAACCAAACCGTTCAGGAAGGTTAAAGTCAACTTGAATGGTTGCCAGTTGCCATTCCCGCCCAATGGCGTCGCGGGCGATGAAATCAATCTTCGGCCCGTAAAACGCCGCCTCTCCCACGCCTTCCCCGTACGGCTGACCGATCTCCAAAAGAAATTCGCGCAGAATCCCGACCGCCCGATCCCAAAGCTCCATCCCGCCGAGATATTTTTCCAT
>VGKU01000070.1 GCA_016882235.1 Candidatus Parcubacteria bacterium
AGCCGCTCCAGCTAAGGCCGCTCCCGCGAAAGCCGCTGAACCCGCCACGCCAGCCGCTCCGGCTGCTCCGGCTAAGGCCGCAGAGCCAGCTGCTCCGGCAACTCCGGCAACTCCAGCCGCTCCGGCAAAAGCCGTAGAGCCAGCCGCTCCGGCTGCTCCGGCCACCCCTGCAGCGCCCGCAAAACCAGAACCATCGCTTGAACAGCAGGCGCTCAAGTATTTCGGCGCGTTCTTCGGTCGCCTACCCAAGACAGACGATGAATGGAAGGCGCTCAAGTGTATCGCCAACGGCGGATGCCAGGGCAGTCCGCGCGATGTAGAAAAAGAGAAGGCGGCGCTCAAGACCTTCGGCGCGAAGTACGGAAAAATGCCTTCCACTTCTATGGAGTGGAATCTCTTGCACACGATTGCGTATACGAATTTGTTGCTGGCTGGCCAGAAGGCGGCGGCTCCCGTAGCGGCTCCGGCCTCGCCGGTCGTGGCAGAAACCAAAGAAGCTGAAAAGATCGCGCCTGCGGAGAAACCGGTGGAACCGACCAAAGAGTTGACCCTTGAACAGCAGGCGGTCGGATGGTTCGGCAAGCTCGCAGGGAAACTCCCGTCAACGGATGCGGATTGGAAGGCGGTGAATTACATGGTCAACGGTTACAAGCCGTCGGTGCAGGATGTGGAAGCAGAATCAGAAGCCGTGGCGCTGTTTGCCGGGAAGTTTGGCAAACTTCCGTCCACGACCCAGGATTGGAAGATCATCGCGGCAATCGCTTATTCTGGCGCATTCTAGCGTACCCTCTGTCATGGCAAGCGGGCAAAACGAACGAGAAGCCGTCAGCAAAGACGCGAAGAGGCCTCGCCCGGTCAAGGCCGGGTTTGCAAGATGATGGTGGTGTGCGGAGCTCGCCATGACAGAAGTGTCTTACCAAATAGACTATGCCAAAATTTACCTATCCAATTCTGCTCATCGCGCTTGTGCTTGTCGCCCTGCCCATGAGTGTCGGGGCGATTACCTCAGCGAGCTATCGGCTTTTCCCGGAGCAGGGGTTTCAATCGCTTCAGAATTACGCGACGAATACCTCAAGCGGAAGTCGCTTGCAATCAACGAACTACCGACTGGACGGTTCGTTGGACTCGTATGTCGGACGAGGAACAAGCAGTAGTTATCGGCAAGATAGCGGCTCGGCCTCGTTCCAGTATTACTGCGGCGACGGGTTTATTGATCCGGGCGAGATTTGTGACGGGGCGGACCTGAACGGGCAGACCTGTGGGACCCTCGGGTTTGCAAGCGGTACACTTAGCTGTAGTTCCACCTGTACGCGGGTCACCTCCGCTTGCAACACTGCCTCTAGTAGCGGTAGCGGGGGAGGTGGTGGTGCGGCCGCGCCGGTTTCCGCGCCGTCCTCGCCGAGCGTGAGCGACGCGATAAAATCTCTTGCGTACAGCTATAAGCCAACGTTCCTCTTGTATGGCACGACCGCAACGGCCGTGACCAGCGTCAAAGTGAACGGGTCATCCGAAGGAGTCACACTTCCGTCTCCCACGTCGTGGCAAAAAACCCTCTCGCTCGCCTACGGTCTGAATACCTTCAAGATCAAAGCGACAAACACGGGCGGTGATTCAACGGAATCCGTGTTTGAACTGTACCGACGTTTGGTGGGAGATATCACACAGGATAATAAGGTGAACGATTATGACCTCTCCAAGCTCGTGAAGCTTTGGGGCGGCAGTGATCGTGGTGGCGACTTCAACGAGGACAAATCCGTGAACGATTACGACTTTTCTATGATGGTGGCTAGGTGGGGAACGTCGGTCTAGCCGTTTGTTTCATCCCGAGCGACCCCACCATCGGCGGGGTCGCTTCGTCGGGATGATCGTCATAATCCAGGAGGACAATCACCGCGTATGAAACCATTTCTGGCCGGGCTGTTTGTCACCCTCCTGCTTCCCATACCCGCATCCGCCGCGGGAGCTGCCACCATGGCGTTTGATCAGACGGCACTCACGCTCACAGCGGGCCAAACCGCAGATATCGTCATCGCGATTGACCCGCGCGGAGAGGATCTGGACACCGTGCGAAGCGTACTCACCTTTGACCCAGCGGTCCTCCACGTGGAGAGCATGACGAAAATCGGCGCATTCAACCGCAATACGCCTGGCAACTACATTGATAACAAAAACGGCTCGGTCTCCTGGGGGGCGTTTACCCTGGAAGGGCCTATCAACACGCCGGGGCCGTTCCTGCGCGTGACACTGCTGGCCAAACAAGAAGGGAAGACGCAACTCAAACTCACGAATGCATCAAAATTGATCAGCGACGGAGAAGAAAAAATGAGCGCAGGCAAGCTCGGTTCCCTCGCGGTGACTGTAGAAAAGGAAGCACAAGCCGATCCCGGCCTCTCGATGATTGCGGTGACGAGCGCTTCGCATCCCGACTCGTCCCTGTGGTACTCAAACGGCACCGTGGAGGTGAATTGGACAGAACGCAAAGGCTCCAGCGAAGTTGAAAAGTACGTCTACGCTTTTGACCAATCGTCCGATACGGATCCGACCGTCAAAGCCGCGCCGACGACAACAACCCACGTCGTGAAAGATGTCCCAGACGGTGTCCATTACTTCCACATCAAAGGCATCCAAAAAGACGGCAAGATAACCAAGACGGTCCATCGGCGTATCCAAGTAGATACCACACATCCCAATCCGGTGGCTGTTACTGTTTCGGAGGATCAATTGATTGAGGGCGAATCGCTCTGGCTCACCTTTGCCACCACGGATGAAACTTCCGGGGTTGAACACTACAAGCTCTCCATCAACACCAGCGAATTCCTCCCGCAGGAGAGCCCACTGGAACTCACCGAGCTTGTCGCGGGAACGTACTTCTTGCGC
>VGKU01000071.1 GCA_016882235.1 Candidatus Parcubacteria bacterium
CCCCTGTGTCATCCCGAGCGGGTGTTACGGTGCCCCATGTGTCATCCGAAGCGAGCATTACAGTGCCCCCTGTGTCATCCCGAGCGAGCGTTTACCATTTAGCCGAGGGATCTCCTGTGAAAACTAAGATCCCTCCACTCGCCCCGGCGTTGCCGGGGCTCGGTCGGGATGACAGGGAAAAAGGTGTCATCCGAAGCGAGCATTACAGTGCCCCCTGTGTCATCCCGAGCGAGCGTTTATCATCTAGCCGAGGGATCTCCTGTGAAAATAAGATCCCTCCACTCGCCCCGGCGTTGCCGGGGCTCGGTCGGGATGACAGGTAAAGGCGGTGTCATCCTAAGCGAGCGTTTATCAGTTAGCCGAGGGATCTCCTGTTCGCCAATCTATCTATGCAAGTTATTCTCATCGCCGCCGTGTCCGCCGACGGATGTATCGCCGAACGGGCCGATCAAACGTCGCTGGATTGGACATCCAAAGAGGATACGAAGTTTTTTATTGAACTCACCAGACGAATTGGTGTCGTCGTGATGGGCGCACGCACGTTCGGCACCATCAACAAACCCTTGAAAGGGAGACGGTTAATTGTGTTGTCGCGTCAGCAGGTGGGTGACCGGCGGAACGATGACTTGCCGGGGGGAACAGAGGCGACCAGTCCGCAGGCAAAGAGGCAGGCCCTGTCTCCTGTCGGTCACCTGGCGCCCGAAGGGACGGTTGAATACGCAAACATGTCCCCCGCACAGCTTGTCAAAGAGTTGGCAACACAAGGCCACGACGCTGTGGTGGTGGCCGGTGGGTCTTCTGTGTATAGCCAGTTCTTGCGTGAAGGGCTCGTCACGGAGATGTATCTCACGGTTGAGCCGGTGTTGTTCGGGGAGGGCGTTCCGCTTGCGTCCGGCATCGGCCGGATTGGCTTGCGGCTCATTGAGGCGCGGCCGCTCGGGGAACACTCCGTGCTGCTGCACTATAGGATTTAAGACGATGTTTCATCCAGCCGCCTTTTATCTTATCCACCATCCGGTGCCTGTCCCCGTCTCATACCAAATCATCTATGTCAGAAGTGCGCTATCCATACATGCCCGAGGGATGCGTTTTCCGGTTCGTTGGGGAGGATCATCCGTTGATGCTAGCGGCGGCGCGGGCTCGCGCGGAGTGCGCGGGCGACCGGCTGTTTCCGGTCGGGGCGGTCTTGGCGCGCGATGGTGTGGTGCTCGCACGGGCGGGAAATGGGTATGATCGCGGGGAAGGGTTTGTCCATGTCTGCCCTCGTGTGGTGTTGGAATGTCCGAGCGGGACCGGATATGAGTTGTGTGATTTCCATGACGCAGCGGGTCACGCCGAGCCGATGCTCATCGCAGCGGCGCGGGGGCAGGGGAGAGATCCGTCTGGGGCGGATGTGTACCTGTATGGCCATTGGTGGTGTTGTGAGCCATGCTGGAGCGTGATGAGAGAAGCGGGCGTGCGGGATGTGTATTTGGTCCAGGACGCGCATGAACTGTTTACGCGCGAGCGGGTGTACGCGCAAACCCTTCAGTCGCGCGTGAAGCGGGCCTACATCGCGGGGGCATACACGAACAACAACGCGCTTGCGACGGACAAGCCGGTGCACATCGCGTTTGGAGCGGTTTGTGCAGGCCTGGGATGCCAGGCTGTGATCCTGTTTCGGGATCAGGAGGAAAATAAGAAACCGCAGGAAGCGCGCGATGTGAAGCGCGTCTACCAGTGGTCCGAGGACGAATTGCGCGCGTGCGATGTGCTCATCGCCGATGTTTCACACCCGTCGTTGGGCGCTGGCGGGGAACTCGCGCTGGCGCGGATTTTTGAAAAACCCATCGTGTTGGTATCAAAAAACGGTTCTCTCGTTTCAAACTTTGCGCTTGGAAATCCAAACGTCGTCTATCATCTTGTGTACGATGACGTGGAAACGGCCTGCCGGCAGCTAAAGAATGTTCTGAGACAACTCTGAGTGTTCCGTCGTCGTCAGCCCGTAGCGTTTTTTCAATTCTTCCAATTTCCCGGCCACGAGCAATTGGCGTTCCTCGTCTTTGTCCAGCACCAAGGAAGGCGAGCCGGAATCCGTGTACTTGGCCGCGGTTATTCCGTGCAAATTTGCCTCCTCGGCCGTCAGCGGCGAGCGAAGCTCTTCAAAAATGACCTGACACACCCGTTCGCCCGGATAGATACGCACGACTTGGTCGCCCGCCTCGTTTTTCATCGGGAAAATGAGCTGACCCTTGTAGCCGGTATCAATGATGCCCGAGAGGGATAAATCAATGCCGCGTCGGTTGGTTGAGGTGCGTGGAAACAGAATAGCCATCAGGTTCATCGCGTTGATTTCAATGCGTTCCAGCGAGGTGGCGATTACGAATTCGTTTGGCAACAAATCAAAGTACTGTCCTTCTTGCAACTGGATTTCATCAAACTGTTCGCGGTGCGCGAGTGCGTCATCAATCGCCACTTTGATTGCCCGCCGCCCTTGCGCGTCCAGCGTCCAGTTGCGCGGGATTAAAAATGTATAGCCCAGGCGCAGGTCCACGGCATGAGGCTGGAGCTGGAACTTATCAATTTCCGGTGTAAACCGGATATCGCCCTTGGCAAGGGCTTGGACAATGTCGTTGCGCGTGAGGACGGACATAGGAAAGAAAGAGGCGGGGTTTGGAGACCCCGCCTCTTACTATACTTCTACTTTTATCCCAGGGCCAACCGTTGAGCTGATCGTCGCGCTTTTGAGGTAAATCCCTTTGGAGGCCGGCGGCTTGAGCCGCTTGATCGCCTCCACGAGCGCTTTAAAATTTTCTTTGAGCTGGTCTTCCGAGAACGATGCGCGGCCGAACACCTGATGGATGTTTCCGGTCGCGTCA
>VGKU01000072.1 GCA_016882235.1 Candidatus Parcubacteria bacterium
AGGTACGACTCTATTTTGAAGGGACCCGCGCGACCTTTCAGAATTTGCAAACGCGGCACGGGTATTCCCCGCCGCCGGCGAGCGCGGAAGAAACGAGTTTCGCTCCGTTCGCCACTCCCGCGCCCCCGGTTGACCCGGATCCAAGAGGAGCGTTACCATAAAGAAACTCATATGTTTTCAAAACTCAAACACATCAAAGACCTGCGTTCGCAGGCAAAAAAGATGGAAAGCCAGTTGGGTTCCGTCGTAGAGACCGGATCGGGCGCGTGGGGCAAAGTCAAAATGGTCGTAGACGGCAACCGCAATATCCAGTTCGTTTCCATTGACGAGGAACTGCTCGCACCCGCGCAAAAAGAAAAGCTGGAAGGCGCGATCATAGAGGCCTACAAGGACGCGCTGAAGAAAATGCAATTCAAGCTGGCAAAAAAACTGCAAGAGATGGGCGGACTGGACGCATTGAAAAACATGGGGGGATCGTAACAAGACCTCTCTACGGTCTGTCAGATGGATGATCGCTCTGATCCCCCACTCCGTTTCGTCCATCGCCAAGGCTTGAGAGGAAAAAGTCCATGCGTAAATTTCCCGAGCCCATTACCAATCTTGTTGCCGCGTTTTCACAGCTTCCGGGCGTGGGGCCAAAAACGGCCCTGCGATATGTTTTTTTTCTCCTCACACGCCCGCAAGCCGACTTGCAAACCATGGCCCGGGCGATCGTAAATCTCGGCGCGCAGATCAACGTCTGTCCGCGTTGTTTTACCTATACCCAACGGACAATGTGCGAGATGTGCGAAGACCCCAAACGCGACGGATCGTTTTTATGCGTCGTGGAGGAACCGCGGGACATCTCAACCATTGAGGCGACCGATTCTTATCACGGCCTCTATCATGTCCTTGGCGGAACGCTCAACCCGATAGAAGGAATGACCCCGGACACCCTGCGCGTCAAAGAGCTGTATGCGCGTGTGCATGCCGACCCCACGGTACGAGAAGTCATCCTTGCGCTCTCTCCGACCGTGCACGGCGAGATGACGATGTTATACTTGCATAAACAACTCGCGCCGCTCGGCCGCCGCGTCTCCCGCCTTGCTCGCGGCCTGCCCGTCGGCTCGACCCTTGAGTTTGCCGACGAGATTAGCTTGGGAGACGCTCTATCAGGACGCAGGGAAATGCATGGAGACCTGTAAAAAACGCGGTTTTACAAAGATCTCCACAAACAAAAAAAACGACCCCGTGTATGACGCAGGGCCGCGAGATCGTCAGGAGGACTGAAGGGTGCTGTCACACGTGCGAAGCTCCTCTGCCCAGGTGCTCCAGCGCACCTCTACATCGCGGTTCGGGATGTGGATGAGGGCGTGTTCGCACCAGAAAGTGAGCGAGCAATCGCGCTCGTCCGTATCCGGATCGGTCTCCCACGGCTCCTGTGGCGTCTGGATGCCGCTGTAGGCTGTGAGGAGTCGGTACCGGCCGTCGTTCATCCTTCTGGCCATGACGACGAGGGTGGAAACCTTCGGAAGCGAGTCGGCCGAAGCGAAAAGCACAACGCGCGACGGACCCCTCCGATCGGGACGGCGAATGAATGCCGTCCGTGTGTGTGCGATGATGGATCCGGTCTCGATGAGCGTGGCAGGGCTGATCTCCCGTCCCATGTCGAGGGTTTTCTCCAGACGGGCTGGCGCGGCGGACAGATCCATCATCCCGATCGCCTCCGGAAGCAGCTTGATGACCTGCTCCTTCCCCTTGAGGTACTCGGCCGCGTTGTTGTAAGGGACGACGACGCTGCCGTCCTTGGTACGGTATTCTTTTTGGAGCACGTTTTTCCTCCTTTTTCGTGCAATCCAAATACAGACTCTACGCGTTTTTGCGCTGAAAGTCAAGATGCATCCGTTTGAAAAAAAGAAACGACCCCCGTCCGGCCGAAGCCAGCGGGGGTCTGAGAAGTTGTTGAACGCGACTACGGCAGGAACTCGATCACGCCGGGGAGATCCTTGTTCACCGCCTTCATGCACTCGATGTCGAGTCTCGAACACTCGATGGACGTGCCATGGAGTAGGCCATCGACACCCTTCAGGGTGGTGCTGACCTGGAACACTCCCTTCCGCATGAGACCCGAGCCCACCCCGATGTGGTTCTCACCGCTCACCCGGACGCCGGGGATGCAAACCGCCCAGTAGGTTGAGTGAAGGATCTTGTCCTTCCCCAGCTCGGTCGCGGTCACGATGATCCGCCGGGCCTCCTCGGGGACGATGTTGGTCCTGATGATCCCCTGGGACCCGGCATAGAACCAGGTCGTTGCGATCTCACAGGGGTTCATCTCCATGGTCAGACCATCGTTCTTCGCCTGCACATCGGGCGCGAAGGCCGTAGTGATGCCCAGCAAGGCAAAAAAGAACAGGGAAACCTTCATGACACTGCCTTTCACCAGCTTCCGCCGGTTGTGTGAGGTGACCAGACAGTATCATATTTTTGCCAATTTGTCAATAAAAAATCAAAAAAAAGGCATTTTTAAGATAAAACAATAAAGGGGTCTCGTTCTTGAAACTTGATTTTTCTACGTTTCAAGACCTGACCCTTATTTTTGTGTAAGAGAAAAATCGCCGTGACAACGGCGATTTTTTAGCTGAGAAACCCGCCAGCTTGGATTTCCCAAAGATTGCGATAGATGCCGCTCTTGCGCTTAAGCTGGGCGTGCGTTCCGTAATCCACGACACGGCCGTCTTCAATCACGAGAATTCGATCCATCTCCATGATCGTTGAAAGCCGGTGTGCGATCACGATGGTTGTCTTTCCTTTCATGAGCTCGCGCAGGGCCTCCTGGATCAGCTGTTCGGACTCGGAATCAAGCGAGGAAGTCGCCTCG
>VGKU01000073.1 GCA_016882235.1 Candidatus Parcubacteria bacterium
AGGTTGGTCCGGGTCTTGCTCGAAATCGTGATGATTCAGTACACAACACGATCCCCTCTGCGCTTGTTTCCATGCCCTTCTTCCGTCGTCTGGCAAGGTGAGACGGAAAGAATCTGTGTTCTTGCCCTTAATACATGCCGCCCATGGTATCCTCCTCGGGCGTCATACCGCCTTCGGTTCTTCCTTTTGGCACCGTACCACAAGGCCTCCGCGAAGGGTCCATGTCCGTTTGGTTTAGACATGAACGTGCTAAACTATCAGAGATCGCATTTCCTGTCAAGAACCGTCCAGTTTGTCCTGACAGGTTTTTTTATTTGATTTTTTTGTTTTGTTCAGTATCACTAGACAATTTTTATCGCTAATATTATTTAAATAGACAGAATAAGACAATTAACTCTTGACATAATTATCTCCTGATGATACGATCCTTTGTCAGCTTGAGACAGACTCTCAAGCGACGCATATGGACACGGCCTATCTCCGGATAGGTGCGCGCCATTTGAAGAGAGCAGTCTGGACTGTACGGGAGATGTCCACCACTGATCTGGCAGAGCGCTCATTGGCGCGCGGACGTCCACCCGACATTCTGGCGGGGCTTCGCCCCGAGGTCTTGGCCAACAGTCGTGTCCCCCAGCACGGCTTTTGGCCAACATCTTGGGGACGAACTCCTAGAGATGGGGGTTCTCTCTGAAGACGCCTCTACGCCACAAGGTTCCCCACCTCCCAGAGCCCGCGACCCGTTCGCGCATTGTGGAAGGTGCCTCGCCATACAGCTCATCCAGACGATTTGACGCAGACGAATCATCTGGATGAGCCGGATAGGCGGGCACGGTGCTCGTTCTGTCGACGGTTCGGTCCTGTAGCCAAGTGGGAAAGACGAGGGTATCTCCCGCACCTCCGCCCATCCCTTCGCACGACAACATGGTTGATAAACGTTCACACTCGAAAAACGTGTCAACAAGCCGTCGCGCCAAGAGATCGGCGTGAGAAGAGAACACAAAACCGCCTTTGCATGGGCGGTTTTGTGCTATGATGGAAGCGTATGCCGAGGGAATATCGCCTCTTGGGGGCAAAGGAACCAGAGAACGAACAACATTTTCAACGTTTTCACGAACAACACCTGCAGAAGATTCCGACGGGCAAGCGTCCGCTGGAAGTCGCGCCGTCTGAAACCATTCAAGAAGGCATGTCTGTTTGGCGCGGGCATGCGCCGGACGAGTACCGCGCGCGCGTCGAAAAGGCCATTGAACAATTAAAGCGGTTTCTGTAATCCTGTCGCCTGTGTGAAAAAATTGTCGCATACCGTACTCATCATCCCACCAAACGACGCCGAGGCGATTCTCATCAAACAGATCGCCGACGCAATGGGGATCCCCTTGTTCCTTTCACGCCAGACCCATGGCGCGTCGCTTGATAAGGGGCACGATTATGTGGTGGAAGTGAAAAAGGGAGGATACACGCGCGCGGTCGTTGTGGAGATGCCCGGACCGAAGGCCGAAGCACACCTCAAGCGCATGGGCGTGGAACTTGTCATCATCGACCATCACCATTACACCGGTCTAGACCGCGCACACGATCCCAAAACCGGCCGCATGCTTCCCTCATCGCTGGAACAGTTTTTAGCGATGTTTCGTATCACCGAAAAAAAATTGCGTGCGCTTGGATTTGATCCTCTGCTCGTTCAGGGAATCGGCGCGATGGACCGCGGGTTTGTCTGGGCGCTCCAAGACGAGGGGTACACAAAGGCACAGATGAAAAAAGTGCTTGCGTTCCATGATGGCTTACTTGAAGAAATTCATAACCAGAAAACGGAACAGAAAAAAAATGAGGCGGCTCTGCGCGCATGGAAGTCGCGCAAGAGATGGCGCGGATATTTTATCGTTGAGACCCGGGCGGACATCCAGCTTCGCCCGCGGCTTTCGCGTCTGGTAGCGCTGAAGCTCGGCAGGCCCACGCCGTTGATCATTGTGGAACACGGGCGCGGGCTCATCTATGTGCAGGAGTCGGACAAGGCAATGGTCCTTTTTGACACATTTGGCGGGTTCACTTTTGGACTGGACCGGAACTGGGGATACCGTAATGAATCGGGTAAGCCGCGCGTCACTCTTCGTCGCGTGCAGAAGGTATTAGATGGATGATCCCCGTCCTGGTTATGTTGGGCGCCTTTTTCGTCTTATTTTTTGGATTGAACCGCGGGTTTTTCAGCCTAGCTTGCTCTGACGGCGGGTTCATCCCCGGAGTCATCACGGATCGTCACGCGTGAGGAGAAAAGAGAGCGAAAAAACGGCAGCGAAATACACGAGGGAGAGACGGTGGAGGTGTAAACAGGAGGACGGGGCGGGGGCATGCAAAACAGTGGTACAATACCAATCGCCATGTTTCCAATTCACACCACAACAAAACGGACAGAAACGCGGTTTTTTGACGAGATCCTGTCCGA
Organism: Candidatus Parcubacteria bacterium; assembly: GCA_016882235.1. Lineage (GTDB taxonomy): Bacteria > Patescibacteriota > Patescibacteriia > UBA9934 > GWF2-40-263 > VGKU01. The sequence continues at coordinate 2,441 of VGKU01000073.1, forward strand.
GGTTGAAACAGACCGCGCGCTTTGGAATCGCGCGGAGGCCTTTTTGTCAGGCGCCGAAAAAGCCGAGCCGCTTCTCAAGGAGACCTTGTTGACCCCGCAGGATGTCCGCTACCACGCCGAAGGGCCGTTCGTCCGCGACCATTTGCGGCTGATGCTCATGAGTTTGTATGCGGTCGTGGAGGGGAAATTGCGTCTGTCGCAGGTTGAGGAGTTGGCGCGCCTGAAAGAGTACGGGCATGAAATAGAAAAACTGGAGGGGATGCTCACCGAACACGTGTCGTGGTTTGAGGCCTTTGTGCTCGCGCATGACTGTGCGAAATGGAACAGCATCGTTTTTTATTCGCCGGAAGGAT
>VGKU01000074.1 GCA_016882235.1 Candidatus Parcubacteria bacterium
TTCCCAAAGAGATCATGGTAACAGACTCCCAGATTCGCGAAGCGATGGAGCGTTCCATCCGAACGATTGTTGAACAGGTCAAGGCGGCGTTGGAAACAACGCCCCCCGAACTGGTTGCAGACATATACGAGCGGGGAATTGTCTTGACCGGCGGAGGCGCGCTTTTGCGAGGTTTGGATACCCATATTTCCCGGCAAGCCGCTATTCCGGTGCGTATCGCTGATGATCCGCTGACCTGTGTCGTGCGCGGCGCGGGCTTGCTGTTGGACGATGAACGCCTTCTCAAAAATGTCGCCCTGCCTTCCTCGCGTGAAGGGAGGATGTTTTAACGCATGCGCGTAAAAACGTTGCTCGTTCTGGCGGTGATCTTGCTTGCGGCCGTCATGGCCGGCCGAAGCCTTTTTGAACGCGGTTTGCATGTGGTCCAGCGTCCTCTGGCCGCCATAGGCACATGGATGGCGAACCAAATGATCCCCTCTGCCATCCAGGACGCGCAGAACGCCCTTTCAACGCTCGCGATTGATCAAACGCGTCTGGAGCGTCTGGAACGGGAAAACCAAGAGTTGCGCGAAGCGCTCGATTTTATCCAGCGGCGCGAGGCGCGCGCGGTGAGTGCATCCGTCATCGCGCGTTCGCGCTCGGAACAGCGGTGGTTGTTCGCTATTGACCGCGGATCAGACGACGGCATCCAGACCGGCGACCCTGTCATCGTGAAGGATGGAATTTTGGTCGGGAAAATTGATCGCGTGACACCCGCGTCCGCGACGGTCCGCGCCCTGACCGATCCCGATATGGGCACGGCCGTGGGACTGCTGGGGCGTTCGCAGACGATTGGCGTTGCCGAGGGCATCTCCGGCAAGCTTCTGCGGGTGAAGTTCATCCCGCAAGGAGAGTTGGTGGCGGTGAACGATTTGGTGGTCACCTCCGGCTTGGAGACAACGATTCCTTCCGGCCTGTTCGTCGGGCTGGTCAACGATGTGCGGCCGGAACCCAATGCACCGTTTTTAGAAGCTCTCGTGGAGCCAATCGTGGATGTGCGGCAATTTCGGATTGTGCACATTCTGACCGAACCGCCGCAGAACTTATGACGCGCGCCTGGTCCTCCCTTGTCCTCTTTCTGATCCTCTTTCTTTTGGAAACGAGTTTTGCGACCTCACTGCCTTTCCCGTTCGCGCTGATCCCGCTGACATTTTCCGCTGCCATTTTTCGGCTCCAGCATCGCGGGCTTTCCGATGGCGCCGTCTGGGTGCTCGCGTACGGCCTGCTCCTCCAAGTCCTCCCGCTCAGCGCGTCGCCGCTTCCGGCGCTGTCCTGGGGGGCGGCCGCTCTTGTCAGTCTGGTCAGCGCGCGCCATATTTTTTCCAACCGATCGCTTTTGGGCGTGGTCGCGACAGGGGTTGCCGGGTATGCCGCGCATGCGGTTCTGGAAGCGACGGTGGGATTCGTCTCTTCTTTCCGCGGAGGATCCGCAATCTCGCTGGGCGCGTTGAGTGAGTTCCATGGAACGCGGATTGTGCTGTTTACGATCATGCTTGTGATCTTGTTTTATCTGTCGCGGACATGGAAACGGTATGTTCAAACGTAAACAGGGCACCGTGTTTCGTTTGCAGTCGGATCAGACGATTGGTTCCGTCACGTCCAGACGTCAATTGGATGATTTGTCGTCCGCCTGGGTGGATATGCATTCGGACGGAGCCAATACGCGCAGGATGGGAACACCCGTTCCGCGCCGCCGCTTACGGATCGCCGTCGCTGGTTTTGCGCTCCTCATCCTGCTGTTTGCGCTCCGCGCTGCCGATCTTCAACTGCGCAAGGGGTCCGCGTATCGCGCGCTCGCCGAGGGAAACCGCTTTCGCTCCGAACACATCGTCCCACAGCGCGGGCTTATTTATGACCGCAACGGGATCGTGCTTGCGCGCAATATCCCGTCCTTCGTCCTGACCATGACGATCGCCGATTTGCCCAAACGGGATGCGGAACGCCGAGCGGTCTTTGCGCGCGTCAGCACCCTTGCGGGTATCCAGCCCACCGACCTGGACTTGCTGTTGACGGATTACGCGAGAACCCCCAATGACGCCCTGCCTGTGAAGCGGCACTTACCCTATGAGCAGGCGCTGCTTCTTGCGATTGAAACAAAACAACTCTCGGGATTTACCGTTTCTGCTGATACGCTGAGATCGTATCCGTCTACCGCACTTTCGCTTTCCCACGTGCTTGGGTATACGGGAAAATTGAATGAAAAAGAAGCACGAACGTTGCGTGAGCGCGGATATCGTCCTACCGACGCGGTCGGCAAACTCGGTGTCGAGCGCGCCGCAGAGGAACGTCTGCGCGGTACTCCCGGCGAGATCGTCACGGAGGTGGACGCCAGAGGCCGGACACTGACGGTTTCGTCACAAACGGAACCAGAGCCCGGCTCGTCGGTTCGCCTGACGATTGATGCGGCCTTCCAGGCGTTCATTGAAGAACGTCTGCAAAATCTGTTTCGCGCCGGCGGCGCGTCGCGCGCGTCCGTGGTCGCGTTGGATCCGCAAACCGGTGAAGTGTATGCGCTGGTCAGCCTACCTGGGTACGATGCA
>VGKU01000075.1 GCA_016882235.1 Candidatus Parcubacteria bacterium
CAATGCCACGGCTATCGTACTTGATGCTGACGCCACAGCTTCCGGAGGCATCACCCTGCTTGCAAACACGGGTGGCATTACAACCACATTGACCGCAGGCGGCCGCTTCTCCATTGACGGGGACTTGGTGGTTATCGGGGGCATAGCGGATGGCAACACCGCCACAGATGACGATGATCTCTATGTGGTCGGTAATCTAGAGGCAGACGGAACCACCGATCTCGACGGGGCGCTCTCGGTCTTTGGCACGGCGACATTTGACGGAGCGGTCAACGTGAATCCCGAAGGCGACCTCACCTTGACGCTTGGCGCGAACGAGTCCTTCCTCGTGAACGCTTCTTCTACCGAATCAACCAACACGGACGGGGCGATTGACCTCGACCTTTCTTCCCGTACGGCCAATGTCGTTGGCCTGCACATCAGCGCCACTCAAGCGAGCGGAGCGGCGGCCAACGCAGAGGTGTTTGGACAGCGTATTATCCTCACGGGCAACGATGCCGACGGAGAACTCGTCGGTCTGGAGATTTCTTCGACCGCCACGGATAACGCCACAGTGGATACGTATACGGCCATGCTTCGTCTGACCAACGCGGCGCCCACGATTGGTACCGTCACGGATGCGCTTCTTATTACCAACACAGCAAGCGGCGACAACTACATTACCGATGCGATTGATGCCTCCAAATCCGGTATCGCGAATGCACTGAACGCCGGACAGAATTTCATCCTTCTTGATGCCACGCGTTTCTACAGTTCCGCTACCAACGTGATCACCTTTGAAGACACCTCCGGCAACGATTTGATGACGATTACAGACAGCGGAGCGGAAGGTGATGTGACCATTACAGGCGATTTCATGGCCGATAGCATAGGTGGAACGGCTGGCTCTGACTTTACGGTTGGGGCACCGACGGGCGCGTTTGCCCTTACGCTAAGAGGCGGCAGTGGTTCCTCAAGCGCGGGCGGCGCGGTGGCTCTCAACGCGGGCGCAGGTAACGGGGCTGGGAATGCCGGCGGCGCGGTCACGGCGAGCGGAGGCGCGGGTGGCGCTGGCACCGGAATAGCGGCCTCCGGAGCCGGCGGCAACATTACGCTGACGGCCGGTTCGGCCGGCGCAAACAACGGCGGCGGTTCCGGGGCCGCTGGGAGCGTCACGATCATTGGTGGGAATCCCAGTACAGATACGGATAGCGCTGATGGTGGGGATGTTACCTTGCGCGGAGGCACAGGTGGTTCGGGCGGCACATCAGCTGGAGGCGATATTACGCTTGATGCCGGTTCGCCGACGGTCGGGCCTGGTGCTGGTATACAAGGACGCGTGTATATCTTTTCGGGCAATGAAGTGGCAACAGACACGGCCTCTGGCACCATTGAAATCGGCGCCACAGGTTCGGTGTTGATTCGCGCCGATTCTGGCATTGATATTGGAGACACAACCGCCTCAAGCTCCACCATCCACATTGGCGGCGTGACTGCGGATATAGGTAGTGATATCAGTATCGCGACCCATGCGACCAGCGCAGACACCATTACGATCGGCAACAGTAATTCCTCAACCGGGGTTACCATTACGGGTGGCAGCTCTTGGTCCATGAGTTCAACGGGGGCTTTGGGTATTTCCGGTTCAGGCGCGGGGATCACTGTGACCGATGGCGTTGCAAGTTTTATGGAGACAAATGCTTCAAGCAACACGGTGACGGATATTTTGACAATTACACACGCCTCCGGCCCCGCGGTGGGCGTCGGGATTGGGACGGGGCTTTCTTTTCAAGTGGAGGACCTTGGGGATACGGAGGAACAGGGGTCCATTGACGTTGTCTTGACTTCCGTGACAAACGGCAATGAGATGTCGGATTTTGTCTTCTCCGTCCAGCAGAGCGGGACCATTACGGAGTTAGTCCGGCTAGACGGAAGCGCGGACGAAGTGGATATTAGCGGGACCATCCAAGCAAATTTGGTGGCTGGTATTTCTGCGAAGGCCGTGTGTCGAACGGGAACCTCCACAGCGAACGAGCAATTTGGATCCTGTACAGGCGCGCCAATCGGCGACTATGCGGAGCAATACCCAACCGCTCCGGGAATCACCTACGGGGATATTGTGGTGCCCGGGACAAAGCAGGTCACGACGATGGACGGTCAGGTGATCGTTGAGCTCGTGAAATCTTCCCAGGCCTATCAAGGCCCTGTTGCCGGAATTGTGTCAGATAACTACGGCGATTTTACTTCCGCTGGTTACAACATCAACGAAAGCGACAACCCGATGCCCGTTGCGCTCGTGGGACGCGTGCCAGTCAATGTCACAAATGAAAACGGCGCGATCAGCGTCGGTGATTACCTCACAACTTCTTCCACGCCTGGGTATGCCATGAAAGCGACCGAGGTTGGGCGCGTGATCGGTATGGCACTTGGCGACTTCAGCGGTGTCACGGGTCAGGTCATGGTGCAGGTCAACAACGGTTGGTTTATG
>VGKU01000076.1 GCA_016882235.1 Candidatus Parcubacteria bacterium
CCGCATCCAAACATTTTCGGCGGATTTTTAGCCGTGGGGCTTCTCCTGATGGCGTGGCTTGTGCGGTTCATCCGCGATCGCCGCGCACACGTTTTATCGGGTGTGTTGGTCGTGTTCCTGTCCGCGACGCTGATCATCACGTTTTCGCGAAGCGCGTGGCTGGGGATCGCGATTGGGTTTCTTGTGCTCATCGGCCTGATCGTGCGCCGTCGCCGTCTGCCGCCTTCACGCGCTCTGCCCATGATCGCCCTTGGGCTCCTGAGCGTGCTCGCGACGCTTGGCGTGTTTTACGAGCAGGTCTTTTCGCGCACCCTGCTGGTTGGACGGCTGGAAAATTTGTCCGTGGTGGAACGGTCCTCGCAGTATGCGCGGTTTGATGATGTCTTTTTGATGAACCCGCTGGTGGGTGTCGGTCCCGGCGCGTACCCGTTTGCGATGACGCAGATAGATCAGGACGCCAAGGCGTGGGCCTACCAGCCGATCCATAACACGTTTTTGCTTGTGCTCGGCGAGCTGGGCGCTCTTGGTCTCATCGCGTTGTTGTATGTGCTGTGGCGCGCCGATCAGCTGAATGCCAAAATGGCCCAAACCGCCGGCGAGATGATCGGTCTTGCGCTCGGGATCGCGATGATCGTGATCGCCCTGTTTGATCACTATTTGTTTTCTCTCTGGCCTGGTATGGCGCTTGGGGTTTTGGCAATCGCTTTGCCGATCACATGGCCTTTTTCTGTCTCCGCAAGCCCAAAAGGCGAAGCGCCCTCTCAAGACGCTCCCGTCCCTCACCTAGACCCCTCGTAGGGTCGTTTTTTCTACGCGATTCAGCGGTCTTGACAGTATTTGCGGCGTGATTACAATAACGGCGTTAGCACTCTCTTAGGAGGATTGCTAGCGTATTTTTTATCCACACTCTATGCGTCTTACCCCCATTTCCGACCACATTGTGGTCAAACCGGTTTCCCAAGAGGAAAAATCGGCGAGCGGAATCATTATTCCCGACACGGTCAGCAAAGAGCGCCCGGAGCGCGGAGAAGTTATCTCCGTGGGTCCTGGACGCGAACTGGAAAACGGAGCGCGTTCCAAAATGGACGTCGCTGCCGGACAGATCGTCCTGTTCAAAAAGTACGCACCTGACGAGGTGAAGATCGGTGGAGAAGAATTTCTCGTTATTAAAATGGAGGATGTCATGGCTGTTGTTGAATCATAATTTTTTCTCCTTATGCCCAAACAAATCGCCTTCAATGAAGATGCGCGTAGCGCTCTCAAGCGTGGCGTGGACAAACTCGCGGACGCGGTCAAAGTGACGCTCGGCCCCAAGGGTCGCAATGTCGTGCTGGATCGCGGTTTTGGCGCGCCGACCGTCACCAAAGACGGAGTGACGGTCGCCAAAGAAATTGAACTGGAAGACAAGTTTGAAAATCTCGGAGCGGAACTCGTCAAGGAAGTGGCGAGTAAAACCAACGATGTGGCCGGCGACGGGACAACGACCGCGACGGTGCTCGCCCAGGCCATCATTGCGGAGGGTTTGCGCAATGTCACGGCGGGGACGAACCCGCAGGCGTTGCGCCGTGGGATTGAGAAAGGCGTGGACGCGATCGTCCGCGAGATTAAACAGAACATTGCCACGCCGATCAAAGGTGAGGAAATTGAAAAAGTGGCGTCCATTTCCGCGAACGACGGCGAAATCGGGCAGATGATTGCGCGCGCCATGGAGAAAGTTGGCAACAACGGCGTCATTACCGTTGAAGAATCGCAGTCGTTTGGCGTGGATGTGGAAGTGGTGGAAGGGATGCAGTTTGACAAGGGTTATGTGTCGCCCTACATGATTACCAATGCAGAGCGCATGGAGGCGGAATACCACGATGCCTATGTGTTGATTACGGATAAGAAAATCAGCTCGGTACAGGATATCGTCCCGGTCTTGGAGAAGGTGGCGGCGACCGGCAAAAAGGAGATTGTCGTGATCGCCGAGGATGTGGACGGAGAGGCGTTGGCGACGCTTGTGGTCAACAAATTGCGCGGCGCGTTTTCCACGCTTGCCATCAAAGCCCCCGGGTTTGGCGACCGGCGCAAGGCAATGTTGCAGGACCTGGCGATTTTGACCGGCGGGAAAGTTGTTTCCGAAGAGGTCGGGTTGAAGCTAGAAAGCGTCACGCTTACGGATTTGGGACAGGCGCGCAAAATCGTTGCCAACAAGGAACATACGACGATCGTGGAAGGACACGGTGAAAAATCGGCGATTGATGATCGCATCAAACAGTTACGGACTGAATTGGAAGACACGAAGTCGGATTTTGAAAAAGAAAAACTCCAGGAACGGATTGCGAAGTTGTCCGGCGGCGTGGCCGTGATCAAGGTGGGTGCCGCGACCGAAACGGAAATGAAAGAAAAGAAGCATCGCATTGAAGATGCGGTTTCGGCGACAAAGGCGGCCGTGGAGGAGGGGATCGTCGCTGGCGGCGGCGTGGCG
>VGKU01000077.1 GCA_016882235.1 Candidatus Parcubacteria bacterium
TGGAAGGAATCTGATACAGACGAATAGGGGCCGGTGGCGGAACCGGTATACGCACGACACTTAAAATGTCGACCGAGCAATCGGATGCGGGTTCGAATCCCGCCCGGCCCACCAAACGATGATCGAGGTTGAAAAGAAAATTTTGGGATGTTCCTGTTAATTCGGTTGATGATTCCCGTTGCAAATCACAAATCTTTTTAGTCGAAGAAAGGTGGTCGCTCGGAGCAGGAGCGATGCCGGCGTCCGTGCGGTTCTGGTCGCTTTTCGTATCATGTGTCCCGTTGATTCAATAGCATTGGTAGTTGTTGGTAAATTGAGATTTGGATCTTTGAGATAAGTCCGGAAATCCTGTTCACGTTCCATAAATTCCAGGGCTTGCTTGCGGATGTATGGCGGGCAGGTCTGACGATTAATAAGCTGACGAATCCTTCTGCGAGCTTGAACAAGCGCCCGGCCGTTTCGAGACGTGAGAATGATTCTCGTTGTTTCAAGTAATTTGTCTCGTAATCGACTGCTGCGTATCCGGTATCGCCTCTTGCCTTTGCCACGCACGAGATTAGCTAAGAGGTGGAAGTGGCACCGCTGGTGAAGCCAGCTACGTTGTTCCGATAAAGCCTGTGATCCTCGAAAACCATCGGAAACAAAGGCCATGATGCGTTTTTCGATGGGTTCGGGGATTGAGGCAACGGCCTTTACCCATCGTTCATAACATTCCCGTCCTTCCAGCAATACCGGATTGAGAAAGTATGCTTTCTTGCCGCGTCTCGGTTTAACCGCCATGAGATACATGACCCATTCTTTGCGCTTGAATTTGAAGTAGAGACCGTCTCCCAAGAGTGCGTACGGGCCAGGCAGAAATTTCAGTCGATACGGCATGCCAGCCACAACACGCATTGCATTCTTGTATCGTTCGGCGACAGCATTTCTGGAAAGACCGAGCCGTTTCTGTTCGTGAGCGATAGTATGCTGTTCCAGTAGTATTCTCTCAAGCAGGGCGCGAGCGGATCGTTTCCGATTTCTGCCCCTTCGTTTTTGCCGGATACGCCAAGTCTTTCTACAAGCTGAGCACTGTCTTCGACGCTTGCCGAATCTGTATATGCTCCCTTGGCAACAGGGAGATTTCGCGTGTTGTGTGGTCATACACGCGAATCATGGCAGAAAACAACCGAATTAACTTGATAAAGAGCGGCCTTTCCTTACTTGCTATCAACCAAATTGATGGGAACATCCCAAAGTTTTGTTTTCCTTTTAGAAGAAAAAATCGGTCGCGCGCAAATCAAAAATTGTGAACAAAACTTTTCTTTGGTGGTGCGAGCATTAGCGAGCGGCGGCGGGACGGAGCGAGTTAGTTCCGTTCAAAATAGGTTCGGATTTTGTCATATAATTGCACCAAACGATGATCGAGGTTGAAAAGAAAATTTCCATCCAAACGGATGACGAACGCGCACGCCTGCTCAAAGGTGCAATTTTTTTGTACGAGATCGTCAATGAAGACGTGTATGTTGACGACAGCCACTATTCGCTCTCCACGCGAAATTGGTGGTTGCGCACGCGCAACGGAACGTTTGAACTGAAGGTGCCGATCCACCATCCTGTGTCATCCATGACAACCTATGAGGAGCTGGAGACAGATGGTGCCATCGCGCAAGCACTCGGACTGCCGACGGACACGCCGCTTGGCGCCGCGCTTGAACGCGCCGGCTACCGGCCGGTTGGGACGATAAGAACGACGCGGAAAAAATATCAACTCGGAAAAATCCATCTAGATCTGGACGAGAGCGACTATGGGCTCTCAACCTACACGCTCGCAGAAATCGAGCTGATGGTAGAAAACGACGATGCGATTCCAAACGCAACGGCAACCATTGAGATGTTCTGTCGCGAGCGCGGCGTGGCGCTAGACCACACGCGCGGAAAAGTGCTGGAGTTCCTGTTTCGTTACCGCCCCGAGCACTATGCCGCGCTTGTCAAAGCCGGCGTCGCCGGAACAAAAACCTCCTGATGGGATCAGAGCGACGTGCGATGACCATCCTGTTTACAACATAAAACAAACTCATCAGACACCTAGGTGCCAGATTGACAAAACGTCACCGTATGGTATCTTTCCGTGTCTGACATCAGACAGGGAAAGATCAAACCAAAGGAGCGTCTCATGTCAAAAAAGTTGGGCTTCTTCCTTCTTTCCACCTGCGCGGCCTATGCGGCCCTGTGCACCGACGTATGCGCCCAGGAGACGCGAATCGGGCCATTCGACATCGGCAAGACCGAGATCACCGCCGATTTGGAACTGGATATACAGTTCGCAGCGTCCCTGTGCCAACCGAAGGAGGTCTTGTGCATCCTCATCGGCACGTCCGACCAGACGTGCGCCCACGATGACTGCGGGAGCGTCAATAGACGCCTCGCGCGCGAACGGACTCTCCTTGTGCAGCGGCATTTCATCAAGGACTTCG
>VGKU01000078.1 GCA_016882235.1 Candidatus Parcubacteria bacterium
TGGTGGTGGATCTCGCGCACGGGGCATTTGCCTCGGGACAGGTCTATGTCGCGTTGAGTCGGTGTACGAGTTTTGAAGGCCTGATCCTGGCCTGCCCGGTCGTACGCCAGCAATTGCGTCTGGACTATCAGGTGATGAAGTTCCTCACGGGACTGCACTATCAACGGGCGCAAGCCGAGCAGAGTCTTGCCGAGAAGATTGGCCTGTTGAAAGCGGCGATCAAAAAGAAGGCCGAGGTAGAGGTAGTCTATCTCAAAGGGACGGACGAGAAATCACATCGACGCATTCGTCCCAAACGGATGTATGATTCAGAGTACAGCGGCCATGCGTTTATGGCGCTGGATGCGTACTGCTGTCTGCGCCGCTCCGACCGCGTGTTCAATGTGGAACGGTTCTTGAGTGTCAAAGCGGCGAATGGAGATCAGTTCTCTCCACAAAGATAACTCTGTTCTTCCTTAAGCACACCTTCTCTATGCAAGTTCAACTTGATCCGTCCCGCATGCCCGCCATTCCGGGCGCAAAAATAGCGATTCTCCAGTCTAAGTGGTATCACGAGCAGCTCCATCGCATGGTCACAAAGACCGTGGAGCTCCTGGAGGCCGCACAGTGTCAGGCACCCGAGGTGCATATTCTTCCCGGGTCGCTTGAACTTCCGCTCGCCGCGCAATCGCTGATGCGAAAAGCGAAATACGACGCAATCATCTGTTTTGGCGCAATCATGAAAGGCGAAACCTACCATTTTGATATGATTATGAACATGTGCGCACAGGGCTTTACTAACATCATGCTCGAGGAAGAAACGCCGATTATTATGGAGGTCCTGCCGGTGACGAGCATGGACCATCTGGAAGCGCGCAGTCAGGACAACGCGTTTAACAAAGGCGTGGAGGCGGCCATCGCGGCGGCGGAGATCATTGATTGGCGGCGCCGAAATCTCGCCTAAACGTCTACGCGCAAAGCGCCTACCCACGGGTTCCAGCTGTCGCGATCGTATGATCGTGCGCGCGCGTGCTCTTGTCCGGTGGAGTCAAGCAGTTGTTTTTTGCGGGGAACTCACCTATTCTTTTTGTAGGTCCGTGCGTGTTGATGAGGGCTTTTGAACGATGGAGGAAGCCATGATTTCTCGGACGGTGTTCGCAATGGCGCTCATCCTCGCTCTGCTCGTCGGCTTCGTGATTGCCGTCTGGTTCTGGGACACAACCGCGATCCTGGTGGTCGTGCTCGCATCGCTCACGTTCGTGGCTGGATATACACTGAAGGCCGTCTGGAAAGGCATCCAGTCATTGGCCAGCGAAGAAGAGTAGGCTGATCACCACCCCGATCCCGTGAGACGTTCGCGAGAAGCGACGTCGCAGAGGCTAACCGGCCAAGACGCGGCCGGTTTTTTGCCACAAAAAAACGCCCGTAAGGGCGTCAGGCCGTGAGGAGAACGACCACGATCGTGAGGTTATCGCGGGCGGGACGCAGGTTGATCTCGCGGTGTTGGTCCCAGTGCGCCGTGACGAGCTTGCATCCGCTGTTGTTGCGTGACATCGCCAGGGTGAACAGCGCGTCACAGAGCGCTCGGCTGTCGCGGCCGTGCTGTCGGACGATTTGCCACGCCTCGTACTCGGTGACGTTGTCCCACAACCCGTCACTGCCAAGGACAAGGAGGTCGCGGCGGCAGGCGATGCCGTTGAGGAAGACGCCGGATTCGCTCTGCTCGTTTCTGGCGGACCCGCCGAGGTAAGCAGTAATACTTGAGAGGAGCGGGTGGTTGAAGTACATCCACGGGAAATCGGTTTGATCGTAGACGCGGCGTGCAAAGTTCTGTTCGCGCGTGCACAGGGGTCGGAGTATGCGTCTGCGCCGGAAGGTCATGACTTTGGCATCGCCGATCGCGCCGATTTCCAAAGCGCCGTCCCGAGAGACGCGGATCACCGCGGCGGTCGCGGCGCCGTCCTGGCGCAGTTGGGTATTCCGCCAAGTGACAAGACCGTTGGCGTGGGCGAACGCGTTGACCATCTGCATCCCGCCCGTCAGCCGGTCCAGCAGCATCCCGCTCGCCATACGGCTGGTCAGGCGCGCGCCTGCGGTTCCGCCCGCGCCATCTACCACACCGGCACACAGGACGCTCCTGGTATCGTCCATCCCGAGAAATAGGCAGTCCTGGTTCTCCGTGCGGTACTTGGAGTGTGTTCCACCATGGTTGGTGAGGCCGTCAACGGTGCACCAAGGGGTGGTATGGCTCACGCGCCGCAACGCCTCGGGGACGCGTTCTGGCCGGCCGTAAAAGCGCGTTGGAAAAGCGATCACGCGCTTGCATCGGGACATCTCGTCCTCCTTTCGAGTACCCCCATATTATTTTGAATATAAT
>VGKU01000079.1 GCA_016882235.1 Candidatus Parcubacteria bacterium
AACATGGTTTTTCGCGCAGTGGGCGGCCATGAAGATCAATCGTATGAAGCTGATGCGGTGGATGTTTCTGTAGGCGACCGATTACTCATCGCTTCAGACGGTGTGACGGATCAATTGCTAGAGACGCAACTCGTACAACTCCTCAACGCGTCGTCGGATGACCGTGCGGCTGAACGCGCTGTCCAACAGTCGGCAGAGAAAATGTCGTTGGACGGAACGGCGTTTCGCTCAAAAGGAGACGATATTGCCGCCATCGTGCGTACCATTGAAGCAGACGGCCCGGATCGCGCGTATGTGCAGCCCAAACCGGCCGTCTCGCGCGCAGACATCACGCCGGCACATGTGAAAGCATGGCGCACGGAGATCCCCAAATTAGAACAGCAGATACAGGAGGCCAAGCGGCGCGGGGAATCGACACGCGACGCCGAGCAAGAATTGGCGCGTCATGAATATTGGGTCGCGCGCGAAGACCTACGGGCGCTCGGCGAACGCCTTCCGCCGCGTTTCCACAATGGCGACGAGGTACGCGTGATGCGCGAGGATGTCCAACCATCCACGCCGTATTTCGCGCGTTGGAAAGTGAAAGCGTTTGATGCAGAACAAAATGCGTATCTGGTTGCGCACCCATCTGGAAAGGAACATCGTTTCTTTGAGCGTTTTCAATTGGAAATGTGGCAGGACGGGGAACTCGCGCGGCCGGGTGACCGTTTTGAGAGGGTTTCACCGGTTTCCCAAGAACGCGTATGGTTTACGTCGGTCGGCCGCGAAGATGGAAAGGTGATCTTGATTCACGAACGACCCGAAGGTATTGAACGCCAACTGGAAGCCGAGGCCGTTGTAGAGCAAGCGGTTGCGCAGGATATCCGACGTGGCCGAATGCTCCAAAAGCAGATGGCACAGGCGCAAAGCGTTTTGCTTGACAAGAATAGTTAGCACTCTATACTGCAGAGTGCTAACGAGTTTTTTGTCAAAACGGTTTTATGTTAGACACGCGTAAACAAACACTTTTGCAATTGATTGTGGAGGATTACATCCAATCGGCCGAGCCGGTTGGATCAAAACAGCTTTTACAGCGGCATCGTCTGGATGTCTCAAGCGCGACGATTCGCAACGAAATGGCCGTGCTAGAACAGGAGGGGTACCTTCGCCAGCCGCATACCTCGGCCGGACGCGTGCCGACCGAACAGGCGTATCTATATTATTTGCAACAGGTGATGCAACCGACCCGCGACCGCCGTCGGCTTGATTGGGAGGAACCGGATGACGATGGCGAATCGGTCGGGACGGCTTTGCGCCGTCTGGCCAAACGGTTGGTGGAGATTTCCGGCGAAACCGCGATTCTCGCCATGGAACCGAATGTCGGATATTATGCCGGCGTCTCCAACCTCTTTGCGAAGCCCGACTTTTCTGATGTGGAAATGATGAGAGCGCTTTCCGCAACCGTGGATCAGTTTGATGAAGTGGTCGCGCAAGTCTATCCGCTCGTTTCTGAACAGACGGTCGTGTACGTTGGTTCGCATAATCCGTTTGGAGGCGAGATGGCAACGGTCATCGTCAAGTACCATGCGGGCGATTTGGCAGAAGGATTGTTGGGGCTCATCGGGCCCCTGCGAATGGATTACCGGCGCAACATTGCGCTGGTTGAACAAGCAAAGGAGGCTATTACACAACTGTATGGATGAGCAACAGGAAAAAATGAAAAGTGAAAAAGAGTGCGAGAAGTGCCAGGAGTATTTGAACGGCTGGAAACGCGCGCTCGCGGATTACGACAATCTCAAAAAGGAGCTCGCGAAGGAACGCCAGTCCAGTAGGGAATCGGGCATGGAGGAAACATCCCTCATTGCGATTGAAGCTTTTGACGATCTGAAAAAAGCGTTCCAACTGGAAGAAAAAGGCGAGCAGTGGGTCTCTGGAATCGGACACATCAAGGATTTAATCGAAGGACGATTGGAACAGAAAGGATTTTGTCGGATACAGGTAGAGCCTGGCCAGACCTTTGATCCCTATCTCCATCACGCGGTTGCTGAACGCACAGAACCAGAACACGTCGCGTCTGGTTCCATCCTGGAAGTCCTTCAGGACGGATGGAAAAAAAATGACAAAATCATAAGACCCGCCATGGTCATTGTCGCAAAATAATCTATGCCAAAAATTCTCGGAATAGACCTTGGAACAACCAATTCGTGCATGGCCGTCATTGAAGGCGGTCAGCCAAAAGTGTTAGAAAATTCAGAGGGTGCGCGCACGACGCCTTCTATGGTTGCCATTTCCAAAACAAATGAACGTCTCGTTGGATTGCCAGCCAAACGTCAAGCGGTGACCAACCCGCACAACACGCTGTTTTCCGTGAAACGGC
>VGKU01000080.1 GCA_016882235.1 Candidatus Parcubacteria bacterium
TTTCCATCACGCTTCAGAAAGCGGCCTACGGATGGGGGCAGGAACTGTCCGAACAGGCCATTGCGCGCCGCCTCGCACGCAAAAAAGCCGAAAAAACTGTCGGCGTTGTTTTTCTCTCGCTGACCGGTGTTTGTTTTCTCGCGTTTTTGCTTCTGGGTCTTCCAGCGATGTTTGATCTCCTCACAAAAAGTGCGAGCGGATTTTGGTTGTCATTGGCCTTGTTGTTTTCCATGATGGCTTTTTCACATCTTCTGCAAACGCTTGAGACGCGGCAGGTGATGCCGCATCGGATGCTCGGTGAGCCGATCCCCGCGATAGAACCCGCCACTCAAGCCGCTTGCAAAGACATCGCCGCCCTGTTTGACCCCATGGCGTTGAAAACGGTGGACGAGGCGTTTGCGCTCGCGCGCAAGTTCGGGCACGCCGAGGTTGAACCGATCCACCTGTTTGTTGCTTCGCTTTCGGATGAGAACGTCGGTGCTGTCATTTCGCGTCTGCCTATCCAGTTTGAACAGGTTAAAGATCCGCTCGGCCGCCGCCTTGCCTCCCGACAGCTCGGTGCTGAAACCGTCCTTTCTGAACAGGCGGAACAGGTTCTCCTGCAAGCGTTTGTGAGCGCGTACACGAACGGTCGGCAGGTTGTCAACGCGTTTGAAATATTTTTTGAAGCGTTTTTGCATGACACGTTCATGCAGGAATTGTTTTTTGATCAAGGCGTGACACAGGAACAGTTTAACAATATGGCGGCATGGGTGCGCATGCACGAGAAAATGAAAGAGCGCTACGAACAATTCCGCAAGGCGGCTTTGCGCAAACCGACGGGCGCGATGAACCGCGCGATGACATCCATCGCGACCCCGACACTGGACGCGTTTTCGGAGGATCTGACTGCGCTGGCCGCGCAGGGAAGGATGGGCCTGCTCGTCGGGCGGGAGAATGAAGTGGAGCAAATTTTTCGCGTGATTGAGGGCGGGAGACAAAGCGCGGTTTTGGTCGGGCCGGAAGGGGTGGGAAAACGGGCGATCCTAGACGGGATCGCGGCGTTGATGGTCGAAGAGCGGGTGCCCAAAGCGCTGGAGGATAAGCGGCTGGTGCGCATTTCCATTCCGCATCTGCTTTCCGGCGCCGAGCCGCAACAAGCGCAGGATCGACTCATGCACGTGCTGTCCGAAGCCGCGCGTTCCGGTAATATTCTCTTGGCTTTTTCGGACATCGAGCAAATGACAGACGAGTTATCCACCGTGCTGGTTGACTTTCTTTCCCGAGGCGCGTCTTTCGCCATCGCGACGACCACGCCCCAAGGGTACGCGCAGGCGGTTGAGCGTACCGTGCTTTCCCGCGTGTTTGAGAAGGTGAATGTGCCGGAACCCGAAGCGAACGAGGCGATCCGCGTGTTGGAATCCAAGGCGCTGGGGATTGAAGGCAAGCACAAGGTCAGCTTTTCCTATCAGTCGCTTGAGGCATTAGTGATGTTGTCCGACCGGTTTTTGCATGAAACGTATCTGCCCAAGAAGGCGATTGAGTTAGCGCGCGAGGTGGCGCTCATGGTTGCAAAGGAACGCGGCGCGGACGCGTCCGTTACGCGCGAAGACGTAGAGAAGCTGATGGCGCAGAAGACCGGTATTCCGGCGACGCGGGTAGAAGCGGATGAAAAAGAGACGCTGTTGCATTTTGAAGAGCGACTGCACGTGCGCATGGTCGGGCAGGAGGAGGCGGTGACGGCGGTGTCTTCGGCCCTGCGGCGCGCGCGCACCCAGCTCAAGAGCGATAGCCGGCCGATCGCCACCTTCCTCTTTTTGGGTCCGACCGGTGTGGGCAAAACGGAGCTTGCCAAAACGGCGGCCGAGGCCTATTTCGGGAGCGAGGAGGCGATGGTGCGGGTAGACATGTCCGAATACCAGACGATGGAGCGCGTGTGGCAATTAACCGAGGCCGTGCGTAAACAGCCGTTTGCACTGATCCTGCTTGACGAGTTTGAGAAAGCGCATCCGGATGTCCTGAACCTGTTTCTCCAGGTGTTTGACGACGGGCGGCTGACAGACGAGTCAGGGCGCACCATAGATTTTACGAACACCATTTTGATCGCCACTTCAAACGCAGGATCGGATTTCGTTCAGGAGGCGGTGCGCGCAGGAGAGGGCGTGGAAGCGATCAAGACGCGCTTGCTGGAGCAGGAACTGCGCGGCGCATACCGGCCGGAACTGCTCAATCGGTTTGACGGGGTGATCGTGTTTACGCCACTCACGCAGACGCAGGTTGTGGAAATCACGCGCCGGCTCATTGCTGGGGTTGCCAAACGGTTGGAAGTCAAGGGC
>VGKU01000081.1 GCA_016882235.1 Candidatus Parcubacteria bacterium
GGTTTACAACGAGTTCAAGGAACACGAAGGAGAACTGTTAAACGGCACGGTCCAGCGCCGCGAAGGGCGCGTGGTGCTTGTGGATCTCGGGCGTACGACGGGCATTATGCGTCCCGAAGACCAGATCCAGTTTGAACGGTACAACTCTGGCGACCGGATTAAAGTGTTTGTCCGGCAGGTCGGATTGACGACCAAAGGGCCGGAGATTTTAGTATCGCGTACGGCCGATGAGCTGGTGCGGAAGCTCTTTGAAGTGGAGATTCCGGAGGTGGCAGAAGGGTCGGTGGCGATCAAGGGGATCGCCCGCGAAGCCGGTTCGCGCTCCAAAGTGGCCGTGTTCACTTCGGACGATTCCATTGATCCCATCGGCGCCTGCATCGGCCAGCGCGGATCGCGCATCCAGACGATTATCGCGGAAATGGGTGGGGAGAAAGTGGACATCGTTGAGTGGGTGGCAGATGCCAAGGAATATATCACCCACGCGCTTTCCCCGGCGAAAGTGCTCGCGGTTGAACTCCATGAGAGCGAGCACGCGGCGGCTGTCAAAGTGGCCGAGGACCAATTATCGCTTGCGATCGGCAAAGGCGGACAAAACGTGCGCCTGGCCGCGCATTTAACCGGATGGAAGATTAATATCGCCAGCCCCGATGTGATGGCAAGCTCGGAAGAGTCGGAGGGAGCCATCTCTGAAGACGCTTCCGTCAGTGCTCCGCCGCCTTCGGTTCCGGCAGACGGCTCATAACCGCGCCTATGTTCCAAACGTTGCTCATTGAACCGCTCTTTAATCTGCTCGTGTTTCTGTACGAAACCCTTCCGGGTTCGGATATGGGTTTGGCGATTATTGCGCTCACGATTCTCATCAAACTGGCGCTCTGGCCGCTGATGAACGCCTCGCTCAAGTCGCAAAAAGCCCTGCAGGAGATCCAGCCAAAGGTGGCGGAGATCAAGACGAAATACAAAGACGATAAAGAAGCGCAGGCAAAAGCGATGATGGAAATGTACCAGAAGGAGAAGGTCAATCCGTTTTCTTCTTGCCTGCCTCTTTTGATTCAGTTTCCCATTTTGATCGCGCTCTATCGCGTCTTGCTCAATGGGTTTGATCCCGCCGCGCTTTCCATGCTTTACGATTTTATCCCGAACCCGGGGGAGATTAACAAAACGTTCCTCGGGTTTTTAGATCTGTCCGTTCCCAGCGTGTGGCTTGCCGTACTCGCCGGTGTGTTCCAGTTTTGGCAGACACGCATGCTCACGTCTAAGCATCCTCCCAAGGCCGTGGCCGACAAGGAAGGCGCGAAAGACGAGGCCATGCTCGCCGCCATGAATAAGTCCATGCTGTATTTCATGCCAGCGGTTACGGTGCTTATTGGCGCCAGCTTGCCCGGTGGCCTCTCGCTCTACTGGGTGACGGTGACCGTGTTTTCTCTGGTGCAGCAATGGATGGTGTTGGGAAAACGACCGTAGAAACATTGGGGATTTTTTGATGCGTTTGGCCCCACGGCCTTGTTCCCGTACACGACCGTACGGTTCCGTGGCCGTTGTTCCAACCATGGAAATTTCATCCAATGTAGCCACGGTCGTTTTTCTGCTACGATGTTTCCAACTATGGCCGCTCCGAGCGATCTGGAACGCTCCATCTTTCGCACCCTCTGCTGGTTTTCCGTTTTTCAAATTCCGCTTTCGGCTTTTGAGACATGGAAGTGGCTGCTCAAACCGGAACGTGCCTACGGCTTGTTTGAGGTGGATCGCGCGCTTCAGCAGAGCGAGTGGCTCGCGCGGCGCATCCAGAACGCGGACGGGATGTTTGCGCTCAAAGGCGTATCGCTTGCCGCACAGATGGAGGAACGCCGTCGCCGTTTTTTGGACGCGAGCCGCAAGTTTCGCAAACTCCGGCGAGCCATCCGTCTGTTCCAACTGATTGGCGCCGTTGAATGCGTGTGCGCCGCAAACACGATGGCGTGGTGGCACACGACGCGCGCGAGCGATATTGACCTGTTCATCGTGACACAGCCGGGACGGATGTGGACATCGCGTCTGCTCTTGGTCACCCCGTTTCTCTTTTTCGGACACCGTCCTGGCCAAAAGGGGTCTGACCCATTTTGCTTCAGTTTTTTTTCTACAGCGGACGCCTTCCAGATGGAGTCGCTCAAAATCGCCTCCGAGGATTACTATCTGGCCTATTGGGTGAAGTCGCTCGTGCCGGTGTTTGATGGTGCCAATGTCGTTTTAGAACTTTCCGCCCTGAACAAATGGGCGGACGCTTTGCTCCCCAATGCCCGTGCGCGCGCAGTCCATCCACTGCACCGCGCGTC
>VGKU01000082.1 GCA_016882235.1 Candidatus Parcubacteria bacterium
AGTCAATTCTGAAAAAGTTAGTTTTGGTGCGCCGGGTGGGACTCGAACCCACGACCAATTGGTTAAGAGCCAACTGCTCTACCGACTGAGCTACCGGCGCAGGTCGGGCTTCCAAAATTGGCGATCTGTCAGCTTACGCTGTGGGCGCCACCTCACCGTAGCGCTGCTACGGCTCGGTGTCGTCCGCGCGTTGCACCGACATCTCATCCAATTTTGAAACCCCTCACAGAAGACACGCAGGTCGGGCTTCCAAAATTGGCGATCTGTCAGCTTACGCTGTGGGCGCCACCTCACCGTAGCGCTGCTACGGCTCGGTGTCGTCCTCGCGTTGCCCTGATCTCGCATTCAATTTTGAAATTCTCCTCTCATCGAAATTGCGTCCGTATTCTGCCAAATACGTTGACATACGTCAATGTTTGGCGTATTCTTCTCACGATCTGTCGCGGGCGTAGCTCAGTTGGATAGAGCACCAGTCTTCGGAACTGGGTGTCGGGGGTTCAAATCCCTCCGCCCGCACCACAAAAACACTCCACCGTCTGGAGTGTTTTTGTGAGCTCGGGCAGTTTTTATTTGGGAGACAAGAAGACGAGTGATAAAAAACCGCCCTACAGTTGATGTGAGGCGGAGGGGAAGGGGGTGCACAGGCGCGTGCGGCGCTTGCGCGGGCACCAGCGCGCGCAGAGGGGAGGTGGTCGCGCAGGCAGAGCTCGCCTCTTCCCGCAGGCGAAGTCGCGGAGCCGTTTCGGGCGTGACGCCGTTTGTTTCTGCGTGCCGCGCAGTTCTGTCGAGCTCGCCCACCGGCCGTGTCTGCAGATCAGCTTTCCGGTCACGCCGCAACGGTGCAGACCGCGTTGGCGCGCACAACCTGTTGCAGACTGCCCATACACGGTTCTCCTTGTGATGGGACGATCAGAGAGAACAGGCAGAGAGTCCGTCATGGTCGAGGAGTGCATCCGCGGCACAACACAAAGGTCGTCGCGGTTCGTCTTTTATAGGCGAGCCTGCCGCACCAATCGCACGTATCGGCCAAATAGATGCGCCGATAGCAAGAACGGCAGAAGACCTGTCCGGTTTGCCGGTAGTGAAAGGTGAGCACGCCGACGCGTCCGCAGGATGTGCATGCGTCATCCTTGGGCGCAAGCGCGTGTTGATAGCACGGTCTGCAAACGATCTGGCGGCTCTTGTGCGTGCGATGGAGATCGTTTCGCTGTCTCTGGCAAAGAACGCATTTTCCTTTCATGGCTTTCCTTCTTGGTGACACGACAGCATGCTCATAGACGCGCGGTTTGTCAACCCTTC
Organism: Candidatus Parcubacteria bacterium; assembly: GCA_016882235.1. Lineage (GTDB taxonomy): Bacteria > Patescibacteriota > Patescibacteriia > UBA9934 > GWF2-40-263 > VGKU01. Next base: position 1,300 of record VGKU01000082.1, read on the forward strand.
GCGTACAGCTTATGATATAGTCATCTTAGAGAACGGGACTCACTACACGTTTGACATGTTACCGTCTCTACGGATACCGCTCAGTTTTTTCCGGGCGGCAAAACACTGTCCTCTCTTCTCCCTGTGATGACAAGCGGAACGATATGCGTTATTCAACCTTGTTTGGAAAAACGAACAAGACCGCGCCGCACGACGCCGAGTCCACCAACGCGCGCCTGTTGGCGCAGGCCGGGTTTGTGAGCCAGCTGACGGCCGGCGTCTATTCGTATCTGCCCCTTGGCCTTCGCGTGCTCAAAAAAATCCACACGATCGTGCGCGAGGAAATGGATAAACTGGGCGCGCAGGAGGTGTATTTGCCCGCTCTGCATCCGCGCGAGCTGTATGAGACGACCAAGCGTTGGGACAAGATTGATGTTCTGTTCACATTGGAAGGCCACGGTGGCAAAGAGTACGCGCTTGGATCTACGCACGAAGAGGTCGTCACCCCGCTGGTCAAACAGTTTGTCCATTCCTACAAAGATTTGCCGCTGTCCGTTTATCAAATCCAGGACAAGTTTCGCAACGAGCCGCGCGCGAAATCTGGACTGCTTCGCGGGCGCGAGTTTTCCATGAAGGACTTGTATAGTTTCCATACCAGCGAAGAGGACTTTTGGGATTTTTACGAGCGGTCTAAAACGGCCTACCTCGCCGTGTACCGCCGATGCGGCCTTGACGCGATGGTCGTGGAAGCCAGTGGCGGGGTCTTTTCCAAGTACAGCCATGAGTTTCAAGTCGCGACCGAGTACGGGGAGGACATCGTGTTTCGCTGTGCGTGCGGGATGGCGCAAAACAAGGAGATCGCACAGGTCAAAGAAGGCGATGCGTGCCAGAAATGCGGGAAGGGGACGATAGAAGTCGTCAAGACG
>VGKU01000083.1 GCA_016882235.1 Candidatus Parcubacteria bacterium
CAACTTCGCCGGAACTTCTTGTGCGTCCTTCATGTAGAGCGCGTCCACGCTCCAGTATTCTTCAATGGTAAAGGCTTGCCGTTCGCGCTCGCGTTCCACGATCAGCCGCATCGCGATGGACTGCACGCGCCCAGCCGAGAGACCAAAACGCACCTTCTGCCACAGGAAGGGTGAAAGCTCATAGCCGACCAGCCGGTCCAGGATGCGTCGCGCCTGCTGGGCGTTTACAAGGTTGAGATCAAGCGCGCGCGGATGCGCGACCGCTTCCTCAATCGCCCCGCGGGTGATTTCATGGAAGGTGATGCGCTTGGCGGCTTCCGGCTTGATACCGATCACACTTGCGACATGCCAGGCAATCGCCTCCCCCTCGCGGTCCTCATCCGTTGCCAGAAGGACATCATCCGCCGCCTGCGCCGCCTTTTTGAGTTCTGTCACGTGTTTTTTACTGTCCGTTGGAACGGTGTAGGTCGGCTCAAATCCGTGCTCCACGTCCACACCAAGTTTGCTTTTGGGCAGGTCGCGGATATGGCCGAACGAAGAAAGAACCGTGTAGTCCTTTCCGAGAAATTTGGAAATGGTTTTGGCTTTGGTGGGCGATTCCACGATCAGGAGAGTGGACATAAAAGGGAAGACGGTCTCTGCGTGAGCGCGCGGATGTGATGAGGTCGTTGATGAATGGGCTAACGGATTCCCACGACCTTTGAATAATACTGGCCCCCATCATGCCTGATCACCCCTTTCATTTCAAGCATCGTGACCGTTTTTGTGACGGTGTGCGGGGGCAGGCGGGTGGTACGGATGATTTCGTCTAGGTGGCGGGGCGTGCTGGCAAGGGCAGGTAAAACCGCGCGTTCCTCCTCGTTGGCTGGTTGATAGCTGGGTGGCGTTTCCATTCCCTCCAGCGCGTCCATGCCAAGGATATCGGACGGTTTCGTCGCCGGAATCGCTCCCATCTTGATCAAGTTATTCGGGCCTTCGCACAACGGCGCGTGGATCGGCCCGGGCACGGCGTACACCTCACGTCCGGCTTCCAGCGCGGCACGCGCGGTGATCAGTGATCCGGATTTGATCGCCGCCTCAATCACAAGTGTCCCATCACAGAGTCCGGCGATGATCCGGTTGCGCATCGGGAAGTGCTGTTTGAGCGGCGGCGTGCCCGGGGGGAATTCGCTGATGAGCGCTCCGCCCTCTGCGAGGATGCGCGAAGCAAGCGCGCGGTTCGCGCTGGGATAGATACTGTCGTGATCCGCGCCGCACCCGAGCACGGCGACCGTCGTTCCGCCCGCTTCCAGACAGGCGTGGTGGGCGTGCGCGTCAATGCCGTAAGCCAGCCCGCTCACGATCACGACGCCGGCTTTGGCAAGCGGTGGGACGAGCAGATCTGTGGCGTCGCGTCCGTAGCCGGTTGCGCGGCGCGCGCCGACGACGGCGAGATGTTTGCGGTTGCTTTCAGGAAGCGTGCCACGCACGAAGAGGAGCGCAGGGGGATCAAAAAGTGTTTTGAGCCGCGGCGGATACGCCTCGTCCAGAATGGTGACCGCTCGCGCGTCAGAGGCCTCAAGCCGCTGTTGTTCATCCTCCGGGGAAAGATGGATGCGCTCTTGCAGGAATCGGTTGACCACCGATGGTTCAATACCCGCCTCCATCAGTGCGCTGGCTCCGGCGTTGTACGCCGCCTGCATGGATGTGAATCGCCGCGCGAGTTTGCCCAGCCGCACCGGTCCGAACTCCCCGAACCGGACGAGGGCAAGCCAGAAAGGAAGATCATGTTCCTGCATACGCGAGGATGGCGCGGATCGCGTTCTCCAGCACATCCGGCAGTGCCGTTTCCTCTTTTGCCGTCCACTTCTGCAAGACGAAATCTTCCAGCGCGATGTCCGGATGGTCTGGCCGGCCGATGCCGATGCGCACGCGCGCGATGTTCGTGCCCGTGGGGAACACATCCAGGATGGACTGCATACCGCGGTGTCCGGCGGACGTTCCGCCTTCTTTGAAGCGGACATCGCCAAATGATAAATCGGCATCATCGTAGACGACAAGGACCTGGCGGGCGGAAACCGGAAATTTTTTCATCACTTTCTGCACGGCGCGGCCGCTGACATTCATGAACGCTTGTGGCTTGCAGAGGACGACGCGTTTGCCGTCCAGATCGCCCTCGACGATTTCCGCTTCCAGCGCGCGCTT
>VGKU01000084.1 GCA_016882235.1 Candidatus Parcubacteria bacterium
TGCCCCATGTGTCATCCCGAGCGAGCGTTACAGTGCCCCCTGTGTCATCCCGAGCGAGCGTTTATCAGTTAGCCGAGGGATCTCCTGTGAAAGTGAGATCCCTCCACTCGCCCCGGCGTTGCCGGGGCTCGGTCGGGATGACAGGAAAAAGGTGTCATCCGAAGCGAGCGTTACAGTGCCCCATGTGTCATCCCGAGCGAGCGTTTATCATTTAGCCGAGGGATCTCCTGTGAAAGTGAGATCCCTCCACTCGCCCCGGCGTTGTCGGGGCTCGGTCGGGATGACAGGGAAAAGCTATGTCTGGCTCGGTCAGGATGACAGGGAAAAAGGTGTGTCGGGCTCGGTCGAGATGACAAGAAACGCGATGACGAGTTACTTTGACAGGGCTTCTTTCAAATGCCCCACCAATTCCTTCTCCACCTGCACCACATTCTTTTTCACAAAACACAACCTCACTTCCTCCCGCACCCCGGCCGCGCTGAATTTCGCGCACAGCGCGAGCGCGTCCATTGGTCTTTCCGCGCGCACAATGGCGCAGACATTGTGCTCGCTGTTTTCGTACACAAGCACAACAATTTTCGCGTCCGGTGAAGTGGCAATAAGCTCATCAATCACATCGGGCAAATCCTCTTCGCCCGCTCCGGCGTGCAGGAAATCCTGCTGTGACAGAAGCGTCCAGACGATTTTCGTCTGTTCGTCCGCCTTCAGGCGCGCGAGCGCGCGGCCCCAGAGCCGAAGCGTCTGTACCGTGCGCGTCTTGTACAGGTTTTGGACGATCTGTTCGCGCTTCGCTCCGCGCGCAATAAGTTTGCTCGCGGTCTGCAGGGTTTTTGGCGTGACATTGCTTGTCTTGAAACTTTTGGTCTTCGCGATCATGCCGGTCAAAAAGGCCGTCGCTATCTGCTCGTCAATGAGCCCTGCCTCCATGGAGGCGATGAGATCATGGCACACTTCGCCGCACGCGCTTGCGGTCAGGTCCACCACGTTCATCTGCCCGTAGTGTTCGTTCTCCGCCGTATGGTCAATGTTGATGACCGGCGTGCGATAGAAGAAGTCCGGGTTCTCGCCGTAGAGGTGCGCGCAGGATTCAAAGTCCGGCGAACCGATGCAAATGATGAGGTCAAACCGATAGGCTGAAGCGGTCGCCCGCACATCCTTTTCGTCCCAGAAACCTTTTTTCGGGGAGAGGAATACGCGCAGTTTGTCGTCCTTCATTTCGTAGGTGAGTTCTCCTACTTTTGTTTTTGACGCATCCAGCTCAATGACGAACTGGCGGAGGTTTTCCAGTTTGCCGTTGATGACCACTCCGTCGGCGATAAACTGAATATTTTTTGATGGCTTGCCGTCCGCCGCGACGATGGTTGGTTCTTTGTCCAGTTTTTTCAGCACCTTTGAGAGTCCGATCGCGGTTGCGTACTGGTCCGCGCCGGCTCCGGAGGGAACACAAATCAACGGGCGCGAACTACGCTTCATCGCTTCTAGCACTTGTTGTGATTCACGCAAAGCCATGCTTGATGGAACAGAAACCGTCGGCGCTTTTTGGGCTTGCTGATCCCGTCTCTGCCTCGCTGTAGCACGGCGACAGCTCTGGCGATTGGCCGCCCCTGCGCCCAAACGGCATCCAACGGTTTCCGTTCCAGGAAAATGTGTATGAATCAAGCATGGGAATGCGCCAACTTACCTCTATGGTTTGCAAGCGTCAAGTATCACCGAGAACCTAAGAAAAAAGCGCCCCATCAGGAGCGCGCGTACGCGAGCGGGCTCTAGAGCCCGAGGCCGAAAAAAACCGATACCATCGCGGGCGTGACGGAGCCGATGACGATGTCCGGGATTCCGTCATGGTTGATATCCGGAGCGCGCGTTGCCAGGATACTCGCGAACTGGAGATCCCGGGTTCCGCACCACCTCGCGATGGATGGGAAGGGGGCAGACGATACGCCCAGGACGAGTTGTACGCACCCGACCGCTCCTCCGTCGGTATGTCCCTGCATGGCGCCGATCAGGAGATCGTCGAACCCATCTTTGTTGAAATCCGTTCCTGCCGCTAGGTGGGATCCCAACCAGTCGGCAAAATGATTTCCAGCGTAGATGGAAAACGCGCTGGACGCGTTGATGGATCCGACCG
>VGKU01000085.1 GCA_016882235.1 Candidatus Parcubacteria bacterium
TATAGGACTGAATGATTGCTTCCTGTTCATCCTCGGATTTGAGTGCGAAATTGATGCTGGAGACCAGCAGGACCGCGCGGACCGTTCCGTCTTTGAGGATCACCATGTCGTCGCGGATTTCCGCAATATCAAGATGCTGAACGGTCGGCACGCCCGGCTTGGGTTTGGCTAGTTTTTTTGATTGCATCTCGGGCATAGAGTGAGAAGCCGAAGAGTTCACTCTTCAGGTTTATAGACGCCTCCCGTGTTGACAACGAGGATCAGTTCATTCAAACGCGACGAGGCGACCGGCGCCTTGCGCGCGGGCGGAGGGGGTGGTGGCGCGGCCTGTGTCCGCATCAAGAGGCGCAACTCATGGTCGCTGTATGCCTTCTCCCAGACGCGCAGGCGCGGCCGCTTGAACGTCTGGATCAGATTGAGCGTAAAGTAATGGAACGCCTGCCCGTTGATTCTGGCAAACGCGAAGGTGCCGCCGATAATAATCAGTGGGATGGTGACGAGCAAAAACGGCACAAAGGAGAGCAACTTGAAAAAGCCGAAACCCAGCAAGCCTGTCACGAGGAGAATGATAAATTGACGTGCCGTAATCGGCCCGAAAATCCTGTCCTCTGCCTCTATAAATTGGGGAACCACGAACGATTCTGGCATAGTCCCTCCAAGAAGATTGCGTACCCTTTTGGGGCTCGCAAGGACTTTTTTACAGTCCCATAATATCAGAAACGCAGCTCCGCGTTTAATCGCTGAAGCGCGCGATACTCATCAAGCGTCATCCCGTTTCGTTTTTTGGCAAGGGTTGTCTCCATGGATGCGCCTAACGCGAGCGCATCACGCGTGGCGCCGCGGTAGGCGCGCATCACCGGCGAGGAGTGCAGAGCGCGCAGGATTTCCACCCATCGCGCGTACCCTTGTTCCTCTTGAAGCGCCACCATATCCTTGACGCGCGCGGCCGCTTGAGCGGGATTCTTGGACAGGCGGCGGAACTCCGTCAAACCCATCGCACCCAGTTCTTCAACCGGTCCGGCAAGCCGGGGTGTATAGGAAACATCCTGAACGCGCGGGCGCGCTTTGGGAGCCAGCGGCGGAGCGTTTTGCGGTTTGGCGCTCTGGCCCGCGGCTTTCGCGGCCTTGGCAAATCGTTCCACAAACGCCTGCTCTTCCCGTTCGCGTTTCTGCGCCCGTGCCTGTCCAGCTTCCTGCTTCGCGCGCGCGGCAGCATCGCGTTCACGGGCAATCTTCGCGCGCGCGGCGGCCTCTTGCGCATCCACAGCGCGCTCTATCCGCTCCAGCATATCCGAAAGCCGCCGGCCGCCGACGCCGAGCCCGCCTTGCTCCGTAGAGCGTTCAAGCAGAGCGCGCGTTTCATGCGCATCGCGCACATCTCGAGCGCGAGCCTCTACAATGTCCCTGCACCGTTTCTGCAACGCAGGGTCCGAAAAGACAAATAGGGGATCCGTGCAAATGTCTTCTGCCATTTGTTCGGGACTTTGCGACGGTTTCAGGGAAAGCACCTCCTTTTTTGCTTCTGCAATCCGCGCGATCTCCTCTTCAACATCCTCGCCATCCTCTAAAGGTTCCTCTTCCTCCATTGTAAAATGCTCACCGACCGTCACCTCTTCCTGCGTTTCCTTTGTTTCCTCCGGTGCCTTCACGACCGTTGTTTCCTCCGGTGCCTTCACGACCGTCTCTTCCTGCAGGGACACCGCGGCCCTCCTCGCGTCAAACGCCGTGAGCAATTCTTCCCCTTGCGACTCCGTGAATTCCATCCCGCCCAGTTTGGGGGGGCGCTGGAAAAATGCCAATGTCTGTTCGCGCGAACGCTGTCCGTTCACATAGGCAAACAACAGCGCCTCCAACCGATGAAAAACGACTGGTGTAAACTCTTGTGCGTAGGGAACCAAAAACAGTTGGACCAATTCTCTGGGCGACATCGGCACGCCGGCCACTCCCTCTTCCCGCTTCCACGCGTCCATCCATTCAGAAAGCTCCGGAATATCCTTGGCTACCGGAGCCATCACATGCAAAAACAAAAAGGCAACCAGCTCCCGAACGCGCGCGGAGGAGAGTAAAAAATCCATTTGAAGATTCCGGCGAAATCCG
>VGKU01000086.1 GCA_016882235.1 Candidatus Parcubacteria bacterium
GCGCAATTCCAGAAATGGTCCGGGCGATGTTTTGAGTGTCAGACGTGGGGGACCTTGCAAGAAGGGGAAAAGAAAGGTGGGGGAGTGAGAAACGAGGGGGGACGCGTGTTGCAACCGACGGCGCTCAAAGATCTCACAGGTCAAGACGAACACGAACGACTGGCAACTGGCGAGACGGAACTCGATCGCGTGTTAGGAGGAGGGATCGTCAAAGGATCTCTCGTTTTATTGTCGGGAGAACCGGGAATCGGCAAGTCCACGCTTGTTGCCGACATCGCCAAACGGCTGGCGCAACAGGGACAGCCCGTCCTGTACATTTCCGGTGAAGAGTCTGGGGCACAGCTCAAAGCGCGTTTTACCAGGTTGAACACAAAACTTGATCACATTTCTTTTCTTGAAACAGCTCCCGTGGAATCGCTGATCAAGACGATGGAGAAGGAGGCCCCTGCCCTGGCGATCATGGATTCGGTCCAGACGCTGTTTTCCAGCGAGCTGGACGCCCCGGCCGGAAGCCCGACGCTTGTGCGCTACGCCTCTTCCCTTTTTTTGGAGCTTTCCAAACATACCGGAATTTCCGTTCTCCTCATTGGCCAAGTGACCAAAGACGGACAGGTCGCCGGCCCCAAAACGCTTGAGCACCTCGTAGACGCTGTCCTCTCGCTTGACGGCGACCCCTCCCACGGCTACCGGTATCTCTCCGCGTCTAAAAACCGATTCGGGGCGACGGATGAAATCGGAGTGTTTGAGATGACCGCCTCGGGCCTTGCTCCGGTGGAGAATCCGTCGGCGCGTTTTTTGGCAGAGCGCGTTGCCGCACCCGGATCGGTGATCGCCGCGGTGGTAGAAGGATCGCGCGTGTTTTTGGTGGAGGTACAGGCGCTCGTTTGCCACAGCACCTACGGCACGCCGGTCCGTCGTGCATCCGGCTTTGATCAGAATCGCCTACAAATGCTCATCGCGATCCTCTCGCGCCGCGCGGGATTGAATCTGTCCGAGCAAGATGTGTATGTCAATGTCATCGGCGGAATGAAACTGTCGGAACCGGCCGCAGATTTGGCCGTGTGTGCAGCCATTGCCGGCGCGGCCAAAAACCAGGCTTCTGAAGTCCCGACCGTATTTTTTGGCGAAGTCGGACTGGGCGGCGAAATCCGACGCGTGCCGTTTGCCGAAAAACGCAGAAAGGAATGCGAACGATTGGGCCTTCAAAGCGTTGTGGGGCCAGACGAACGAAAAACGGTTTCAGAACTTCTCTAACGGGGATCGCCTCGGGTCACAAAAAAAACGACAAACGTCGTCTTTTTTTTGACCGGAATGTCAAAGCCCGATCACTCCAAATGAACGATATCAAACGCTTGATGGACGCGCATGCGCACCAACGGATGCTGGGAAAGCTCGGGGTCGTCCTCACACAGCGCAACCGCGGCGTCGTAGGCGTGTTTCATGAGATCCGTATCCGCTTCCGTTGCCAGCTTGAAATCCGGAAATCCGGATTGGGCCGTCCCAAATAGATTCCCGGATCCGCGCAAACGCAAATCCTGCTGGGCAAGCGCGAACCCGTCGTGCATCTGTTCCATCAACCGCAGGCGTTCCATGGCTGGTTCCGTTGCTTCTTCTGTCAACAGGTAGCAATACGATGCCCGCCCGCCACGCCCGACGCGCCCGCGCAACTGATGAAGCTGAGCAAGTCCGAACCGTTCGGCCGACGTGACAACCATAACGGACGCGTTTGGGATGTCCACACCCACCTCAACGACCGTCGTGGAAACAAGCGCTTGGATCTCCCCTTGACGAAATTTTGTGATCAAGGATTCGCGCTCATCCGATTTCAATTTTCCGTGCAGGGTTTCTATGACACATCCTTTGAGCGGACCCTTTTCAAGCGCCGCACGCATCTCCCGCACAGAATGTGCCCCAAGCGCGTCGGAGGGATCAATAAGAGGACAGACGACAAACGCCTGTTCCCCCTGATCCAGCAAGGACCGAACATGCTGCCACATTCCGTCGCGCTGAAAAACGGACACGACCGCCGTCGCGGCCGGCACGCGCCCTGGG
>VGKU01000087.1 GCA_016882235.1 Candidatus Parcubacteria bacterium
ACAACAGGGCGGTAATCGCCACAAGGAAGCACAGCGAGAGTCGCATGAGCCACACATCATTTTCCATGACTTCCTCCCATCCAGGGCAACGCAAAGATACACCAAACGGTCGTTCTCATCAACAGCAGTCGTCCAGATGAACGTGGCTCTCGCGGCCGTGAGGGCATGCATGCACAGAGCTTGATCTCGGCATTCTTGAGTGGGCGACCTGGAACGCGTTCATCAGCCTCGCGTTCGCGACGATCGGACGGTGGTGTGCGAAGGGGTGCTCGAAGAAGTAAGCACATCCCATATCAAGAGCGCGCACCCAAGCGCGGTACCGTCAAAGGTCGGTTGGACGCAGACCGACAGGCCGAGCGTTTGTTGTTGGATGGCTGCGAGTTCCGAATCGCGGACGATTCCGCCGTCCACAACCAGTTCTTTCGGCGCGGCTGGCAGGCGTTTCACGATCCGTCTCACTTGGGATGAGAGGCTCTTGAAATAGGCGGCAAGTTTCGGACGATCGTCCAACAGGCGATCCACCCGCTCGCCGCTTTTTTCTATCTTCGCCTCAAGCGCGTATGCGCTTCCCTTCCCAAGCGCCGGAACGAGCGTCGTGAAAAACCCGTCGCGCAGGAAAAACCTTTTGCCGGCCGCCTGAACGACAAACACGCCGGTGCCATAGGTGACTTTAGTGACCGAACGCCTTGACGCCGGTTGCGAACGCAGGGCCGCATAGGTGCTTGCCTGCTGGTCGCCGCACAGGGCGAGCAGGGGAACGGGACGGCCGATCACTTCTTTTTTGAGGAGTCCGAACCACGCGCGCGAGGGCAGGACACGCGGGAGCGAGGCATCATTCACGCCAAACAACCGGATCAGTTCACGACTCCACCGTTTCGCGCGGATATCAAATAAGAGCGTGCGCGAGGCATTCGTTTCGTCCGTGACATGTGGACGGCCTTTGCATAGGTTCCACGCCAACCAGGTGTCCATCGTCCCAAAACGCAGGTCTTTAGTATGCGTATGATCAAAAATCCAACGCAACTTGGTGGCGGAGAAATACGAGTCAATCGTCAGACCGGTGAGACGACGAACAGTATCGCCCGCCTGACGCGAAAGCCGCGCGCACAGAGCGCGCGTCCTCGTGTCTTCCCATCCGATCACCGGATAAACCGGCTTTCCGGTCTCTGGTTCCCACACGATCGTTGCTTCCCGTTGGTTCGTAATCCCCACACCTCGCACCTCCCGCAAACGGACGCGCGCCTGTCTGACGGCACGACGCAAAAGCGAACGCGACACGCGCAGGATTTCCATCGGATCCTGCTCAACCCACCCACGGCGCGGAGTGTGCTTAGCGATCCTCTGATACACTTTCGCGCGCACCCTTCCCTTCCCGTCAAACACGAACGCCTTAATGCCGGTCGTGCCGGCATCCAGCACAAGCACAAAGCCGCGCGCGTCAGGCGCGGACACCGAGCAAGTTTTCAAAGACGGTTTTGGGATCCGCGTCTTGGTTGATGATGTGGTCAAGCGCATACAAAATAGGCAAATCCGTCCCACGACCGTTTAACACTTTCAGCAAGTTCCCGACCGCGCGGCATCCTTCGCTCGGCGCCTCGCATTTCCCCATAAGCGCAATCTGACGGCCGGTTTGATGGTTGAATGAATCGGGACTTAACGCGGTGGCGAAAAAATCGCCGGCGCCTGCCGTGCCGTGGATCACTTCCGCGCCTCCGCAAAGCGCTTTTATGACGCGGGACATTTCCTGCAGGCCGCGTGCGCACAACCACCCTCTCCCGTTCCAACCCCATCCCAAACCTTCAGCGATCCCCAGCGCGACCGCATAGATATTTTTCAATACCGAGGCGTACGCGACCGCTGTTGAATCCTTTTGGTATTCAAGTACAAGCGGCGTGCCTTCAAAGAGCGGCTGAACCGTTTCAAAAACTTTTTTGTTTTTGGCTCCAAGCACGCCAACCCCGAACTGGCCGGACGTAAGCTCCTCGGCAAGAAGCGGGCCGCCCAAAACGCCGGAAAGCGTTCCCTTT
>VGKU01000088.1 GCA_016882235.1 Candidatus Parcubacteria bacterium
TACGCAGGTATTCCGGCCGCTCGCGCTTCCGCTCCCACTCAGGCGTTGGCCGCGCAAATGTCGCACAAAGTTCAAAGGTCAATTCGCCCTTTACGTCATATCCATATGGCTGTTCCGTTTCCGGATCCAGCGGCAACACAAAACCGGTAATCGGATCGCGAAGCGCTTCCAGATTTTCCGGCAGTGACCCCTTTTGATTCCAGTAGTAGATCGCTTGGCTTTGAAGGCTTTGCAAATCCGTTACCCGCTGGTTATCCAACTTATACTGGCGCGCGGTCTTGGGCGTGCCGACAAAATAGAAGCCGGCAAAGATCGCCAGTAAAACCAAGACGACGCTCCCCGCCGCCATCCTCCGCTGTTCTTTCTTCCCATCTTCCGGTTTGCGTTTGAGTTCCCAAAATTCATACCCAAACACGGCAAGCGCAACGAGAAGCACCGTAAGCATTTTGAGCACGAATCGCGTTGTTAACTCGCCGCCGAGGAACGAATTGACGAGGATGATCAGATCAACGATCACCGTCATCGCTGCGACAAACACGGTGAGATAGGTGAGCCATCGACGCACCCAGAGGTCGGCCTTTTCTGGATGGCACTCAAGGTCTCGCGCAAGTGAGCGGGACATGAGCAGGAACGCGGGCCAGACGATGATGAGCGAGGCGATGGAGTCGCGCATGTTGTCGTAGGGATCCCACCACCCAAACGACGCCGCATCCGGAAAAAGCGCTCCGATCACATTCCACAACAGTCGGATAAAATGAATGACGCCGATGTAGAGCATCACAAAAACGAACAGGTACGCGAACACGTCTTTGGCAACCGATGATTTGATTGGCATAGTGGTGTTGAGTTGTGATAATTACAGATCTGACCCCTGTGTCTCTATGGTAACATTAGCGCAAGAGAGTCACAAATTCCGGTGACTCTTTTATGTGTTCAACGCGGAATCCGACGCGGGCGAGTGTTTGCCCCCGTTTCGTCTCCACACTCACTCTCCACTTCCCTTCCTGCAAAGCCGACTTCTGTGTATACCCGCGATATCCCTCGTCGCGCCCGCCGGTCAATGGAAATGACAACTGATCACGATCCACCCATTCGTCTCGCGCGGGATCAAAAAATTGCCATCGGTGAACAATCGTCGTGTGGAGTTTGGCTGGCGCAAACAGCGCCGTATAGAGATAGACGCGCTGACCTGGTTGAAGATGAACGGTTTGTCCGGGCAAGAGACGATCGAACAACGAACGGTCTTCGGCGGTCAACACATACGCCGCGCCCGAGCGCGCGACCTGGTGATAGACCCCTGCTTCGCGAAGGGAGAGCGGAATCGGTGGGATGATATTGAAAAAATACAGACCATTCATGAATACGAACATCCCGATGACACCGATCGTGATCTGTGGGCGAAGCGCGCGCAGATGCGGCAAGAAACGCAAAAGCGGCCATGCAAACAGAGCAAGAAGCACGAGGCTGGAAACGCCAGCAAGAACAAACACGGATTCCTCAACGGAATTCAACACGTAGGGAAACACGAGTGTCGCGATCGAAAACAAGATAAACGCAAACACGGTGAACTGGACGACCGGCCGCTCAAACCAATGACGAAGCACATCGTTGGAAGCCATGAGCACGGCAAGGATGCACAGGATCGGCCAAGAAACGGACAGCGCGCCAGAAAACCAATAGAACACAAAGGACGCGGACAAGAGCGCGCCAAAGGAAAATTGGAGAGCGAGAGGCGCGATGACTTTCATGGTCATCCCGAGCGAGCGTTTCTCATTGAGCCGAGGGATCTCTGCCTGTAAGAAGACGATCGCCCCACCTGCAATGAGAACATGTCCTCCCAAAATCAAAAATGCCGTCCCGATCTGAATACTCGTGAAGGTCACAAAATCTACGACGACGCCCAACACGAGCGCGCCCGGAATCAGCCAACGCTCGTAGCGGTCGTAGAAATCGCGCATTGTTCTCCATGGATTGGCCATAGAATGGATCCGATCCCTTGACGGTCACACCCTGATTTTTTAAG
>VGKU01000089.1 GCA_016882235.1 Candidatus Parcubacteria bacterium
GCTTGCCTTCCTCTGGTTCAATATCCATCCGGCCAGTTTTTTTATGGGAGATACGGGCGCGATGTCGCTTGGGGTGACGCTCGGGATTGTCGCCATGCTCACCAATGCCGCTCTGCTCCTCCCGATCATTGGGTTTGTGTTTGTGATTGAGTCGCTTTCTGTCTTCACGCAGGTCGGATGGCGGCTCGCGTTCAAGCGCAAACTTTTTCGTAGTGCGCCATTTCACCACCATCTGGAGGCAATCGGCTGGACCGAACCGCAAATTGTGATGCGCTTATGGGTTGTTTCCATGGTCTTTGCCGCGATCGGTGTGAGTTTCGCCTTGCTTGACGCCCTCATCGTCTAAACAGGTGATCGCGCACGAAGCGTTCACAGAGCGCTTCGTTCTCATAAGGAGCAGAGCCATTGCTTCATTACATGCGTCACTCGTCCGCTTCCATGGATTACCCTCTCCTCTTGGCCGTCGGCGCGACCGTGCTGTTCGGTCTCATTATGCTTTGGTCCGCCTCGGCGCCCAGCGGCTACGACCAATTCGGCGACAGTTATTACTTCGTCAAACATCAACTCATCTTCGGCCTCATCCCCGGACTCGCCGCCCTCATTCTGTTTTCGCGCATCCCTTACGCGTTCTGGCGACGCCACGCATGGAACCTGCTCATCCTCTCTATCGTCCTGCTGGTCCTCGTCTTCATCCCGGGCATTTCCGCTGGCATCGGTTCCGCGCATAGCTGGATCACGGTCGGCGGCGTGTTCTCGCTTCAGCCCGCTGAAATCGTGAAACTCACCTTCTTGTTTTACCTTGCGGCGTGGCTGGGCGCGCGCGACGAGCGCGGGGTGCGCGATGTGCATGGCGGGTTTCTGCCGTTCCTACTGATGCTTGGCACGATCGTTACCTTGCTCATCCTCCAGCCGGATATTGGCACCATGACGATCATTGCGGCAATGTCACTCATCGTTTATTTTGTGGCTGGAGCCCCGCTTACCTATGTCTTTGGTCTGATTGCCGCGGGTGCGGCCGGCATCGCCCTTCTGATCACTGCCGCACCCTACCGTGCCGCGCGGTTCACGACGTTTCTCAACCCGGAACTGGACCCCCAAGGCATCGGCTACCATATCAACCAGGCGCTGTTGGCGATCGGATCGGGTGGGCTGTTCGGGGTAGGGTACGGACATTCTCGGCAAAAGTTCCAGTACCTTCCGGAAGTGGCCGGCGATTCCATTTTTGCCGTGGTGGGCGAGGAACTCGGGTTTCTGTGTTCCTTTGCGATCATCGCGTTATTTTTGTTGATTCTCTGGCGCCTGCTCGCCATTGCCAGCCGCACGGGCGACCGATTCGGCAAGTATTTTACGGTCGGCGTGGCGGCGTGGATTATCCTGCAGGCGTTCGTGAACATCGGATCCATGGTCGCGCTGATGCCGATCACGGGTGTACCGCTTCCGTTTATTAGCTACGGTGGCACGTCGCTTGCGGTGAGCTTGGCGGCGGTGGGAGTGGTGTTGAGTGTGAGTCGGGGGAATACATAACTTTGTCATCCAGGCGACCACGCCAAGGGCGGGGCCATGGGAATGGAGCTGGCTAAGTCCATCCGTTGGCCTTGCCATGAAAAAAGATATGATGGTGTTACTGGCAGGAGGTGGAACATTGGGTCCTGTGACGCCGCTGTTGGCGCTCGCGGAGGCGTGGCGCAAACAACGCGAGGATATTTCATTTGCGCTTGTGGGCACGCAGGACGGTCCCGAACGCTCGCTTGCGCAGGCCTCCCAGATTCCGTTTTACGCGATCCCGTCCGTGCGGCTTCCTCGGTTTTTTTCCATGGAATGGTTTCTGATTCCGTTTCGCGCTCTCCGCGCGCTCGCGGGCGCG
>VGKU01000090.1 GCA_016882235.1 Candidatus Parcubacteria bacterium
TTCACTTTACTCTTCGGGTGCTTCCTCCGCTTCCTCCACAATCTCCTCTGCCTCCTCCACAATCTCCCCTTCGGGCGCTTCGGTCGTGAGGTTCTGGTCCTCAAGGATCGGCTCGGGCAGGCGCACGGTGACCTCGCCCGCTTTCATTCGCGCAAGACGCTTCGCCGCGGCCTGGTTGTCCGGATTGAACTCAACGACTTTCTCAACCAGCTTCACGGCATCCGCGCGCCGATTGTCATTCTCATACAAAGACGCGAGATACCAGAGAGCATTGGAATGCTTGGGGTTTGAACCGACGATACGCTCCAGTTCTTTCGTTGCCAAGTCATAGCGTTGTAGACGGATCAACATCTGCGACAGTTGGAAAGCGACGCCGATGTCCGCAAGGTTCTGGTTGCGGATAGCGGCAAGACGCGCGGCGGCTTCTTGCAGACGTCCCTGTCGCTCATAGACAGCCGCAAGGAAATAATGCGCGGCCAAGTAATCGCCCTTGAGTTGAATGGCGGAGGTAAATGTCTGTTCCGCCGTTTGCAACAGTGTTGTTTCCTGTTCCGCCGCCGTCGCGGCGAGTTCCTTGTCCTCCGCGCCCTTGAGCGCACGAGCACGGTCAGCCACGGTCAGATACACACGCCCGAGGTTCAGGCGGTGGACCGGGTTGTTGGGTTCAAGACGGATCGTGTTCAAAAACATCTGCGAAGCCAAGTCCTCCGCACCCTGCGCGAAACTCATCACATCACGATAAATGGAACCGCGGACGGACCAGTTGGAAAGGTTGTTGGGTTCAATTTGGCTCGCTTTCGTCGCGGAACTGATCGCCGCGCTGACGAGTGCCGCCACTTCCTGTGTTTGTTCGGTCGTCAAATCTGCCCCGCCCGCGCGATATTCGGCAATTTTATTCTTGGCTTGCGCAAGCTGAGCGGCGGCCAAATTGCGATAATACGTGTCGCTAAGAGGATTAAATCGTGTGGCCCGTTCCATCTGCGAGATCACGGCGGACATTTCCCCTGCCCGATCAGCCGCAATACCCTTGGCAAAAGCGACCTCCGCGGCGTAGCGCTGGCCGGTGACAAACAGCGATGCCAAGACGCCTACGGCCACCAGTACAAACGCGAACGAAGTGGCAAGTCCAAGGCGCGGTGACCGGCTGAAATCCGTACTCCACATCTTCCCCATGACCTGCGAGGCGAGCAGTCCCGTGAAGCCCCAAAGCAAGAACTGCATCGTGATGTTGGACGAATAGAGAAGATGCGAGAGCAAAAGCACGGCCCAGCCCGCAAACATCACATAGGTCATTTTCCATTCTTCGTGGTCGCGTTCAAACACGAGACGGCCGATGGTTTTGACCGCCACCCATCCCATGAGCACGAGCCAGAGCGCTGTGCCGATCACGCCGTACTCGGCAAGCAGGTTAAAGAAAAAGGATTTCGCGCGGTCAAACCGAAGGGACCAAAAGCGGGATGCGTTGACGGTTTGCGGTTTGAAGGCAAGGTAATCATGGACATAAGTGCCCGGGCCGGTGCCAAAAAGCATATTGCCGGAGTCCGAAGAAAGGGCGGATTTTGTGATTTGCCAGCTGGCGCCGTAACTGGGCGAGACGACGACTGGGAGGGAAAGCCGAAGCGGTGTGGGAAGAAACAGCAGGAGAATGGAAACCAACAACACGACAAGCGGGATTGCGAACCGCTTTGGCTGGGGGAACTCCTGCGACTGGATGAATCCGAACGCGGCAAGCAGGAGCACTCCGAAGATATTGATAACCCAGAACACCCAAAAATCCACGGCGATAAGTGCAAGAAGGTTTGCAAGCGTAACCAGGACAATCAACGCGCGCACAAACTGGCCGAAGCCGCCAAGCGGAATC
>VGKU01000091.1 GCA_016882235.1 Candidatus Parcubacteria bacterium
ACATCGCCCGGACCATTTCTGGAATTGCGCGTCGCAATGGGTACAAATAAACATAGCGGGTTTTTACAGAGACCCCGTTAACATCTGGGCGGGAACGGGCACTGTGTTCCTTTGCAGCGGCAGGATGCCGTTGTCTTTCCTTCCAGTTCAAAATGCCAAATTTCTTTGGCGTAACGGACCATGCCGGCCGTGGCCATGATGTCCGCAAGTTCGCCAGCACCTTCCCGAAACGATTCATCCCCCTGGGCTTTGCTGGAACTGGTCACCACTTGCTTGCCGTTTTCGTAGTACGTCACATCCACTGCCGCGCCGCCGCCGTGATTGGAACCTCCTGGGTAGGCGATGATGGAACCGAGCTTGGCCTGTTCTTTGGGGTTGCCGGATTTCATCAGATCACACGCCAGTTTGATTTGCGCGCGCAGAGGTCGGTAGCCGTCTTGGATTTGGATAAATGAGTCCGGATTCCTGTTCACCGCCTCTTGCCCGGCTTTTGTCAGCGCGGCGATCATCTCTTTTGATGCCCGTTTTTTGGATGGGTTTTTCAGGCCGGGCGTTTCGGGAATCACGCTCGTCAGAGACGGATCCATGGTTTTTCTGTTTGCGGTCGGCCAATCTTCTTCGTCGACGTTTTGTTGGCACCACGTCTGGCAGGATGCAAGGGATCCGCAAAGGACACCCCCGTCAAAATAGTTGTCGTCCGCGGCGCCCGGCACATCTGGAAGCGCGCCTTCGGGGACGACATCGCCCGCGTCGTCCTTTTGTTCACGCGGGATCTCGGAGACGAATCGGATTTTCAGAGCGTCGTATTGAGTGAGTTGCGGGTTGATGAGATCCAGGATGGCAACGGCCGAAAGCAACAGGACGAGTCCGATCACGGCGTTTTTGATCCGCGTTTTCGCTTTGGCCACCTGGTCGCTCGCCCCCGCGCCCAGCGCATATTGGAATCCACCGATCATGAGCATGACGACCGCGAGCACGGCGGCAATGCCAATGAGATAGCGGTACGCGCCGGAGAGGTATTCACCAAGGAAGTTGACGTTCAATACGCCTCCAAATTGGGTGATAGGGGTAAACGCCACGCCTGGAATTTCCACCTGGAGTTTGGGAACGACCGGCTGGGTTGTCGGTTTTGGAGAGGCGGCCGCATGCGCCGCCGAGCAATCCTGCATGATTTGGACCGCAAAGTTCGCATCGGCATGAAATTCAAACCGTTTCAGCTGTTCGCCGTGCGTGGATTCGCAGGCCGCTTCGCAGTCAAAGCGTCTGCCGTCTCCGATCGCTTCCTGCTGGCAGTCGCCTTGTTCGCCAACATAGCACGCGCAGATGCTCGCTGCCTGTGCGTGCCACGGCGCCGCAAGCGCAAGAAGCACGAAAAGAGGGAAAAGGCGTTGCATACGCTTAGGGGGCGGCGAGTTCGTTTTGGATCAATCCGACCAATTCTTCCGCGCTGATCACGCCCACGACTTTTTGCGCGCCGATGAACAGGGTTGGGGTGGCGATGACACCCAGGGCCGTTCCTTCCTGCGCATCCTTTTCAATAAGGGGATACGTTTCCTGGTTTTTGACGCACGCACCAAACCGATCCATATCCAATTTCAACTCGCTTGCGATCTGCACGTAGAGGTTGTCACTGAGCAAAGCCTGTCGCGTCAAAAGCGCATCTTGATATTCCCAGAAGGCCCCCTGGCGATCCGCACAGCGCGCGGCGATCGCCGCCGGAACAGCTTGCGGGTGGACGGACGGGTTCGGACGGTCTTTCCAAACATGGCGGACATCTTCTGGAAAGGCGCGCAGAGCCGCATCAATCGCTCTGTGCATTTGCGCACAGGGCTCGCAG
>VGKU01000092.1 GCA_016882235.1 Candidatus Parcubacteria bacterium
GGAGGCCAAGCTCACCCCGCAGAGCAGGAGTGCGAGCGCGATGTAACCCCCCTCCGTCCCCTGCGGGATCGTCAGATGCCGCACGCGGTACCCGGCCGCCGAGTAGGCGATATAGATGACCGCCCAGACCCACGAGAGTCCCAGCGTCCCGACCTGCGTTTCAAAGTACGGCGCCCAGAAATGGTTGAACGAGACGACAGTTCCAAAAAGAACCATCGCACCAACCACCCAGATGAGCGCGCGGCTCTGTCGCAAACGCGCCCAACTGCGCGCGAACGCCTCGCGCTCCCCCACCCGTTCCAGCGGTTCGCCCTGCCCGTTCATACGGACTCGGCACAACACAACGGCGCCCAGCGAGGTAACGACAACGGGTAGCCAGATCAACCGGTAGGAGAGCAGGGCGATGAGGACACCGATGAGTCCTCCGATCAGAAAGAGACCTGCACGGATGATGGCTTCGTTTGCATACACTCTCCGCAGTTCCCCGTCGCGCCCTTCGCGCGAAAGCGCGTCCGCAATCCACGCCTGCTGTGCGCCCGAGAGAAATGCCATCCCGACCGCGATCAGTCCTTCGGCAAACGCGGCACTCCAGAATCCGACGGCACAGAGATAGGCGAGGCCTCCAAGCGCATGGAAAGCCGCGCCGGCGGCGAGCGAGAACGCGCGCGAACGGCCGTCGGCGAAGAGGCCGGTGGGAAGTTCAAAGGCGATCAGGATCGCCCAGAACAACGCATTGACAAGCGCGACCTGCGACAAAGTCAGTCCGATCGCCAGGAGGAACGGAACGTACACGGTGACGGTCGCGCCCAGGCCGAGGCCGATGAGGGCGCTGAAGAGATAGTAGAGGCGCGTGGCAGACACGGGGACTCCTTATGAGGATCAGGATGACCACAAACAAAAGCGGCTCGGGATTCCCCGAGCCGCTGAAGGCCTCATGCCGCATTCCATCACGACATCAAACCTTTACCACTCGGGAAATCAAACACCGCTGGCGTATAATCAGCGCTGAAGGACATGATTCCCTTGTGAGAAAGGCTCTGCATAACGCTATCCAGCTAACACGAACGCGTTGATTTCGTCAAGCGTGTCCGTCAGTTTTATGAGTCGCGCGTCTCCCCCCTCCCGCTGCTTCCATTCCACGGACCCTTCCGCGAGCGACTTCTGGGAAACAACAATGCGCAAGGGGATCCCGATCAAATCCGCGTCCGCAAACTTCTCCCCCGCACTCGCTTCGCGGTCGTCCCACAAGACCTCCACGCCCGCGGCTTCCAAATCGCGCACCAACGACGAGGCCGCTTCGTCAATTTTCTCGCGCGCGCTTGCGTCCTTACTGGAAAGCGACACAAGGTGCACCCCAAAAGGCGCGACCTGTTTTGGCCAGAGGATTCCGCGGTCGTCGTGGCGCACTTCCACAATCGCACCCATCACGCGCGAAGGCCCGATGCCATAGCATCCCATCAGAACTTCCTGCTGTTCATTGTTCGGCCCGGTCACCGTAAATCCAAACGCCTCGGTAAACCGTTTCTTGAGCGGAAAAATGTTTCCGACCTCGATCGTCTTGACGACTTCTATCGTCCCCTTCCCGCATTTCTGGCACGCATCGCCTTCTTTGACCTGTGCGATCTCCTTGTTTTGCGCCATCCCGCACGCACAGCGAAACACGATGTCCTCCCCGTACTCAGTCGCGACTTGAAAC
>VGKU01000093.1 GCA_016882235.1 Candidatus Parcubacteria bacterium
TGACAGACCATACACAGTCGCTTGCAATCACCAATGGTCTGGATGAACGGCGCCTGCTCGCGCAGGGCAAAGAGATTGACCAGCTCAACCGCCACCTCAAAGGATTTCGCATCCTCAAGTCCACCGAGTGTGACATCAAAAAAGACGGTTCGCTCGATCTCACTGACGACGCGCTCAAAACACTTGATCTGGTCTGCGTGTCCGTCCATTCCTCTCGGGGTCTGAAAAAAAAAGAAATGACAGAGCGGATCATTCGCGCGATGAAACATCCCCTTGTGTCCGTCCTGTTTCATCCAACCGGTCGGATCGTGAATGTGCGCGACAGCTATGAGGTGGACATGGACGCGCTCCTCAAGGCGGCGCGAGAGTACGGAGTGGCACTGGAGGTCAACGGCTCGGAGCGGCTGGATTTACAGGAAGGGTTCGTGCGCCAAGCGCTTGAGACGGGCGTGAAGCTCGTGGTGAACTCCGACGCGCATACGCCCGAACAGTTTGAAAACCTTGAGTACGGAATTGCCCAGGCCCGCCGCGGCTGGGCGAAAAAACGAGACGTGCTCAATACCAGATCGGCAGCGGAACTGCTCATGTCGCTTCATGAACGTCCTGGCAAGAATCGCTCCGCTGGCAAAAAGACTCCCGCGATCTCTCGGCTCTCCCGAAATCGGCAAGGTCGTTCCGCATGATTCTTTACGCCAAACGGTATGCATCCCTCTGTGCTTGAAGTCGAGCGCGAGTTGAAAAAACTCGCTGATCCTTCCTTTCAAGCCTCCAACGACAAATTCCATATCCCCCGTTCGGTGGGTATATCCTCCTTGCGCTTGAAGTCGCGGCTCAAGCAAGGCTTTTCGTTTTCCAAGCGGCCAGAGAGTGAACAATGGAAAATCTGGAATGACCTGTTGCGTAACAGCCGCCTGCACGAAGCGCAGATGGCGGCCCTGCGGTTTGCAGAGGATCGCGTGGCGACAAACGGCAAGCGCGAATGGAACTATCTGCGCGGCTGGGCGGACTTCGTGGACAACTGGGCGCACTCGGATGTGCTCTCAAAAATCTACTCGTGTTTGCTTGAACATCATCCTGAACTGATCCTTCCGCAACTCAAAAAATGGAACGCTTCCAAAAACCCATGGAAACAGCGAGCGTCCGTCGTCTCGCTGATCTATTACGCATCGCCAAAACGCAACGCGCCGAATGCCGCGACCGTTCTTGAAATGGTCAAGCCGCTTCTGCCTGCGCAAGACCCCTTTGTCCAAAAAGGCGTGGGCTGGACACTCCGCGAAGCGTACAACCTCTACCCGAAAGAAACGCTCGCCTTTCTTGAACGGCACATTCGCGACCTCTCCGCCATCGCCTTCTCTTCCTCCACAGAGAAACTGGACGCCCTGACAAAAGAAGCGTTGAAAAAGAGGCGTGTGGGTACTTGACCAGATGAACGCAGATCGGTACGATCATCGACTGAAGAACCTGAGAATCCTTTGCCTAAACCGTCAGAGCTTACAACCAATACACCGTGGAAGGAATCTGATACAGACGAATAGGGGCCGGTGGCGGAACCGGTATACGCACGACACTTAAAATGTCGACCGAGCAATCGGATGCGGGTTCGAATCCCGCCCGGCCCACCAAACGATGATCGAGGTTGAAAAGAAAATTTCCATCCAAACGGATGACGAAC
>VGKU01000094.1 GCA_016882235.1 Candidatus Parcubacteria bacterium
AACCCCAAACGACAATGTTGAAAAAAGCTCGCCTGGCTCAAACGCAAAATCCTCGCGCGTCCAGACGCCGTAATCCACAGCGCGCACATCGGCGTGTGAGGAAAATCCGTATGTTCGGCGCGGCGCGTTCGCGTGTCCCGCCAAACCCATCACGCGCGGATCATCCGCGTTCAACACGACCAATCCGTCCTCCGGAACGCACGCAAGCAGTTTCGCTTTTTCCTCGGCAAGCTGTTCCATGGAACGGAAAAACTCGGCGTGCACGGGTGTGAGCCGCGTCATGACGGCGATGCTGGGCTTGGCAATCGCGCAGAGAACATCCATATCGTCCGGACGATCAATCGCATACTCCAAGACGAATACCTGCGGGATTTTTTTCGGAGACGACAACAGAACGGACAGCCAGCCGAACCAGGATTGGCCAGGAGACATGTTTCCAAGAATCGTGAGCGGAAGACCAAACTCGTTGTTGTAGTTCTTGAAATTCGGCGCCACATCGTACTTCTGGGAAAGCATGGCAGCGATCGCATCGCGCGTGGAGGTCTTGCCAACCGAACCGGTCACACCGATGACGATGGGGTGATGTTTCTCAAGAAGCCGACGCGCCTTTTTGGCAAGCAGGTACTGGATAAAATGCTTCATAAGAGATGTGTAGCTTGCCTAGGGTGATAACTTACGAACGGGTGGAATACTAAAATACTGTAACAGAAACTGCGCCATTTCCCCAAATAGGGGCGCGGCCGTGGATTCGGCCCAAACCACACCGCGCGGATTGTCAATGCGCACCACCATGGCGAACCGGGGGTTCTCCACCGGCCCAAACCCGGCAAACGACCCGATCGTCTTATCATGCGAATAGCCGATTCCGTCCGTGCGCGCCACCTGCGCCGTGCCGGTTTTGCCAGCGATGTAATACCCAGGCACGCCCGCGCGTTTACCGTGGCCGCGCTCAATCACCGAAACGAGCATCGCCCCGAGCGCCCGCGCCGTTTTCCCATCCATCACCTGCCGCACATCTTGCGGCGCACGCTTCTCCACCGTCCCATCGTCGTGATGAATCTCGTCAACGATCTGCGGCCGCTTCAACACCCCGCCGTTGGCAACCGCCGCGTACGCCATCACCACCTGCAAGGGGGTCACCGTAATCCCCTGCCCGAACGATGCCGTCGCCTTATAAATCTCTGCGCTCTTTTCCAACGAGGCAATATTCCCGGGCATCTCCTTGTCCAGTTCAAGTCCGGTCGCCTCTCCGAACCCAAACCGCTTCACATATTCCGTAAACACTTCCTGCCCCATCTGCCGCATGGTGAACACCATGCCTGTATTGATGGAATCCTCAAGGACCTGTGTCATATCCACCGCGCCGTACACTTTGCCCTCCGCGTTGCCGAGTGGCTTGGGCCACCCCTCAACCATCACCGATCCCAAATCCTCAAAGCGTGTGGCAGGCGTCACGGCGCCTACATCCATGGCGGCAGCCATCGTGATCGGCTTAAAAATAGAACCGGGCTCATAGGCGTCAAAAATGGCCGGGTTGTTGAAGTGGGTAAACGTCTCAACGTCTGAAAAACGATTGGGATCAAAATCC
>VGKU01000095.1 GCA_016882235.1 Candidatus Parcubacteria bacterium
CACATGCAAACGCCCAGCCCCCAACTGCTTGCGCGCCTCCACTGACACTTCCAACACAGGATCCACCGACAACTTCACCGCCAAATGAACCTGTGCGGGAGTCAATAATGGATAGCGCGACTTTATGAGTGCCACCGCGCCGGTCACCATGGGCGCCGCGATAGATGTCCCCTCCCACGGCGACCCGTACGCGGTCGCGGTAAAAGGTCGCGACGGATCATGGTACACCGCGCCGAACACGTTCGTCCCAGACGCCACCACATCCGTGCATCCGGCGCCGAAGTTTGAAAACGACGCCTTGCGCCCCGCCCGATCGCTCGCGGCAACAGAGAGCACCAAGTCGTACCCCACATGAAGATCAAAACAGGCCGGATAGCTTGGCTTCTCTTGGAGATCGCGCCCGCCGTTGCCAACCGCTGTCACCACAACCACCCCCTGCGCGACCGCCCATTCAATCGCTTCCTGCAGGCGCGGATCATGCCGGTCGGACGTAAAACTCAAGTTGATCACCTGCGCGCCGTTTCGCACGGCATAGACAATCGCTTGGCGCACCTCGGAGGTGGAACCCGAACCGTTTTCGTCCAGAATACGAAGCGGCATGATCTTCACGCGCGGAGCGATGCCGGTAATCCCTTCGTCGTTCTCCGCAGTCGCCGCGATAATGCCAGCAATCACCGTGCCGTGCGACGCGACCGTATCGTTAAATGTCTCGCCCAGTTGCGGTTCTGGCATGGGATCACCGTCCACAAAATCCCATCCATAGGTGTCGTCCTCAAAACCGTTGTTGTCGTCGTCCTTATTGTTGCCGACAAGCTCACGCGTGTTCTGCCAATACTGGCCAACCAGGTCCGGGTGGTCCAGATCAAAACCGGCATCAAGCACCGCCACGATTACGTCGGGCGAACCGGTTGTTTCCTCCCATGCCGCGGGCGCGTGGATGGCATCAAGATACCATTGTTCAAAGAGGTATGGATCGTCTGGAATTTGGGCAAAAACTGGCAGAACGATCAAGAAAAACAAAAGAAAAAGGGGAAGAAAGGGTGAAGCAAATTTCCGCCGGAAAAGCCGCATACCGGCGTATTGTAACATACTGGCATCCGCGGTCATTTCGAGTAGTCCTGTCTGGATCAGCCCGTGCAACAAGTCCGGATTTCAGGCCGGACAACAAAATAGGCTGACCCCCTATGCCCTCCCAAGGAATCTCAAGATCTTTCCCCGCCGGTCTGGCCCTACAACGTGCTTGAACCCGCCGGCGTCCGCAAGAACCGAAGATCAAAATGGCGCGGTCACAGACGCTTTCGCGTCAGCGACATGGTAATCCGCAGCGACCCCAATTATTGCGCCAAACGTATAATTTCCGAAAAACGCATCTGAAATGTCATCAACTTTTTTGTTCCAATTGCTTCCGTATAAGGCGGCGGCTACGGCTTCACTTGCAATCGCTCGAAGCACTCCCCCTTTTTCAACCGCATACACGGTCGGGACGCTCGCAAATTTCACCATTTTGGTGCCCGGATGGTAG
>VGKU01000096.1 GCA_016882235.1 Candidatus Parcubacteria bacterium
GGAAGCGCAAAAAAGCGCGTGGCGTTGGTGGGCAAGGCCGTGACGTTTGATTCCGGCGGGCTCTCGCTGAAGCCGGCCGATTACATGACCTGGATGAAAGTGGATATGGCCGGCGCGGCAAGCGTGCTGGGCGCGTTTTGTGTCCTGCGCGAGCTCGCTCCTGCCGTGGAAGTCCATGGCATTTTTGCGGCGGTGGAGAACATGCCTTCTGGCAACGCCTATCGCCCGGGCGATATTTTGACGGCGATGAATAAAAAAACGGTGGAAGTGTTGAACACGGACGCCGAAGGCCGCCTGACGCTGATGGATGCACTCGTGTACGCGCAAAAGCAGAAGCCGGATACGATCATTGACCTCGCAACACTCACCGGCGCCTGTATGGTGGCGTTGGGCGAAGAGATCACGGGCGTGATGGCCAATGACGCTAAACTCGCCAATGATGTGCTCGTGGCGGCCAAGGCGGCGGGTGAAAAGATGTGGGAACTGCCGCTCGAAAAAAGTTACAAGAAACTCGTCAAATCAACGGTGGCCGACTTGCAAAATATCGGCGGAAAATACGGCGGAGCGCTCACCGCTGGTTTATTCCTCCAGGAGTTTGTGAATCCACAGGTTCCCTGGGCGCATTTGGATATCGCAGGCCCCGCCTTCGCGGAGCGCGATCTCAACGCCTATACCAAAAGAGGCGCGACCGGTCACGCCGTCCGCACCTTATTGCAGTATTTGGTTCGTTTCTAGAAAGACAGGTGCTCGCGTGTTAACCCGCGCTTCCGAGCGTCTTCTCCCCCTCCTTCCATTCCACCGGACATAACTCGCCCGTTTGGAGGGCTTTGAGAACACGGAGTGTTTCTGTCACCGATCGGCCAATGCCGAGGTCGTGGTAGAGCGCGTAGCGCAGGATGCCGTCGGGATCAATGATAAAGGTCCCGCGAAGCGCGATGCCTTTTCCTTCGAGTAGGACTCCGTAATCGCGCGACATGGTGCGCGTGAGATCTGAAAAGAGCGGGTACCTCATCTCCCCTAACTCTTTGAGCCAGGCCTTGTGCGAGTGGACTGAATCGGTTGAACCGCCGAGCACGCGGACGCCCAACGCTTCAAACTCATCCATCCGTTTGGAGAAGCCGGTGATTTCGGTAGGACACACGAAGGTGAAATCCAACGGATAGAAGAAGAGGACGAGCCAGGTATTTTTGTAATCCGTGAGCGAAATATCTGTGAACTTGCCGTCGGGTTGCACGGCCTCTGTGTGGAAATGAGGGGCCGGTTGTCCGACGCGGGCGAGATGTTGGGCGTGATCCATAGCGTTTATACGTGGTCTCTTCAACCGAGACGACGTCAGGTTAAGCGGAAGGTGTTGATGTGTTCAAAGAGACGGTTCGCGGCATCCCAGTTGAAATTTTTCCAGTAGTCCGCGATGTAGGCGGCGCGATCCGATCCGTAATCCAGAAAGTAGGCGTGCTCATACACATCCAGCACGATGACGGGTAGGCATCCCCACACACCGCCTTGGTTGTGCGCA